>JAEDLK010000027.1 GCA_016295355.1 Clostridiaceae bacterium
GCCGCCACAACCCTTGAAAACACTATGTTTTTCTTGGTTGTTACTATTATATCTCCTTCCCCAATAAGACTCATTGACCCAATCAGCATATTAAACAACTGCGGAATTTCATCCAGGCTTGTTTTGCGAAGAATATTGCCGATATGCGTAATGCGAGCATCATCCTTTCCGGAATACACGCCGGAACCCATCTGCTCTGCACCTACGCACATCGATCTGAATTTCAGAATTTCAAAAACCTCGCCTTTGTATCCAATTCTCTTTTGCCTAAAAAGAACAGGACCGGGAGAATCCAATTTAATGACAATAGCAATGATGATCATCGGAATTGCACAAACGATAAGTCCGAGGAGTGAAAGAAGTATGTCTATCAATCTCTTAAAAAAATACCTATACATATCTTAACCTCACATACATCGTCTAAATTATCGGTTTTGCAATGAACTGCATTAGGAGCTTACGGATAATCCATCTCCCATTTATCCTTTTTATCACTGAAAAAGCACCGACATTTTTCAAGTCTCGCCTATTCTTCGGCGCCCAATTCATATCCGCCGTCGATCACAAAAGAAACACACAAAAAAAGTTTCTGTGCATTCAACCGTGTTCAAGTACATTTCAGTACCTCCTTTGCCACACCGACTCGGATGGTCATCCGTCATTTTTAAGTTGTGAAATCCTGTTTTCTTGAGCTTTCCCGGCTGATATTTGCACCTTTTGATATCAACCCATCTGCCCGATGGAAAGCCCTCATCGGATACATAGTCGGCCAACGGGATCAAGGAAGCAGTCTTCGGACAGATCAACATGACAATAACTATAGAATATCGAAACGCCAGAAAGCGTTTCGATAAGCCGATTATATCGGCTTTTGCAAATTCAAAGAAAAGCAACCCCGTTCTGTCTTGCATAGAATCCTATTTCATTCCTATTGCTTCTGGCTGTCGCTGTCTTTTAACCAAATGATTCCAATAAAGCGCCGTTACATATTTAGGAGGACTTAAATTCACCTTACATTCAACTCAACGTAGGTAGCTTCACAGGGAACGCTGTCGTCGAACAGTTAGTCTGCCATATCTTAATTCGTCAAAATGATACAATAGGCTTAATCTACGCAATTTCTTTCCCGCTCATAATCATAAGCTTTACATAAGTAAGGAACAAATATTTGAAGGCCTGTATCCGGTTAAAGCATTTTTTAGGTTTTTTAAGCTGAGTTTTGGAATCATAATCTGATGAGACAGACGGAATACATTCATATCGGGGGGGAATCATGACACAATACAAAACCGATAAAGGATTTCCCTATATCGGTTGGATGAAATGAACAATCTTGCCCTTCGTCTTCAGCATGTCAACGGCAGGATGATAGGTCTCTTCATTGTGCTTATACAAATCAACAGCCATGTAAACCTACCTCCGCCCTTTCTTAAATTTGTGAAATTTAAGCATTATGCTGCGCTTATTTGACAATCATCTTATTGAATTAAATTTTACCACAGAAATCATATAATGTCAACCAGAAAGGTGACACGGAAAAAGCAGCGCAGAATGCAACTCAAGCGCGTTATAAGACCCTATGTATGTAAACAGAAAAGCGTAGAGCGAGCCCGCCGCTTTCTTGCTCGCACCTGCAGAAGAAAAGAACGATGTATTGCGCACATGACTTGCTGATGCCTCACTACGAGATCAGAAAGAGCATAGGCTCTTTATGCAGCAAGCGCCAGCCTCGCTGACAATATTTCCGAGCTTTTAGTATTCCTGGCAGCCGTTTGTCGCAGAAATATGGCAATATGCCCGAGGATACCGCTGTATACTCGCAGTTTGTAACCCGCAAAAACACCTATGGTTTCTTAAGCTGCGCTCTGTTTGACGACAAGGTGCAGACTATATCGAGCTATTGTTAGGTTATGAAGGCCGTTTGCTAACCACGAAGTGTTTGCCTACCAAATGCCGTTAATTGCATCTCTGACCCCCCTGCTGACAACAAGAAATTGCCTCATTTCTCAAATGGGAATGAATAGACCAAATGATATTGTTTCTGCGTAATTACTGTCAAAGAAAAAGTCAAAACTGCTTGAACACAATATTGCGGGTCAAATCAGCGACCGAGATTTTGTTGAGATGAACAAGCAGATTGCAGAGGAATCTGCCGAGATATACTCAACCATTGAAGAAATGGAAAACGAGATAAATGCAAGGGCGGGATTCAAAGAAAAAATTGAGGAAATTAAAACTATCCTCCAAAAAGCGGAAAGCGAAGCCTCAAAGGAAATGATAGACTCCGCTTTTGTAAATAGGTATATGGATAAGATATATGTAACCCCCATAGACGACGGCACAGCCGAGATTTCGGTTAAGATTTTTACGGGCGATACCTTTGGCAAGGTGTTTGAAAAGGTGAACCGTCAGCTTGTCGGTCGTACGGGACACACTTTTAAAAAAATTTGTTGATACCATTGCAATGAATATAGAGAAAATTCAAAAACTTACGGATTAAAATTTGCATAAGCCCATAATATTGGCTTATCGAAACGCTTTTTAGCGTTTCGATATTCTATAGTCATTAGCGCAATCAAATGTTTTAACGGAAGGTTGTCATATCAACAGCAATAACGGTTATTTTGCAACGAATAACACATCTCATTTATTGGAGGAAATAAATTTGAGTATACGGAATGGACTATCAGAATTGAAACAACTGAAATGGCAGAATTTCATCTTTCTATTGATCACCGGATGTATCAACGCTTTTGGCGTGACGGTGTTTCTGGCCCCCGTCAATCTTTACGATAGCGGCATATCGGGAACTTCGATTTTACTTTCTCAAATAACACCGAAGTATTGGACAATATCTATTTTTCTGCTGATCCTAAACATACCGCTTTTCTTAATCGGATTAAGAAAACAAGGCATAAATTTTACAATGTATTCTATTTTCACCGTTACCGTCTACTCATTGTGTGCTTGGCTAATTACCGATGTTTTGCCAATAGATGTTCGCTTTGCCTCACCTCTTGCCGGAGAAGATTTATTGCTCTGTGCGCTGTTTGGAGGGATCATTTCGGGCGTGGGGAGCGGTCTTACCATTCGTTACGGTGGAGCAATAGACGGTGTAGAGGTTATGGCTGTTATTTTCGCAAAGAAATTAAATGTTACGGTAGGCACATTTGTGATGATATACAATGTAATCCTGTATATCGTATGCGGTAGCATTCTTCAAAGTTGGATCTTACCCCTTTACTCAATTGTGACCTATATGGCCGGGCTCAAGACAATTGACTTTGTTGTTGAGGGTATTGACCGTTCTAAAGAAGTTATGATCGTTACAGAAAAGCCGGATGAAATAACCACGGTGCTGATGAATGCGTTTGAATGCGGAACGACAAAAATTCCGGCCACAGGCGGCTTTTCGAACGTCGATAAAACCATGATATACTTTGTTGTAAATCGTTTCCAAATATCACGAATGAAAACAATCATTAAATCGATTGATCCCGATGCTTTTGTAACCATCAGTGAAGTAGCAGATGTTTTCAAAGCAAATGATTAACAAGTTGATATTCATGTCAAATGCTATTAACAACTGCCGGTAACGTAGACGTTACAGCCATGACGACTCGCATCTTTTGATTAGGCTGGCGAGAGTGGAACACGTTACGGTTTGGGTAACCGCCTTTTCCCGCCTGCTTTGCACTCATTTTTGAAATACCGCGTATTCCTGCAAATTCGTGACTTCGCAGGACGAAAAAAGGCGGAGACACAAACTCTTCGACCTGCCATTTAGAAGAATTTTGATTCGGGCGAAGTCGAAGAACGCAGTAATACCGGCGTATTGCAAGTGATGAGACAAGTACGAACAAAATTATTCAAATGTCAGGCGTGACGGGTTCGACTCTCGACAGCCTATGCATAACGTTATTTTCAGCATGTCAACACCATGGCAGCAAAAAATAGGATAGTCCATACTTTACGAACAATCCGGATTCGCAAGATACCACGAGCAAAATGGCCTATACAACAGTATTGGGGCCACCGATTTTAAGCGCGTGTGGGAATTATCAAAGATGTTTTTGGTAGCACCCATTCTTAAACACGGGTGCACTTGATATCCTCCAATTGCCTTGAGGGAGCAATCCTTCAAGGTCTTTTTACGGCCGAAATCGAAAAAAGCTTGAAAGTTCAAGCGATTATATCAAACCAATCGCGCTTCATGTTTAATACACCAAGTGCCGCCGGAAATAGATTTTTGCATAATAGAATGGTGGCAATATGAGTAATCCTCTCTGCCCTGTTCTTTGATATGCCTGTTGACAGTTCAACAAGATAGCGCTATACTGAATACACATTGAGTTCATAAGAAGCGTTTTGGAGTTGGCAATATGCAAGAAAGATTTGAGACTTTTACGGTTCTTATTAATAGAATTAGCCGTAACATTCGAAAGATAAAGAATCAGGAGATGGCCGAGTATCATTTAAGAAGTGCTCATATTTCGTGTCTTTACTATCTTTATACCAACCCAAGTACAACGGCAACAGATCTTTGCGGACGATGCGCCGAAGATAAAGCAACCATTTCCCGTGCGCTTGATTACCTTGAAATCAACGGATATTTGACCCGCAAATCCCAAAAAATCAAGAGATATAAAAGCCCGCTCATTTTGACCGACAAAGGAACCGGGGTCGCCAAAAAGATTGCAGATAAAATCAATGATGTTCTTGATGCAATGAACGATGGCCTCACAGAGCCAGAAAGAGTAGCGTTTTATCGCAGTCTTTCTATGATCAGCGAAAGGTTAGAGACCGTTTCACAAACAGTTAAAAATAAGGAGCGAGATTTATGAAAACGAGAATCATTGTGGATTCCACCGTTGACTTAATGCCCGAATTCAAAAGCCGCGTTCACACCGTTCCTCTTACGATTCATTTTGGCTCAGAGGAGTTTATAGACGGTGTTACGATTGATCACAAGACCTTTTATGAAAAACTTATAGAAAGTGATGTGCTTCCAACCACAAGTCAGGCATCACCCGACGTTTTTGTAAGAGAGTTTGAAAAGGCAAAAGAAGCCGAGGAAAGTGCTGTCGTAATCACCCTTACCTCTAAATTCTCGGGTACATACCAAAGTGCAATCATTGCGGCTGAGGATTTTGACAATATTTATATCGTCGACAGTGCCAGTGTAACGACGGGCAGTGGTATCTTAGTAGAATTGGCTTTTAGACTTTTGGATGAAGGCAAGAGTGCACAGGAAATTGCAAAGGCACTTGAAGAAGAAAAGAAAAAGATTGTTGTCATTGCCTTGGTGGACACACTCGAATATCTCAAAAAAGGCGGGCGTATTTCTAAAACTGTCGCATTTGCGGGTGGTGTGTTGAATATAAAGCCCGTACTATCTGTCGTTGATGGTGAAATCCATATTCTCGGCAAGGCACGTGGCTCGAAAATGAGCAACAACTTGCTCGTTCAGGAAATAGGAAAAGCTGGCGGCATTGACTTCACAAAACCTGTTTTGCTCGGTTACAGTGGAATTTCTGATTCACTTCTGTTAAAATATATTGAAGATAGCCGACATATCTGGGAAGGCAATCTCGATGAGGTGCGGTATACAACCGTCGGCAGCGTTATCGGAACACACGCGGGCCCCGGTGCTGTCGCAGTGGCCTTTTTCAAAAAGTAAGCCGATAGGCATTTGCATTAGGGGTGTTATAATGGGTGATATAAAATACAAGGTTGCTAAAAACATAACCGAGCTTCGTATCCTGAATAATATGACACAGATGGAACTGGCCGAAAGATTAAACTATTCGGACAAGACTATATCCAAATGGGAAAGAGCGGAATCCTCTCCCGATATATCCGTGTTGGTGGAGATAGCCGATCTGTTCGGTGTCACATTGGACTACCTTGTAAGGGCGGAGAATATTGAAGAGGCTGTTATTGAGCATAAGACAAACGAAACAAAATACAATCGTCGTGCCATTTCGTATATTGCGGAAGGCGGTGGATGGATCGTTGCCATATTTGCTTTTATTGTCACCACTTTAATCATGCGAAAAATGACATTTCAATGGTTATACTTTTTATATACTTTACCGATTGTTTTAATCGTAAAGTTGATTTTTAATTCAATTTGGTTCAATCCACGACACAATTATCTTATCGTGTCGGCACTGATGTGGTCTATCCTTGCCGCAATTCATATTACCTTCCTGTATTTTAAGGTAAATGTCTCACTCATCTATTTATTGGGTGCCGCGGGTCAGGTAGTCATCGTTCTATGCTCTTTCATTAACAAACCAAAAATGAAATAATCAAATAAAACGCCCTGTTTTTCAAAAAACAGGGCGTTTTTGTGTAGTTCTCCGAATCGGAGAGTCATAGAATAGGAATTCTACGATACACAAGTGAATCTGTAGACGGATTTTACCGATACTTAGGTTTACACCTCTCTATTACATAAGTATAATAAACTCAATATAGTCTTTAATTGATTCACGCCAACAGCAAAGGAGAGCCGAAATGAGTAAAGAGATTCCCATTTTCTTTTCAACCGACGATCATTACATACCCTATCTTGATATAGCTATATCATCCCTTATCACAAATGCGTCCATAGAGTATACTTACAGAATTATCGTCTTAAATACGGGTCTTAACAACGAGAACATTGTTAAGATCAAGATGAATGAACGTCCCGGATTCACGATTGATTTTATTGATATTTCAGAACGAGTAGAGAATATAAGGTCGCATTTTAAGAACGTATATCATTTTTCCACCGTTACCTATTACAGGCTTTTTATTGCCTCCTTGTTTCCGCAATACGACAAGATTGTATATCTTGATTGCGACCTTGTTGTTTTGGGTGACATATCAAAACTGTATCATACTCCGCTGGATGACAACATTTTAGCTGCGGTGCCTGATCAATACGTTCGAAATACGGTGGAATTCAGACGCTATACCGAGGAAGCTATTGGCGTTGATCCGAACGGATATGTGAATGCAGGGGTTTTGGTCATCAATCTTAACGCATTTAGAAAAAACAACATTGAGGAGAAATTTGTTCAACTGATTACACAATACGATTTTGATTTGCTTGATCCGGATCAGGCATATCTCAATTTCCTTTGCCATGGAAAGATATATATGCTTGAAAACGGCTGGAATAAGGTGCCTATAAATTCACCCTGCGAGGGCAAAAAAAATATCGTACACTATGCACTGTATAAAAAGCCTTGGCAATACGATGATGTGTTAGACGGTGAATTCTTCTGGCATTATGCCCAAAAGTCTCCATTTTACAATCAAATTCTTCAAAATAAATCAGCCTTCGGCGATGGCGAGAAGGCAAAAAAAGAGGCTGCCGGAAAAGAAATACTGGAACACGCCAAAAGAATCATTGCTTCGAATCACACCATTGTGAAAACACTTTGCAGGAGTTAAAGCATATGGAAAAATCAGCGCATAAAGTAGAACTGCTTCGAAGAATTGCGGAACTTGAAAAAAAAGAACTTTGGCATCTTGATGTTGAAGATGACCCTGAAACATTCCCTCTTATGCCGGATAAGATTGATTATTTGAATGAAAAATTTATCAATAAAATAAAAACCAGAATTGCCAATATTCTTGGTGCACGGTTCTTCGATAAAATGATTGCCGACAAACAGCTCATCATAAAAGATGTTCGGGGTATTGAAAACTTCACTGCTGTTAAGGGCGGCAAAATCATTACTTGCAACCATTTTAGCGTTGGTGATAACTATGCGGTATGGGTAGCGCTTCGAGATGATATGGATGGCAGGATGCTTTATAAGGTTATCCGAGAAGGAAACTATACCAATCCTCCCAAACCGTTCGGACTCTTTATGAGACACTGTAATACGCTGCCTTTATCAAGCCAAAAAGCAACAATGGTAAAATTTATGAAGGCGTTTGCAGAGTTGCTGCAGCGCGGTGAAACCATTCTTATATATCCCGAACAAGGTATGTGGTGGAACTACCGCAAGCCACGTCCTATGCAGGATGGTGCCTTTTCTCTTGCCGTTCGCAATAAAACGCCTATTGTGCCGATTTTTATAACCATGGAAGATAGCAACGTATTAGACGGCGACGGTTTTTTTGTGCAGGAATATACAATGCACATTCTTCCCGCAATTTACCCCGACAAAAATCTTTCTCATGCGGATGCAAAGCGAGATATGAAAAACAGAAATTATGCGGCATGGGTTAAAACGTACGAAGAATTTTACCAAAAGCCTCTTGTGTATGGTGAATTATGAAATTATATCTTTCAATAATCGGTATTTCGATGCTTATCATTACGGCGTTCAATATTGTGTTCAATACGGCAACTTGGTATAATGTAATCGTAGCAGTTGTTTTATGCACGGCAGCGCAATTCGCTCTCGACGGTCTTATTGCCATGATGATCAACAAAATGCCGGATAAACTGTTTGACGTGAATAATCCGTTATATAACATATCTGAAACAGAAAGAAATCTTTACAAGAAATTGAAGGTACGAAACTGGAAGGACAAGGTATGGGAGCTTGGCGGTCTTGGCGGATTCAGCAAAAAAAACTTATCCGACCCAAACAGTCCGGCTTATATTGAAAAGTTCATTATCGAATGTAATAAGGGTGTGCTTACCCATAGACTTTCCTACCTAATTGGCTTTTTGCCTATGTTATTTATACCGAATGTATGCACGTTTTCCATTGCCCTTCCTGTTGCAATAGTTAATGTATTCTTGAACATTTTGCCGACACTTGCCTTGAGATACAACACACCCAAGCTGCAAGCGATGCTAAAAAGAATGAACAGAAAAGCAGAACGCACGGAAATCCATCAGTGAGGGGAACAACATGAAAGAAAACAAAAAACAACTATGCCAGGCTATTAAATTCACAATGTTTTCTGTCTCTGCCGGTGTTATTCAGATTGGTTCCTTTGCACTGCTTGAAATTTTCATTAAAGATTACTGGATTGCATATCTCATTTCGCTGGTGCTTTCCATTCTTTGGAACTTCACACTAAACCGCAGATACACTTTCAAATCGGCCGCTAATGTGCCTGTAGCGATGCTAAAAGTATTTGGGTTTTATTTAGTCTTCACACCGCTTTCTACCTACTTTGGTAATATGGCGGAAACGGCGGGCGTAAATGATTTTGTGATATTGATCTTAACCATGTCGGCAAACTTCATTTTAGAATTTCTCTTCTGCAAGTTTGTTGTCTATCGAGGTAAAGAGGACACCTTACAAAAATAATCAATGGATGAGTCTATCCAAAAAAACAATCACTCTGTTTTGCAACCAATGAAATGAACCATGAGTAAAACTGATATGTTCAAATGACCCCGAAGGAGGAATCCTTCGGGGTCATTTTTCGGCCGTAATCGCAAAGAATCCGGATAACACAAGCGATCATAAGAAACAAACCGATCCTTTGCAAAAGGATCGGTTTGTGTTTCCAAATGATTATAAAGCATCGATATTGAGACACCACGGACAGTTATCGGGCAAAAGATTTTTTGGCAGCTTGGAGGGTTTTATTAGCCACCGTCAATGCCGAGGAACGGCCGCTTCCCCCACCCTCGACGACAACCACAAAGGCAAGCGGTAAATCCTCGTCTTTACAAAAACCCACAAACAGCGAATTTTCTACGCCCTCGCCGACCTCCGCTGTGCCGGTCTTACCGCAAACATCCAATGTACCGAAAGTCGATTTTCCGTAATTGTCACTGACGGCATAGTCCATCAGTTCGGCAACGCGCTTGGCCGTTTCTTTTGTCAATACTCGTTTCTCGCTGGTTTTGGCCGTATGCACCGGATATCCGTTTGAGTCCGTCACACGGCTGACAAAATACGGTTGCACATAGCTTCCGTCACGGGCAATTGCACAAATATCACACAAATACTGAAACGGGTTAATCTGATCGGTATACTGACCGATGCCTGACCAACCGAAATCAATATTTCTGGCTTCGCTTACCTGATAAGATGAGGTCGCACAGGCGATACCGTCCAAATAAAAGGTCTTATTAAAACCGAATGCATCAGCAAATCGGCTCATGTTGTTTTTGCCGATTGATAGAGCTGTTTGTGAAAAATAGGCATTACAGGAATGAGAAAAAGCACGTTTTAATTGCACATCGCCGTGTCGGCCGACACAAGACAGCGTTTCATCCTCAATCATCGTACCGTAGCGGCAAAAATAGGACTCATCATATGCCTTTTCGCCCAAGGTATCAATAACGGCACTGGCAGTCACGATTTTGAAGGTCGATCCCGGTGTATACAAAGAGGAAAGAAAGCGATTGACATACACACTGCCAAGCTCCCCGCTTTCTGCCTTTTTGACAGAATCCATGTCCCCTACATCAAAAGTTGGTGTGCTGACCATGCAAATCATTTCACCGGTCTTATAATTACATACACCGACACATCCGGCAAACTTTCCCAAAGCCTTTACTGCCGCCACACTGGTATCGGCATCAATGGTCAACTGCATATCGTTGCCACTGCCGTCATAGGTATAAAAGCCGTTTAGCTTATTATAACCGGTCAGCCAATCCTTTAAGGCGTTTTGGGCGCCGGTACTGATATACCCCTTGCTATCACCAACCGCATGAACGGTGGCCATGCGAACAAGTGCATCTTCATGATAACAACGCTTACCGTCTTTTGTATAGGCCAACACGTCGCCTGTACGGTCCTTGATGGTACCCATTTCGGTTAATTCTCCGTTTGTATAAGCATGTCGGTTGGTCTGAAAAAACGCCCAACTCTCGGCATGATTCAAATAACGATAGACAAACAACACAAGGCCAAGGATAAACGCAACACCCACGCCGTACAAAACAGCTTTACGAAGCGTCATTTTATTCACGCTGTTCCCCTCCTGTAAAAAAGGCCGTAAGCGCCATGCAGGCCAGCAGAGATGAACCACCGTTACTGATAAACGGCAGAGTCACACCGGTAAAAGGCAACATATCCACAGAGCCGAAAACATTCAAAGCCGCTTGTGAAAGCAACAAAACAGCCGCCGCACACCCGGGAATAGCATGATACAGTGAAACAAACGAGAAGCGATGCACCGCATAAAACAGCAGCAAAGCAAAGCACAACACAGCACAAAGAGCCATAATCATACCATACTCTTCGGCTAACAAACCGAAAACAATATCCGTATCGCTGGCTGTAATACCCCGCAAACACCCCTTACCGCCACCGACGCCAAACAAACCGCCCGAAGCAGCGGCCACCATGGTCCTGGTTTGCTGATATCCCGTGTCATAGGCATGACTCCACGCCTGTCCAAAAGAAAATAGTCGTTTGGACACATACGGAAACATCATCACAATACCACCGCCGCACACGGCAGCACCGGCTAAAACCGACAGAATGATTTTCCACGGACATTGGCGCAAAATCAGCACCGTCAAATAGGTCAGAAAGTACACGAGAGCCGTACCGAAATCGCGCAAATAAGCCAAAACGCCGATGCAGAATAAGGTGAACAGCGAAAAACCAAGCAAATTCTTTTGTTTAAGCATCAACTGTGAACCGGCGGCACTTAAAAAGATGAACAATACCTTAATTAGTTCTGATGGCTGAAACGAAATAGAACGAATGCTCAACCAGTTTTGTGAGCCATTATAAATACTGCCGTAAAGAATATTGAACGCAAACAAGGCAACCGCCGAAACGGCTGCCGGAATCTTGAATTTTACGACACGGTCCTCACTTTTCATAACAAACGAAATCATCGCTGATACCAACAGACCGATAGCCAAACAAATCCATTGTTTGACGACTGCCTTTGTCCCAAGCGGTGCCGTAACCGTAAAGCCAAGACTGATTAAGTAACAAATAATAAAGGAAAAATGACCGCCGGCAAAATGTGAAACGGCAAAAAAGACGCACTGTGCCGCCACAAACGCACCGTACAGCGCCGGTACCAGAGGCGTGTCGATATAGGTAAAGACAAACGAAAGCCACAAAAAGAACTCAAACAGCAGTAAAACCGCATAGGGCTGTGCCAGCGGCTTTTTTGCCTTTAAGGCATTCTTGCTTTGCCTGCGACGCACCGTAAACTCATGACCACCCACACTGATAACGTCATAGGGCGAAACCTTTGATTCGCCCGAAACGGGCTGCTTATTGACATACACCCGATGGCCCTTTAGCGGCTTGATCAACACCGAACGGTCATTAACCGTCAGCACGGCATGATGCTCGGCGAGATTCGGCAGACGCACATCACAGTCTTTGGCACTTCCCAAAACATTGTCCACCCGGCAAACCGGCTGTTGAGTTGCATCCTCAAGCAACAGAAAAGCCCGACTTCTCGTCTGTTTTTTCAACAGCGGAACAAAGCAGGCGCACAGGAGCAAGACAGAAAGAAAGGGCAAAACATAACGAATAACGGCCGCAAAGCCTAACGCATACGCACTCATCCCTGTTGCCCTCCTTTTATCATCTATATCCATTATACGACTTTTAAGAGAAATTGCAAGGACAACGCCACAGAGCGCCGCAAGGTCGCAAAAAGAAGCTTTGTTCACTTCAAAATAGATAATATTTACTTGGCATATAGTCTCCTCACGGCTCTTGGTACATGGAAAACGCAAAGCGCTGACTTTTTTGGGGATTACCGCTCTCAGCTTCGCTATTCTCAATTTACCTTATCTCATAAATAGGGGCAGTAAAAACCATTGTTTTACTGCCCCCCGTTTTATAGCGTTGTCTGATTTTTCTTTT
The DNA here is from genome assembly GCA_016295355.1 of Clostridiaceae bacterium. Taxonomy (GTDB): domain Bacteria; phylum Bacillota; class Clostridia; order Oscillospirales; family Acutalibacteraceae; genus SIG607. The sequence continues at coordinate 12,771 of JAEDLK010000027.1, forward strand.
TAAGATTTAAATTCAACAATACCACAGCGGCCAAGATTAGAAGTATTCCAATGCCGGCATAAATATCCAAGGTGTCTTTTCGTACCACAACACCCATAATGGTAGCCACCACAATTTCCACACTGGAAATGATAGGAGCATTACCTGCATCGGTGAACCGCATACCGGCAGCATATAGTGTATAGGGTAACAAAGTGCTGACAGCGGCAATTTCCAGGGTCATAGCCAACGGTCCGATACCACTTACCGCCACACCGACAACCTTCAAAGGATTGATGAAGCAAGCACTGCCCAATGCCGCAATCATAAAGGTGTACAGGGTTATGGTCAACGAACTGTAGCCGCGATCCAGTGCATACCGACCGAAAATGGTGTAAAGTCCGTAGCCGAAACCGGTCATCAGTCCCCATACTAAACCTTCGGCCGTGACAGAACCGTTACCGCCGAATAAGCCGGAAACCAAAGCACATCCGGCAAAGGCCACCATACATGCCACGGCTTTTTGGACCGTTATTCTTTCCTTAAAGCAAATAGCCGCCAAAGCTACCACAAAGAAAGGTGCCGTGTACATCAGCACACAGGCAATGGGTGCACCCATCATATCGATGGATTTGAAATAGCAGAAGTTAAAAAACATAATACTGCCAATACCGGTACCAAAAAAGCACCAAATATCTTTCAGTTTAATACGAAAGGTGCTGCGGCTGGAAAACAGGCAAAAGAGACCCAGTACCAAGGCTGTGCTGCCCGAACGCAGGAACACCACTTCCATGTCTTTTAATCCCTGTGATTTTATATAATCCACCGGCAGACTGATAAAACCCCAAATGATACCGGACAGCAGAATCAGAACAATTCCCAACCAACCCTTACTTTGTTTCATCTTGATACCCCTTTTCGTAAACGAGGATATTATACTGTATTATCTGCCATTTTGCAAGATTTTCTTGGAGGCTTTCCCAGGATATACTATGATAAAAGGCATAAGAATTGATGGTCATGTTACCGTATTGGTCCGCCACGGAGATGCTATTTATGATCCCGATTGTCTGCCCCCATCACCAACCCAACAAATGGGCCTCATCCCATTGTTCACTCTTGTTTTCTGTACCCATTATACGATATGAAAAATCGCAAAAATGCGTGTGCGGATACCAAACAATTGATTGTCATTAACAAAAACAATGATTCAATACAACACCGCTTTACAAAAGTGTTGACTTTATCTTTTTTTGTGGTATACATATAGTAACAAGAGTCATAATCAGGCAGTAACTTCTATTTAATGAATGCAACGCATCATATTAAAGCCCTGTACCGGAGGAATAAAACATGATGACGCTATCACGATTGGCCAAGGCGGCCCATGTGTCGGTTTCAACTGCCTCAAAAGCGTTTTCCATGAGCCGTGAGGTTAACGAACAAACCCGACAGATGATTTTTGAGATTGCCCGAAAACAGGGTTGTTTTAAGCAATTTTTTAACGCCAAATACCCGAAATACGTCATTGCCATTCTGTGTCCGGAACTGGACAGCCTGTACTATTCCGGACTGGTAACGGCATTGCATCGTGAGTTGACCGATAACGGCTGTGAAATTTGCACAACGGTAACGGGGTTTAGCAAAGAAACACTTTCCCCGTTGATTCAGTATTATGATACCTATACTTCGGTGGACGGTATTTTGCTCATCAGCAACAATATGTCTACTCTGCCACCCCACGAAACGCCGATTGTATCCATCGGTAAAAACTGCGAAGGCGTTCTATCCCATATCACAATCGACCAACAAACGGCTGTCAGATCAGCTATTGAATATTTTCATGCCGGCGGTTGCAAAAACATCGGCTTTATCGGTGAACCGTTGACAGTCGGGAAAGAAACAACCTTCATCGAAGCTATGCAGGCCGTCACCGGAAGCTGGAATGAGCGCTTAATTTCAATTAGCAGGGAGCGCTTTGAGGCCGGCGGATATCAAGCCGTTAGTCAGTTGTTTGAACGAAAAATACCCTTCGACGCTTTATTGTGCGCCTATGATCGTATGGCATTCGGTGCCATGAGGTGTTTATCGGAGCATGGCATCAGCGTACCGACCGAGGTTAAGCTCATCGGCATGGACAATCTTTCTACAGACGCCTATACCGTCCCTTCCCTATCCTCCATCGGCATTGACAATAGCGCAACTTCTCACTGGGCCGTGTCGCAAATACTGTCAGCACTGAACGGTGGGACCCTACAACCCAATACGACTGTTCAGCATCAACTGTTTTTGCGCGAATCGTCAAAATTCAATCTTCCATAAGTCGAAAATTTTTCGATTGCCGTTTTCTTGAATCGTAACATCTACTGTGCTATCATAACTCCGGAATTTGATATTTTGGAGTTATTTTTTATGCAAACAGAAATGTCGCTTATCATGATTCTGCTGGCACGTGTGGTACAGGCCGTATTTAACAAACGCTCCAGCAACGAAATCACCGGACTTAGTATGACGGCTGTCTATTCGGCCTATCAGAGCTCTATTGCGGCACTGCTTGGGCTCTTATTGTTGTTGCCCTCGATCGGCCAGGTACAAATAACACCACTAACCATACTGATTTCGATCTTTTCGGGTCTGTCACTTTTGGCCACAACCTACTGCAGTATTTTCGGCATGCAAAACGGTGCCGTCAGCCTTGTGTCCATGTTCAGCACAGCCGGATTACTGATCCCCGTTTTAGCAGGTGCCTTATTCTTTAACCAACCAATTAAACCGTTGCAAATGGCGGGAATGGGGCTGTTTTTTATATCAGCATGGCTACTCATACATTCCTCCCATATCACCTATAAAAGATTCCGCCTGAAAACCGTGGCACTGCTGATTGGAGCCTTGGTGAGTAACGGTGCCACCATGCTGGCTCAACAACTGTATACTCGCTACATTCCCGACGGCAATATATCACTGTTTTCCTTTATCTCTTTTGCCTTTGTTGCCGTCATTGGCTTGCCGTTAGCTTTTCTATTGCGCCGACCATCTAAAGAACAAACAAAGCCTATGAATCTGAATAAATCCCTCTATATATGCGGTTTTGCTTTAGCCGTTGCCGTCTTTGTCATCAATCAGTTTGCCACCATGCTGACCACTGCCTTGCCCCCCATTATTTTATTTACCGTCATCAATGGCGGTGCTACCGTTATCGCAACGCTCGTGGCAGCTATCATGTACCATGAACGGCTGTCAGTGCGTTCGGTTTCCGGTGTTTTATTAGGTATTCTGTCCATGGTCCTTATTAAGATGTTCAGCTGATGAAAAGTCTCTTTTCTGATTGTTCGTTTCCAAGTTGACGCCCCTGTGCGTTATTATTTTTACTTATTGCCGGATCCGCATATACTTTCACATATCACCCCTCTACGATTACTTCTTACTTTCCAAAATCCTGAGAACGGCATTGCAGTGGAGAGTAAATCGGAAGAGATAAATAGTAAAAATCCCTCAAACTTTGGTTTGAGGGATTTTTTGTCAAGACCCAGAAAAAAATGACGCTTGCGGTCAAGCCATAAGGATCATAATAAACGCTGAACCCCAAAACGGATTGAGTCCAGCGTCACGATGGTTTGTGCAAAAAACAGATGCTTTCTCTTGGATTGAATAATTCCTTCACTATCCCCGATACCAATGAACTTATATTGTGTTTTCTAACATATTCCCGATTCCGTATGGCCGATCTTCCTTTACACGAATTTTGGCGACCTTGCCGTAGTTAACCAAAAATATGGTTTGCCAAACGGCAAAAATCCTATTCGGATTCCCTTCCAACCGATCCCTGTGTTATTTAAAAATCCAAGCATTACGGTCAATTTTATTATCGGGAACAGCATCATATTCTGATACGATAAAATGATTTTCCTTTATCAGTCTTTTTAACACAGCGAAATTTTCGTTCTTCTGAGCGCCAATGTCCCGAAATATAGCAAATCAAAGCTGTCTGAAATCGGCTTTAACGGTATATGGTCGTAAGCAACATTCTGCAATATCTTATAATGACTATAGAATATCGAAACGCTGGAAAGCGTTTCGAAAAGCCGATTTTATCGGCTTTTGCAAATTCAAATACGCAAGGTTTTGAATTTGCTCTATATTCATTGC
>JAEDLK010000028.1 GCA_016295355.1 Clostridiaceae bacterium
AGGATGCCACCACGCTGTCGGTCAGCTTTGTCAATGAAACGACTTGCAGTGCCACCGTCAAGGGCACCGATGCCGACAACGATTTAGCCGTGATTGCCGTTAAGCGATCGGATTTGACAAGTGAAACGCAAAACGCCATCAAGGCTGCCACCATGGGCGATTCATCAGCCTTAAAGGTGGGCGAGCAGGTTGTGGCCATCGGCAACGCTCTCGGCTACGGACAATCGGTCACCACCGGCATTGTCAGCGCCTTGAATCGACAGATTGACACCACCGATGCTGTGATGATTCAAACCGATGCCGCCATTAACCCCGGCAACAGCGGCGGCGCGTTGCTGAATCGAAAAGGCGAGGTTATCGGAATCAATTCGGCCAAGTTCAGCTCGACGGCAGTTGAGGGTATGGGTTATGCTATTTCGGTCAGCACCGCTAATCCGATTATTGAAAAGCTCATGAACCGCACCACCCGTCAGCCGGTTTCGGCCGATCAATCGGCCTATATCGGCATCAGCGGTTCGGATATTTCGGCGTATGTTTCCTCGGCTTATGGCGTTCCGCAGGGCGTGTATGTCACCCAGGTCGTCAGCGGCAGTCCGGCCGAGGCCGCCGGTATCACCGAGAAGAGTATTTTGACCCATTTTGACGGTCAGCGGATTAAAACCGTCAGTGATTTACAAAAGATACTGACGGGGTATGCAGCCGGCGAAACGGTGGAAATCACCCTGCAAGAGCAAGGCGACAATCGCTACACCGAAAAAACCATCAGCATCACGCTGGGCTCTGCCGACACGCATTGATACCCTTGCGTAATTCGACAAAACGACGGTCATTTTCTGTGGATGTCTTGTAAAAACACGGTTTTTGACGTCACATATCTTCCCCTTTCTTTCTTTCAGCGGAATATTCAACCATTCCGCTGATTTTTTTTATTATTTCCCTGTCAGGCGACCGAAAAGACTAAATTTCGACAAATTGGATATGGTATAGTGATACCACAGAAAAACACCCAGAGCAAATGGGAAAGGAGCGATGTTATGGGAAGAAAATTCGAAATGTGGCGAATGGCCGTGTTAATTGAATGGAATTGGCTTCGTATTATGCGGCTTCGCAAAAAAGCTAATCGTTTAATCGACGAGAACTGGAGACAACACTACGACAAACTGATGGCGTACGACAGTAAAATCACGCTTTACTGGGGGCGGGCCGATAAAGCTCAAAAACGCTATGAACAGTTGGCCGGACTGATCTTTGAGTATATCCCGTTAGATCGATTGCCCGGTTTGGCAAAACCGGAAGCTTAGCAGGGAACGATAGAAAAAGGTTGGAATGCCAATAGGCAATTTAGAAACATATTTGTCGGGCTTGACTGAAAGATCGTCAAAACAGTCAAGGAAATGTAAAAAAGGCCGGAATCCAAAAAGGACGAATGACAGCGAAATCGTCTGTTAAAGAATAAAAAACACAAGCACCATGAGAAACATTGGTTTTTCGTGGATTTTAAGGTTTGTTCAAGAAGTGAGCCGGTTTGTATAGCATGACAGAGCCTGAACCTGTCGCAGGTTTGTCCGTCATGTTTTCTGTTGGGTAAGCCTCAAAGATCGACAGTCTGGTGCTTTTGACTCGGTTGGTCACGGACAACTTTTTTCTATCCTCTAAACAGGGGCTGTAAACCATGGGTCTACAGCCCCTGTTTTTGTTTGTCGAATGAAAGGCGCCCCTCTAAAAAGGCGACAACCCTACCTGAGGGGAGCAGGTAGGGTCGTCTATAAGGGGGATGGGGATGGGGTAGGCTTTGCAGCCTATATCGAAAACCTGTTTTGCTAAGGCAAAACGGTGTTTTCGCAACAAATAGGTGTCGCATCTTGCAAGCGACAGGTTAAAGGCATCTGAAAAAAGATTCCTTTAATAAAGAGAGCATCCGTTCTTAACCCAGTAGCGATAACTGCGGTTGATCAACTGCTTTTTTGCTGATACGCAAGGTGATTTCTGTATAGCCGGCGGTTTCCCGTTGCTTGACGGTGGCCGACAGGCCGTTATCGCTCATGCGGTCGGCAATTTTACGAATGCTGTTGATATAAAATCGAGGGTCTTTCACGCAGGGCGTCTTGGTATGGGGTGTCGGCGGCTTTTCACACACCGGCTCGCTTTTGTAGGCGAGCTCAATTTTTTCGGCAAACGCCCGGCGCTCCTCACGGGTCATGTCACATAGCCGTCCGGCCGTAAACAGAGGACTTGTTAAGGTGAGCATTTTTCCTTTAAGTCCTTCATCCATTAAATCAAAGGCCGAAAGGCATAAAAGCTCTTTGGTGGACAAGGACAAGGCACAGGCTGCCAACTCGGGCGAGTAACGGCTTAAAAGATGCGAGAGTCCCGATGCCACCGACAACAGATTCTTCTGTAAAAGAGATACCTGTAAGGCAGTTTTCATTAAAAGAGGGTCACTGCCTACATACACAAGACAGGGAATTTTGCCGACCCCGGCCAGTGTAGCGGCCGCCGTTCGAGAGACTCCGTCAATCAGCGTGTAGCCTCGTCCCATTCGTCTGACTATCACCGGTGAAAACAATCCGTACTGACGAATGCTTTCGGATAGTAAGAGCATTCGGTAGCGGTCACGACCGTCTTGTCGCAAATCGGGTGGCAAGAGATCCTTGGGCGAAAGATAAATGAGATGCTTTTCAAATCCCATTTTCATCTGCTGCGCCCCCCACTTTTGTTCTCTTAAGAGAAGTATCTTTTGTTCTGTGGTTATTATAACACCGGCTTGTCCGACTGCCAAGAAAAAGACATCGGGCGTTTTCGACACAGAAAAACAAAACAACCGCGCTTAAAGCGGTTGTTTTGTCATCTTGGTGGTATTGCGTGGATATTTTGTCGGGGTTTGCGATATTTTTTTGCTCACTATTAAGCAACGGGATTGATTCGGGGGTACGGTTTCACAAATCAATGTCGGTTTTTGGGCACCTAAAACAGTAAATGCCTTTTGAGCATTCTTCATTTCCTCTTCGCCGGAGGGGCCTTTTAATGACACAAAGATGCCGCCTTCCTTGACAAAGGGCAGGCAATATTCCGCCAAAACATTCAGCGGGGCTACCGCTCGAGCCGTGGCGCAGTCGAAGGCCTCGCGAAACGCCGGTTTCTGTCCGTATTCTTCTGCTCGTCCATGCACGGTGTGAGCCGTCAGCCCCAACTTATCCAACACATCGTTTAGAAAGAGCAAGCGTTTGTTTAGGCTGTCCAACAGGGTGATGTTCAAATCGGGGCGGACGATTTTCAACACCATTCCCGGAAAGCCGGCGCCGGTGCCGACATCAATCACTTTGGCACCTGTTGCCGGGATATGTGCCTTAAAAAACAGCAAACAGTCATAAAAATGCTTATACACCACCTCGGTTGGGTCGGTGATGGCGGTTAGATTCATTTTTTCGTTCCATGTCAGCAATAATTCGGCGTACTGTTCCATGCGTTCAAGGGCGGTATTGTCCAAGGAAAGGCCGAATGCTTCGGTCAGCTTCGGCAATTCTTCAAAGGGAAATCGACTCATACGGCACCTCCGCGTTTTTGTCGTTCCAACCAAACCAACAGCACCGCCACATCAGCCGGGCTGACACCCGATATGCGGCTGGCCTGTCCGATACTCTCGGGACGAATGCAACTCAGTTTTTCCTTGGCCTCCAGCCGCAGGCCGTCAATGGTTTCATAATCCACGTTGGCCGGTATCAAGCGGCTTTCCAGCCGTTGCATTTCCTTCACAGCGGCCGCCTGCCGTTGAATGTAGCCCTCATATTTTATTTCGGTTTCCACCCGGTTGCAGACATCCCGACTTAAATGCGGATTGTCCTTATCAAAGACAATCAGGGAACGGTAGTCGATCTGCGGACGGCGTAACAGCTCTGCCAAGGTGGCGCCGGTGGTGAGCGGTGCGGTGCCTTTTTCGCACAAATACCGATTCAATTCTTCGTTGGGTGCAATATGGGTGTGATTCAAGCGGTCGATTTCGGCTTCCTTTTGCGATTTGCGCAGAAGAAAGGCCTCATACACGGTATCATCAATCAGTCCCAAGGCACGGCCGGTCGGCATCAGGCGTTCGTCGGCGTTGTCCTGCCGAAGCAACAGACGGTACTCGCTGCGAGAGGTCATCATGCGGTAGGGATCGCTGCAACCCTTTGTGACCAAATCGTCAATCAGCGTGCCGATATAACTGTTGGTACGGGATAGCACCAGCGGTTCACGGTTTTTTACCTGTAAAGCGGCATTGACACCGGCCACAAAGCCCTGTACCGCCGCCTCCTCATAACCCGAAGAGCCGTTAAATTGGCCGGCGCCGTACAGGCCGGCAAAATCCTTAAATTCTAAGGTCTGTTTTAAGGCAAGCGGATCGACACAGTCATATTCAATGGCATAGGCGTTGCGCATCAGCTTGACATGTTCAAGCCCTTTTATGGTGCGGTAAAACTGAAGCTGTACCTCCTCGGGCAAAGACGAGGACATACCCTGTAAATACATTTCGTCGGTGTTTTCGCCACACGGCTCAATAAATAAAAGATGCCGCTTTTTATCGGGGAACCGAACGATTTTATCCTCAATGCTGGGACAATAGCGTGGGCCGACACCCTCAATGTCTCCGGCGTACAGGGGAGAACGGGAGAGGTTGTTGCGAATCACCTTCGCCGTCTCGTCGTTGGTATAGGTCATGGCACAGGTAACGGTGTTGTGGAGCGTAGCCGGGTCGGTGGAAAAGCTGAACGGAACGATTTCGCTGTCGCCCTCTTGCGTTTCCATCACCGAAAAATCAATGCTGTCCTTTGCCACGCGGGCCGGTGTGCCGGTTTTGAAACGGCGTAACGGCAGTCCCAAAGCCTTTAGAGAAGCCGAAAGCTGTGTGGCCGGAGCCTGTCCGTCCGGGCCGCTTTCGTAATGCACCTCACCGACATATACCCGTCCGCCTAAAAAGGTGCCGGTGGCCAAAATAACGGTCTTGACCGGATAACGGGCGCCCAAGCGGGTCACAAGGCACCAGCCGTCGCCTTCTTTACACAGTTCCACGACCTCGGCCTGGCGAACATCCAAATTTGTTTGACGTTCCACAGCGTGTTTCATATAAGCCGAATAATTTCTTCGGTCGATTTGTGCCCGTAAAGAATGCACCGCCGGACCCTTGCCTAAATTCAGCATGCGGCTTTGCAGGGTGTTCGCATCAGCGGCCTTGCCCATTTCTCCGCCCAAAGCGTCTAATTCCCGTACCAAATGTCCTTTGGCGGTACCGCCGATGGAGGGGTTGCAGGGCATATTGCCCACCCAGTCGAGCGACACGGTAAACATGGCGGTTTTGGCACCCAACCGTGCCGAAGCCAAAGCAGCTTCAACGCCGGCATGACCGCCGCCGATCACAGCAACATCATAGGCTTCTGCCTGATAATACATCATAAAAAGTTCCTTCTGTTTTCTTTAGAATAATACTTCAAAAATCGTTTGACGTGTTTTGCCATACACATAGGTATAGTGCAGATTGTCGGCATAAGAGGCGGGAGCGGAGGTGGATTGCAACAACCCCTCTTTGTTGTAATGATAGGTAACGGTTATGACCGAATTGTTCCCGGACGCATCTGTTCTTTGCGTTAAACGGCCGTCGTTATAGGTATAGGTCGTGGTCACGGTAAGATTTGTTTGATGGTTTAGCCGGGTAAAGGTGATCGGCATATTTCCCTCATAGGTGTAGGTATCGGTGTACAGGATTTCTTCTGCGGCGTTTGTCAAATACGAGGCACGCAGAAGACCCTTATTGTAATAATAGGAGCGGGTGTTGATGATTTCACCCAAGAGGTTGGTGGTTACAGCGGTTTTTAAGCGATCGCCCTCATAATGATATGTCGTGATTTCGTTCGTGCCGTCGCGGTACTGCTTGGTTTCTCTGATTAAACGGTCGCCGTCATAGTCAGAGAGCACGGTGTAGGGCGCACTGGTGGTGCCGGTGCTTTCGGTACAAATTACATACCCATAGGCGTCATAGGTCAACCGTTCGCAGACCTCGTTCTCGGCATTAAAGGCCGTTCGTCCGGCAATATAGGGCCGTTTAATGATGGGTGCGGTGGCACAAAACACCAATGCGGCCGACAAAACCACCGCTGAAGCGGCCAACAAAAGGTGACGGGGCGTCCAGCGAATGCAGCGAACAGCGTGATAGGTATATTGCACACCTTTTATCAGGGCCAAAAGTGCCCGCTTCGCTCGTTCAAAGAGCCACGAACCACCGCTTTTCAGCTTGGCAGGCATGGTTGTTAACAAAGCAAGAAAGGCGTTTGTCTTTTTTGCCGTCGGGTTCCTTCGCTCGTCCGACAGTGAAAAATCATACCCGTCATCCGATAGGGAAAAGTCATCTTGCGATGGAACAAACCGTTTCGGTGTGTCGGCAGAAATGGGTTTATCAAACATGAATGACGGTTTAATACCGGTATCGACTTGTGCCTGTCGGTCATCGCCCGACGGTTCGTTTGGCCTGTTTTTGGTCGGCACAGTCTGATTTTGTGCCGTGCTTGCGGACTGTGAGTCCATATCGTCTAAAAAATCGGTGTTGACCGAAAAACCGTGGGGTTGTTCCATGGTAACGCTCCTTGCAATTATTTTCCTACGCAGAAATGACGGAACACTTGGTCGGCCACCTCGGTGGTGACCCGTTTGCCGATCAGCTCACACAAGGCCTGCATGGCATCGTCCACGCACACACCGACGGCGTCGATGGTGAAACCGCTATCCAAGGTTTTAATGGCTTCTTCAATGGACGAAAGCGCCGTTACGGCGGCATAGCGCTGACGTTCTCCCAACAAGGTGGCTCCGGACGGGTCAAACCCGGCCGTGCCGACCACCTGCCCGATGGTTTTCTCAAGCTCTTTCAGTCCCGTTCCCTCACGGGCACTGACAGCCACCGTGGGAAAGGCCGAAACAAGCGGTTTGTAATCGTATGCACGGCAGTCGGATTTGTTTAGTACCGCAATCACGGTTTTTCCCTGTAAGGATTCAATCAACTGCTCGTCCTCCGTGTTTGGCTTACGGGAGGTATCAAATACCGCCAGAACCAAATCGGCTGTACCGATGCGTGCTTTGGCTAAATCCACCCCCATTTGCTCAATCGGCTCGTCGGTGTTGTGAATGCCGGCGGTATCGGCCAAACGCAGAATTGTACCGCCGAAACGCACGGTGTCCTCAATCACATCGCGGGTGGTGCCGGCAATGTCGGTTACAAGCGAGCGTGTAGCCCCGGTGATTAAATTCATCAAGGTCGATTTGCCGACATTCGGACGGCCGACAATGGCCGTATCAATGCCTTCGGTAATCATCCGTCCTGTATCGTAGCGGGATAATTTTTCGTTTAAGGCCTGCTGACAAGTCAGCAGTTTTTTGCGAAAGATCCCGTTGTCCAGTTGCGGCAGATCTTCCTCGGGATAGTCGCTGAACACGGCAATAGAGGCGGCCAATTCGGACAAAACATCTAACAGTTTCTCAATATCACGGCTTAGCAGTCCCATGGAAGCGGCGTTGGCCATGCGTAATTCGCTGTCACTGCGTGCGTGAATCAACTGCATCACGCTTTCGGCCTGGGTTAAATCCATTTTGCCGTTTAGAAAGGCACGGCGTGTAAACTCACCGGGCTCGGCCAAGCGAGCTCCGGCACCCAGCACCGCCCTTAACAAACGGGTCAGCACCCGACTGCCACCGTGAATGGATAATTCAATGACATCCTCGCCGGTGTAGCTTTTGGGGCCTTTGAACTTGAGAGCAACGGCCGTGTCTAATCGCTCTTGCCCGTCATACACCGCTCCGAACAAGGCCGTGTAGCCGGGAATCTCTGCAAGGCGCTTACCGCCGGCGCTGCGAAAAACCTTGTCGGCAACCTCATAAGCCTTGCTTCCCGAAACCCGGACAATGCCGATTCCGCCTTCTCCGGCCGGCGTGGAAATCGCCGCTATTGTTTGTGTGTCCATGACCGTCACCTCCTTTTTTATATATGTCTCTTTATTCTATCATATTGCCCTTAAGAATGCAAGCAAACGGCTTTTTTCTTTGCCTGTTTGCGACATTTTTTCGCTTTAAGAACAGACGGCTTTCCTTTGTTCGCAAAAATGCGCCATAAACCGGCAAAAAAGGCCGTGCCGATTTTGACAAAATCGGCGTGTGCGACCGGCTATAATGGGAAAAAGGGGGGGAGGTAAACAAAAGAAACGGACGGTGCAAAAATGAAGGAACAGGAAACCTTATTACGCAGAAATTTTGTACGCCTGGCAGAACACAACCGACTGACAGGTAAGGAAACTGCAGAAGTGGTGCTATCGCATATGCTGTTTGCCGTATGTGGTTTTTTGTGTGCGCGCGGTGCGGTCATGCAAAAGTATCTGCCATTCGGCATAGCGGCGGTGGCCGGCTGTCCGTCGGCCATCATGCCCTCGGTCGGTGTGGGTGTGCTCGTCGGCTCAGCCTTTCCCATTCTGCAAAGCAGCGGCTTTCGTTATGTCGGGGCTCTGCTGGCAGTGGTGTCCATTCGGTTGTTGGTGTCCCGGCTAAAGATCAGTCGGCGGCCGTTGTTTGCCGGCATGATTGCCTTTCTTTCGGTGTTTTTAACCGGCGTGGCAACTTTTCGGGACATGCCGGGCGGTGTGGGTTTTTCGGCGGTAGAGGCCGTCTTGGCCGGTGGAGGTGCGTATTTTGTCAAGCGAGGCAGCAGCAGCTTATTACATAACGATGTCGGCCTTTCGGGCGAACAACTGACATCTGTGATTTTGACGGTCGGCTTTGTGCTATTGGGACTGATTCCCATTGCTCCCGGCGGTATCAGTGTCGGGAGGATTCTTTGCGTGGTGCTCATCCATGTGGCGGCTCGTTACGGTAATGTGGGGGCCGGGGCGATTTTGGGCATCACCTGTGCCTTGATTCAAGCGCTCGGCAGTGCTGATTCAAGGTCGGCCGTGATGTATTGCTTCGGCGGTTTAATGGCCGGTGTTTTTGCCTCGGCCGGAAAAATTGCCCAAACGGCGGCTTTTTTAGCGGCTGCGGTCATCGCCGGTATTCCGTATGCACAAACGGGCAATCTGACCGGATTGGTGATTGAGTTTACCGTGGGCAGTGCGTTGTATTTATTGTTGCCTCGCACCGTTTGTGTGCAGTTTGGACGGGTGTTTGCGGGACGGGTGTCGGTGGTCAAACCGGACGGACTTGTCAAAGGGCTGACCATGCGGTTGCGGTTTGCCTCAAAAGCTCTGTCCGAGGTATCCGGAACGGTAGACAATGTGGCCGGGGAATTATCCAAAATCCATGCTCCCGATTTTCGAGGTGTGTTGCAAAAAATAGAACATGATGCCTGTAAGGGCTGTTCCTTGCAGATTTATTGTTGGGAAACCCGATATGATGAAACGCTGGCCGCCGTGGTTGAGATGACCAAGGGGGTCAAGCAGGGACACAGCAATGTGGAGGACTGTTGTCCCTCTGAGTTTAAGGGGAGATGCCTGCGAGTCGGTCGCATGAGCAGTGCCGTGTATAAGTATTACAGCGAATACACCTCCCGTTTTGCGGCCGAACAACGGGTGCAGGAGGTTCGCAGTGTGGTGGCCGACCAGTTTTCGGGCATTTCACAGATGCTTTGCTCCTTAGCCGATGAATTTGATGTGGATGAACGGTTTGACTCTTCGGCGGCCGCCCGCATAGCCGAGGCACTCAAAAACATTCATGTGCCGGTGAAGGAATGTGGGGTGCGATTGGATAAAAACGACCGTATGAATGTTGAAATTCGTGTCAGCACGGGCGGCGATACGGTGTTGAACCGTGCCAGTGTGTTGCACGCTTTGCAGGTATCGTGCGAAAGGGACTTTGACCCGCCCTGCGTGACAGTTACCGGCGAGGACACCTATATCAGCGTCAGCGAACACGCCTACTACACCGCTGAAATCGGCATCCATCAAATCCCGAGTGAAAATGCGGCGGTATGCGGCGATGTGTGTGACTATTTCTTTGACGGCAAGGGACGGCTGATTATGCTTTTGTCAGACGGCATGGGTACCGGCGGCCGAGCGGCGGTGGACGGGGCCATGGCAGTCGGATTGATGAGTCGGCTGTTGAAGGCCGGATTCGGGTATGATGCGGCGTTAAAAATTCTCAACTCATCCATGCTGTTCAAATCGACCGATGAATCCTGTGCCACGGTGGATGTGGTGGCGGTGGATTTGTTTACCGGCCGAACAGAGCTGTTAAAGGCAGGTGCCGCTCCCACGATTGTCCGCCGAAACGGAAAAGCAGGCACTGCCCAAAGCACCTCTCTGCCGGCCGGCATCTTGCGAAACATCGGGTTCGATAAGGCCGTTATCAGTCTGCGAAAGGGCGACATTGTTTTGCTGCTGTCCGACGGTGCCGTGAGCGAGGGCACCGACTGGATCGGCGCCGAGCTGGAATCTTTTGACGGCGGCACCGCCAAAGAACTTGCCACACGGGTGTGCGAGGGAGCCAAACGCCGTCGTACCGACCGCCATGAGGATGACATCACCGTCATGGCCGCCATTCTCGAAAAAGCGGTGTAAAACGTGCGGACAAGTCGAAAAACAGACCTTCACGGCGGCGCCTTCGGCTTGTCAAGTCGGTGAGAGGCAAAGGACGTTACCCATCGGTCGTTTTGTCACATAGTCAGCGGTTAAACCGCAAAATCACCCGAAAGGTACGATATGCCTTTCGGGTGATTGTATAAAGGGGCTGTAAAACGGTTGTTTTTACAGCCCCTTGCCTATTGATAACAGAGGATACCCGTGTCACTTAAAGAGAGGTCAGGTAGTCCGTGACAGCGGTGTGGATGCGGGTATGACCGGCTTGGGTCGGGTGAATACCGTCCTCGCACAGCATTTCGCTGTAGTGGTGATCGGTTAAAAAAAGCCGTCGCAAATCCAGCAGTTGAACCTTCAGGCTGCTGGCCACCGATTCTACCAACTGACTGTAGTATTCTTGCCAGCGATACAGCATTCCGACATCACCTAACCAAGAGAGAATAGCATGGTAATTACGGTCTTTGCTGATAAAATCCATGTAGCGGTTGGGGTCAATAGGAATCAGCGAGGTTATGATAACCGTTGCTCCCTTGGAAAGAGCAGCTTGTGCGGTTTTTCGGTAGGTTTCCAAAAAGAGCGGTTCGGGGGTGTTGGCCAGAAAAGAGCCGGTCGGGTTGTCGCTGATGGCCTGCCAATTATAATCGGAATCATTACCGCCGAATTCCAACAGCACCACGGTGTTTTCGTCAATGCTGTCCATGGTGCGCATCATCAGCGAATAACCTTTTTGAACAGTGGCGCCCATTTTGGATTTGTTGTCTAACTCATAACCGAGCTTATTCAGGGCTTCAAACCGATGATCATCACATAGTCCGTAACGACCGCTGTTCGCATCATAGGTCACGCCCTTTAAGATTGAGTCACCGTATATCTTCAGTTTTTTCATGGCGAGATCCTCCTTTGACTTAATCAAAGTGTACCCCATTTTCGGTGAAAATGCACCCTACTCATGCGTGTTTTGGCTCTCCGGCGAAACGGGTTGTGTAGAGAAAGAAAAAAGCGGCTCTACCGTCAGTAGAGCCGCAAGAAACGGGTTAATCATGATCGGGTGAGGGAGGAAAATCATCGGGTTCCTTAAAGTCCTCCGGCAATTCCGGACGACCTTTTTTGGCTCGATTTTCCTTGGTTTTGTCCCGAAGGCGTTGCTCCTTTTCTTCGTCATATGGAATATATCGAACCTTGCGGGATTTGATTTTTCCTTTTTGATTGATATAAATAATATACAGAACCAAAAGCAAAACGGCCGCTAATAAAAGGCCGATGACGATTCGAAAACCCTTAGAGGTGACAAAGCGTTTTAGGGCATCCAACACAATTAACAGCGTACTGCTTTCCACATCGTTTCCGGCAATCAAGTCCACATGACCAATGACCTGTTCGGCATAAATTACATCGGCAGTGCCCAAAACATCGCCCCGTTTGACCGGCGCATCCACTGATTCGGCTATTAAGTGCGGGACAATCACAATGGAAGAATTGTCCGCTTCCTTGGGCAGAATGGCCTTGACCTGCGATGAGGGATACAGCGAAACATAGTCGCTGTCGCCGGAAAGTCTGACCGGCATTTCGGTTACCGGAGAGGCGGTGTCTAATACAGCCTTATAGGAAAACCGATTGAACATATACCGGAACAAGTCACGGCTGGTGGTGAACTCGGTGCGGGTGCCGTCTTGGGTCGGGCAGTTCATGGCGATGGTCAAATACCGATAGCCATCATAGCTGGCGGTGCTGACAAGACAGCGACCGGCCTCGTCGGTGAAACCGGTTTTCAGTCCCGTACAATAGGGATAGTAGTAACTGGTGTTGGGGTCTAACATATAATTGGTGGTGCAAAGAATGCGTTCACCGTTCATGTTGGTGGCCGCCATGGTGTAGCGGGATTTGCCGGTCAGTTCGGTTACCAACGGATAATGTTCTAATAAGTACACGCTTAATGTGTAAATATCCCGTACGGTTGTGTAGTTTTGCTCATCGTGCAGGCCGATGGGGTTTTGGTAATGAGTGCCGGTCAAGCCGAGCTCGGCCGCTTTTCGGTTCATCTGCTCGGTAAAGGCTGCCACACTTCCGTAAGCCGCTTCGGCATAGGCATACACAAGATCACCGGCTGAGGAAATCACAATAGCGGCTAAGGCGTCCTTGCCCGAAAAGGTTTCGCCCACCTTGGCGTTCAACACCGCCGAGCCGGTCCCTAAGATTTGTTGAAAGGCAGAATCGGTCATGGTGACGCTCACGGCATTTTGATCGGGAAAACGGTCGAGAATGACGGCGGCGGTCATCAATTTGGTGATGGAGGCCGGGTAGAGTCGTTCATCAATGGCCTTGCTGTAAAGAATCTCGCCGGTGTCCAGGCTGGCCACCATAGCATTTTTGGCTGTTACCGTAACGCCGGTTACCTCATAGGCCGAAACAGGAAAGCAAACAGTCAGCAAAACAAGACAAAGAAGAATGCTTACAATTCGTTTCATAAAAAGTCCCCATAACAATAGAAATTTTCGCAAAGATATGGTAAAATGGAAAGGAACACTTATAGTATATCAAAAAGTATCCCAAAAGAAAAGGGTTTTATCAAAAAGAAGGGAGAACGGACGATGGTTTATATAACAGGCGATATGCACGGCGATATCGGCCGTCTGTTTGACAAGGAATGGCGTCGCCTAAAGGCCGGCGATACCGTGATTGTTTGCGGGGATTTCGGCTTTTTGTGGAACGGCGACAAGGAGGAAAAAGAGGTTCTCAAGTATTTGGGAAGTCGCAAATACACGGTGGCCTTTTTGGACGGTACACATGACAACTTCGATTTAATCGGCCGACATCGGGAAACCTTTTGGAAGGGCGGAAAGGTACATCGCATTGCCGAAAAGCTATACCATTTGGAAAGAGGGCAGATTTTCACCGTCGAAGGCCATACCTTGTTTGTGTTCGGCGGCGGCGAGAGTATTGATAAGGACTTGCGTCTCGCTACCGGCAAGTGGTGGCGGCAGGAATTGCCCGACCCACAGGAAATGGCCGATGCGGCCGAACGGCTGGACGAGGTCGGACGACAGGTGGATTACATTCTCACCCACGAGCCTCCCTCTCCGGTGAAGAGCGCCATGCTGCTCAGGCGCGGCGAGACCGAACGCATCAATAAGCTCAACGGATATTTTGATCAAATCAGCCGAATGTGCCGGTATCGGCATTGGTATTTCGGTTCGTTACACGAGGATCGCATGATAACCCCGGCCCATAGCTGTGTGTTTCGCACACTGGTGCCACTGCTCGGGGACACAAGAACCACTTGAAGTCAACGGCCGTTTGTGGTACAATAAGGTAACAAACACGACCTGTTAAACAGTCAGGTTGCCATTTTTTCTCAGAAAGGATCGGTTCTATGCTGACCATCGACAGACTTTGTATGGGCTGTATGAATGACAACGGCGGAGAAGAAATTTGCCCTATTTGCGGTCATCGCGCCGGCGATCAAAATCCGCAGGGTCTTTTGCCGATTAAAACCTATATTAAATCCCGTTATGTCATCGGCGCTGTGCTGGAAAGCGACGGCGAGGGCGTTACCTATATCGGCTGGGATAACGAGGGCAATAACATTGTTCAAATTCGAGAATTCTTTCCGAACCTTTTGGCACACCGTGAAGAAAAGGGTGCGATTGTCATTGATGAGGGCAAGGAGTATTTGTATAACACGGCCTTGATGGACTTTTTACAGTTGCATCGGCAATTGGAAAAGACCGACCTGGCCGCCTTGTTGCCCACGGTGGATCTTGTGGAATGCAACAACTCGGCATATGTGATTCAAAAATCCTTCCCCGGTATTTCGTTAAGAGAGTTTTTACTGCGTAACGGCGGTTCTCTGTCGTGGGAGCAGGCTCGTCCGTTGTTTATGCCACTGGTGTCGGCGCTGGAATCTTTGCACAAGGAAGGTATTGTGCACGGCGGTATTTCGCCCGAAACCATTATGGTGGGGCGTGACGGTCGGTTGCGTTTGATCGGTTTTGCTATTGCTCAATTGCGTCAAAGCGGCAGTTCGGTTAATGCTCAACTGTTTCCGGGTTACGCCGCACTGGAGCAGTACGGCGTAGAGGACGGCCAGTTATTAAGCGACTCCACCGATGTGTACGGCTTTGCCGCTACCTTGTTCCGTGTGCTGATGGGCTCAACTCTGCCCGAAGCCACTGAGCGGATCACCGATGATAAAATGACCATTCCATCGGCTGTGGCGGGTCGGTTGCCCAAGGCGGTTTTGGTGGCTTTGGCCAATGCTTTGCAGATTCTAAAAGAAAACCGAACCCGTTCCATGACGGAACTTAAAGCCGATATTGCGCCGGCTGCCGATGTAACCACCGATGTGGTGCGTGTCGCCGCTTCTCAAAAGGTTACAAACGAACCGGCTTCGGCGGATAACAAAAAGCCGACCGATACAAAGAAAAAGACGAACGAGAATCGGCGCTATGCTTTGATTTCGGCCGGAATCACTGCCGGTATTTTCTTGGTGATTGCCTTGGTACTGTATTTGGTTCTCGGCAAGCCCTTTGCCTCGGTCAGCACGCCCTCATCTTCGGTGCCGGAGCTGCCGTCGTCGAGTCAGACAGAGCCGAGCAGCGTGCCGACCACCAATGGCGAAAAGCTGTTGACTCTGCCGGACTTTTCGTCGCTCGGCATGAAATTTGAGGAGATTTGCCGTGAGTATCCCGACTTTAAGTTTTCGGTGCTCGGCAAGAAGTATTCCTCTAAGGCTCCCGGGATTGTGGTGGGACAGGATATTGCCGCCGGTACGCAGGTTGCCAGAGACACCCGCGTGTATTTGACCTTGAGTTTAGGTCAGGAAACCGTCACCGTGCCGACCATGACCAATGTGTTGCGTGATGCCGCCATGATCCAGTTGTTCAAAAACGGCTTCTTGTATCAAAATATTACTTTCTATGAAGTCGAGGACGACTCGGTGGACTATAACTGCGTGGTTAAAACCGACCCGGCTGCCGGTAGTACCATTAGCCCGGATTCATCTATCACGGTGTATATCAGCAGTGTCAAAAGCAGTGATACCTCCACCCCGACTTCCGAACCGGGTAACGGATAACCAAAGCGTTCTACTCAAACCGCCCTTTAAGGGCGGTTTTTACTTCGCTGCCGGCTGTTGTCGCCCTTAGGAGACAATCCTAATGGTCTTCGCTTCGAAGAAAGCCCCGCAAAAGCACACCTTTAAGATCAAAGAAATTTATTGGCATGTTTTTTTGCCGTACGAGGAAAAAGAACATCGATCCCTCACAGATTGGCGAGCGTTTTCATGATGCTACAGCGAAAAAAGCTTGCCGAAAGTCCGATTTGAGTTTGAAGGCTTCCAATCAACCGAAAAAATGCCCCTTTGCTTTGTGCAAAGGGGCATTTTTGTGTTGCTGTAACAATGTTAGGGGAAATGGCCATACACAAGTCAGGGGGGACAAAAACATCAGCCTTGCATAAGAGCGGCTTTTGATTTGATAACCGGCGAACACCGTCTCCCGTTAGGCGGGGCGTGGTTTTTACGTCTTGCTCTTTGCCGAAGCGCTTGAAAATGTCCAATGGATAAGATCCGTCTCCCGTTAGGCGGGGCGTGGTCTTTACGTCTTGCTCTTTGCCGAAGCGCTTGAAAATGTCCAATGGATAAGATCCGTCTCCCGTTAGGCGGGGCGTGGTTTTTACGTCTTGCTCTTTGCCGAAGCGCTTGAAAATGTCCAATGGATAAGATCCGT
>JAEDLK010000067.1 GCA_016295355.1 Clostridiaceae bacterium
AGATCGTTCTAAAGATAAAAAACACCAAGCCTTCAAAGATACTCAGCGAATATATGCTGGGCTTCTTGGATGGGCAGGGATATGTGAAGGGCAGTGCTTACAAATTAGCCAGGGCACGAAATATTGAAGTCCCCGAATTAGAACACGATTCAAGAAATGACGTTATAGCCATTGTGAATTTACTTAGAGGTGTAGGCTTCCCTCAAGAGGCTTTGCTTGAGCCTCCGATAAAGCCGGAGCCGAAGTTTAACCATCCCAAGAGTGATATGCTTGAGTATCAATACGATGTTACCCACGCATTGCTTCACAAGAAGGGCTGTCCTAACATTCCCGAAGGTGTGGATATGCTTGGCTTTAGTACGCTCCAGGGAGCTGTTAGAAAGGGCTACAAGGCTTGTACTTGCGTAAGAGAAGAGCTGCGCCTTGCTAAGCGTGAAAAGGTCCTTGATGAAATAAGAAGGTCGCAGTATACCTTTATGTATGCGGAGAATGGAACGATCTTTCATCGACACGATTGCGGGTTGCTTCACAATGCCCATCACGTGCTAGGCACCATAAAATACGAGACGATTATGAAAAAAGGATTGCGCCCTTGTAAGGTATGCAATCCTACGGCTGAGGACGAATACCGTCCCTTGCTGATTCAACAAAAAATAAAAACGATGAAGACACCCAAGCTCGCAAAGCGTAGCCTTACGCGCGGCGAAATGACAGCGATGACGAGATTGCAGCAGTCGCAAAAGGAGCGGTATTCAGGTGTTTTGCACTCGGATTTATCGAAGCAGGAAAGAGACGACCTATATACGCTGACACAGCCCGGTTACGGATTCTTTGCTGCAAGAGGCTACCAGAATTTTCACACAAGAAATTGCAGTCGCCTTGTAGGTAAGAGCAATATCCGTGGTTTTGATACATTTTCCCACGCTTGTCGTGCAGGATACACCCCTTGCAAGTATTGTAAGCCTACAGAAAAGCAAAACATTGTTGTCTCCATCCCAATTGACAGTAAGGTAAGAACCGAGGAAACAATCGAGGACCTTGCAACACTTTGTGATCAGTATGGATATGAACACCGCTATCATAAGGGCAAGTTTGAATTGACCACGCCCGCCGGAAAGTGGAAGATAGACACGGGTTCACGCCCTGTTACGGTTGACCATATCAATATGGCGAAGAAGCCAGGTTGTGAGATCTATCACAAACAGCATCGTATCTTCCTGTCAATGCTCGATGCTTTGAGATACATACATAGACACGATAAGATTGACAAACCATAGAAAAAATGCTACAATATCTACAACCTATTAAGAGTGCGTGAGGGACAAGCCCTGTGACCGCCGACAACCTGCCGAGAGGTAAGGTGCCAAAGCTTGAACGATAGGGTGGTGATATGCAAATCAGCAATCCTGTCGTGACGATGGGATTGCTTTTTCGCTTCTTGTAGGAATTTTTTATAAGGAGCGTATTTATAATGCGTACAATCAAACAATTCATCAAAAGGGCAAACAAGGTTTATTTCTATATGAAAGACCAAGAGACATGCCAGCGATTTTATCAAGATGCCGAGCTAGAGGGCATCACCTTTGGTGGGGAAAAGCCAACAATCAAAGAAACCACAGATATCGTTGCGTTGTTACCCGAAGGCGAAATATGCTATGTCGGTTGGGCAGGACATATGTGTTTTCATAACGGTGGCATAGAGGGTGTTATCAGAATTGACTACGCGAAATATGTCAGTGGAGATGATGACTTTATCATAATCAAATAAAAAAGAGCGTTACTATCCCCAATGGATAGTAGCGCTTTTCAAAAATTATTACTCAAAATTTCTGAATGTCGTGAAATAATGACATCTCACCTATTGACAACGAAAAAGGTGTATAATAAGGCTGCTCTAAATGAGTCGAGCGTCTCAAATAGAAAGGAGAACATTGCAATGAGAACGAAAGACAGTGAATTACTGAATGACATTAAGATGTTCGTCAATGATTACTGCGACAACAATGGATACACAGCCTCCGGTGACAAAATTATTATAGTGAATGCTTTTCAGCCGAAATCGAACCTTTTGGGCTCGCTTTCGGCTGATTTTTGAAAAACGATATTAATTTGGATCGATATATGGTTCACTACTAAGGCCTCTACTCTGTAACCCCTTCACAAGTTTGTTCAATATGCGTTTCCAAAATCTTTCAAACCATTTTGCCTTCCCAAACCATTTAACAAGAATCGGGCTGACTGCATAGTATATCCGAATAAATAATCTGCCGTACCATATTTGGCTCAAAGTGTTATCACGGAATCTTCGAAGCGTCCAAACTTCCGCGCAATCGTAGGATTTGTATACGCAAGTTGCGATATAGCAGCCGCGTTTTTTCACTTTTTTTTGGCTACCATCGGGAATTGTGTTGGTATCACCAGCGGGTTGATTTTTAGAAAAATGATGTATACGATTCACTGGCGAAGATATAGCTTCAGCTATTTTTTCTTTTATATAGGTGTTGTTTACTCCATAGGATGTCCAAAAAGTTATGCGCTTAACACCTGCTTCGTCACATATTTTTCCAACTTTTATGTCACGTTCCTTACGTTCCGCATCCATATGTGTCATATCATTAATTTCTATCACTACCAATGGATTATAAGTGCTGCTTGTTATCAGAAAATCCACATTACGAAACAGCTCATTGTGATACCTTGAATTGTCGTTTTTCTCAATAAATGAGGCAAGATTTATTTGCGGAAACACATAATAATCGGGAGGCAAAGATTCTTTTATTGCCGCAAAAAAAGCCTGTTCGGATTTGCTTATTAAAGCTTGCTTTTTTTCATATAGATAGCTTTGGTCATCTGAATGAGATATCGATGCTGTACATAGCTGATTGACATAATGCCATCGTCCGCAAGAAGGGCATTTAAAAATATCTCCTTGCTCTTTTTTGATATTGCAGACTCTGCATAATGGATATTTTCCGCTTTCCGCACCGCATACCTGACATTTCATTGTTGCCTCCAATAAAAAATCCGCAAAGTAACCTACTTTGCGGATTCGACTTTTGCGGTCAAAACCGCAATTTTGGTACTCAAATGCCTTATGAATACCGGAATTGGTCGGAGTGACAGGATTCG
>JAEDLK010000029.1 GCA_016295355.1 Clostridiaceae bacterium
AATATCCGCAGAAGGATTGCTTTGCAATCCTTTACGGCTGTCGCCTTGGCACACCGCAGGTGTGCCTACGGTATTGACGGCCTCGCAAAAACGCCCTTGCGAGCAAGCATTTTTGCTTCGTGGTTAAAAGTTCATAACATAATTAACGATTATCTTGGAAAAGGAGAACCGTACATGCTGCAAATCAGCCATATTAACAAGGAGTATCGGACAGGAGAACTTGTTCAAACTGCCTTGAATGATGTCAATTTGAACCTCCGTGACAACGAATTTGTGGCTATCTTAGGTCCCAGTGGTTCCGGCAAAACAACCCTGTTAAACATTATTGGCGGGTTAGATCGCTATGACAGCGGCGACTTGATTATTAATTCTGTTTCCACAAAGCAGTATAAGGATCGTGACTGGGATTCTTACCGCAATCATACGGTCGGTTTTGTGTTTCAAAGCTATAATTTGATCCCCCATCAGTCCATTTTGGCTAATGTCGAACTGGCCTTGACCATTTCGGGTATTTCACGAAAGGAGCGCCGCAACCGTGCTAAACAAGCGCTGTGCGAAGTCGGTTTGGGCGACCAAGTGCATAAGCGTCCTAATCAACTTTCGGGCGGACAGATGCAACGAGTTGCCATTGCCCGTTCTCTGGTTAACGATCCCGACATTCTCTTGGCCGACGAGCCCACCGGTGCATTGGACAGCGAAACCAGTATTCAGGTCATGGAATTGCTCAAAAAGGTTGCCAAGGATCGATTGGTTGTCATGGTCACTCACAATCCGGAACTGGCTGACCGATATGCCACCAGAATTGTGCGTTTACACGACGGAAGAATCACCGATGACACTGACCCCTATACGGTCGATACAACCAATGCCGACGAGCCGACACATCGAAACATGGGTAAGGCGTCCATGTCTCTATGGACAGCTCTTTCGCTTTCCTTCAACAATTTGTGCACCAAAAAAGGGCGCACTCTACTGACATCCTTTGCGGGATCAATCGGTATTATCGGCATTGCTTTAATTTTGTCAATCTCCTCCGGCGCCAATCAGTACATTAAGGATATTCAAAAAGAGGTGATGACCTCCTACCCTGTCACCATTGAGAAAAAGGCGTTCGATTTAACGGGTGTCATTGAACTATCCAAGAAAAAAACAGAGGACGAACTGATGCACGAGCGTGACGGCGTATATGTAGACGGACGAGATATTGAAATGGCTTCCAGTATGTCCAGTAGTATCACCACTAACAATCTAACCGTCTTTAAGCATTATCTGGATGATCCGAACAGTGATATTCATCAGTATATCGGTGAAAATGGCATTGTATATTCTTATGCCACAAAATTTAATGTCTATACCCACGACAGCGAAGACAAATTGGTTAACACCGACGGCAGCACCTTGCGTAACCAAACAACCACCACCGGTAATTTATTGGGCATGAATCAAATGTCAGCCATGATGAGTGAAATGGGCTCTGTTAACAACAATTTTCAACAGTTGTTGCCCAACGGTGATGGTTCCGGCATCAGCAAAATCCTGACCGATAACTATGAACTTGTATACGGTCAATGGCCGAGCGAATACAATCAAGTTGTATTTGCATTGGATGAGCATAATGAGATTTCGGCGGCGGTATTATACCAAATCGGTGTTCTGCCTGTTTCGGAATATAAGTCGATTATCAGTCGAATCGATGCCGGTGAAGAGGTGACGATTGATACACAGAAGTTGGACTACAGCACAATTTGCGAAAAAGAGTTTCGCTTGTTGCCGGCCTGTGATCTATATAAAAAGAATGACAACGGACTATATAGCCAGATAACAGATTCGGATGAATTAGAGGATCTGCTGGATGAAAAGGCCCTTTCTTTGCATATCAGCGGCATCATTCGTCCTAAAGACGGCTCCGATTATAACGGCGTTCGCCGTGTGTTCGGTTATACTAAAGCGCTTACCGATTATTTAATCGAGTATACCGATAACAGCAACATTGTCAAAGATCAGCGTTCGACACCCGATACCAATGTTTTAAGCGGTGTTACCTTTGTTCCGAGCGATGACGCTCAAAAAATTGCTGATGTCAAAGCCTATATCGATCGTATGGGTATTTCTGAAAAAGCAACCCTGTGTAAAATGCTTATGACAAGCCTTGGAACAGAAGCCTTTTTGCCGGCAGCATCCATGCCGAATGTGCCACAAAACGGTGCCAATACAGGTGATATGTCGTCATTTGGTAACGGCGTCAATGCCATGCCGGCCGATTCTACAGGCAATGCCACACAACCAAGCATGCCGTCTATGTCATCGAGTGCTACACTTGGAAACATGGATGAAACACAACTGGCCGCTTTGTTAGATCGTTACATGAAGAAACCCGACGATCATGTTCTGCTATCCATCTATGAAAAGACGATTTCGCCGGGTAGCCTGGATGATAATTTAGATGCCTTCGGTGTCGTCAGTCTCGACGCCCCCGCCTCTGTCAATTTGTACACCGATAGCTTTGAGGCAAAAGAAGGCCTTGCCGCTTGCATCAAGCAATATAACCAAACAGTATCGGAGGATGATCAAATCACCTATACCGATTATGTGGCGCTGTTAATGTCCTCTATCACCACTATCATCAATGTGATCTCTTACATTCTCATGGCCTTTGTTGCCGTTTCGCTGGTAGTCTCATCCATTATGATCGGTATAATCACCTATATATCCGTTTTGGAGCGAACCAAGGAAATTGGTATTCTGCGTGCTATCGGTGCCTCAAAGCACAATATTTCACAGGTTTTCAATGCCGAAACCTTCATGATCGGTTTATGTTCCGGTCTTATTGGTGTAGGTATTACACTTCTATTACTCATCCCGATTAACACTCTCATTCACTCGTTGGCCGGATCGGTTAATATCAGTGCCTTTTTACCGGTCGGCGGTGCCGTGATTTTGATCGTTCTGAGCGTTATATTGACGCTTATCGGCGGTCTGATTCCTGCAAAAAAGGCGGCTAGAAAAGACCCGGTAATCGCCTTGCGTTCTGAATAAACAATTCAAAAAAGCCGCCCGGTACGGGCGGCTTTTTTGAATGATGGTGATGCTTCTCAATTGTTGCAAAACCATATTTAACAAACACATCGAACCTTGGGTTTTTATCAACCTCTCTGTTTTCGGGCAACAATCGACTGCCGTTCATAAATGGCTCCAAAAAAAACGATGTATCAATAGATACATCGTTTTTTTCAGATGCCAAGGAATGGTGCCGGATTTAACTTTACCGAGTCCTTAATAACTTCGATGTGCAGGTGGTTGCCGGTTGAATTACCGGTTGAGCCAACTAAGGCAATAACTTGTCCCTGTACCACATAATCACCGGCTTTAACATAAAGCTGACTGGCATGAGCATACAATGTTTGAAAGCCATTGCCGTGATCAATTACGACATAATTGCCGTAACTGGCACTATACTGGGCGGTGACAACAGTGCCGCTCTGTCCGGCATAAATCGGTGTTCCCTTGGGAGAAGCAATATCAACACCTTTATGATTGCGGCCATCACCGAAATATGCCGAAATCACTTGGTTCTGCACTCGCTTCAAGGGCCAAATCAAACCGAGGGCGTTGACTTGAGAAACCGTTGCCAGGCTGGAAGCCGGCCTCATTGTGCCAATCAAAGAAATCTGATCCACCGGCTCGCTGACGACGGTAGATTGCAACTCTTCACAGCTTTGTAAAACACCGTTAAGGTAAACCGACCTCGTTGTTGTTTCCAATACACCGTTAACACCCCTGACCGCCACAGAAATATCGCCGAGCGGACGGTCTGCACTCTTACGGGAAATCGTATTATACGGAATAGCAGTCTGTGTCACAGTGGTAACGGTTGTCCGCACGCTTAAATCAAGAAGCAGAGCATTAACAAACGATAAATCCGTTAAATTATTATGGGGAGTATAGACGGATTGAACAGTAACAAGATCGACAAATTCGCTGACGGATTGGTCGCAATCGGTGGGATTTTGAGAATCTAAAAACCGATTAACATAGTCACTTAAATGTTCGTCAACCGAAACAGCAGCAACCGTCAAGCCGTTAATGGTTAAAGCGTCTGCCAATTGAATTGACTCGGTGTGATTGATGATGCTCAAGGCCAATTCATCGGTGGAAGACAGATTATTCTCCACGGTAATAGCCGGTGTGAACACAGGTGAAACCGTATATTCATCAAAGTCGGCACAATCAACCATGTCACGTGCCAGTGTAATCGCCTCTTCATAGGTTGCCTTATTGCGAACCAAGGCGATGCTATCGCCATTATAAATAACGCGGTACGCAAAAACAACACCGGTCAGAAGGGTTGTCAGCAATAAAGCCATAACGGCCAATACGGCAAAGGCTAATACAGACCACTTCTTGACAATCCCGCGCAAGCGCTCACGGCACTTCCAAAGCGGTCGTAAGAAAGCCATCTTCATATTGCTGTTCCCTCCTTTTCAAAATAGTTACAAGTTTGTTACAAATAGTATTATATCAAAAAGTTACAAAATTGCAACCTTTTTTTCAATTTGTCATCATTAAATTTTTGTGAACAAACAAAAATCCGATATACCACTTATGTGTATACCGGATTTTGATCAAAACATGGACATTTGATTTGTGTCTGGAATCTCGCTGAAAACACCCATATCCGCCAACGATTGAATGACGGCCTTGGTGACGCCGGACTGTTGTTGGAAATCCTCAACCGACAAATAATCCCCTTTTCGGGCGGTTTCATACACGGCATAGGCAGCTTTATCGCCGGTGCCCGGAATAGAACCGAACGGCAGACGCATCTTACCGTTTTCAGGCAAATATTTGACAGCGTGCGAATGCTTCAAATCAACCGGCAAAATTTCGATTCCTCTGGCCATAATTTCATTAAAGATATACAGGTTATCAAGAACGGCCAGTTCTTTGGGTGAAGCCTCTCTACCCTTTGCCTTAATGTCTCGGATGGTCGAGCGAACCGCTTCACGCCCACGAAGAATAACCGAAATATCCACATCACCGGGCCGAGCGGTAAAGTAAGCACAGTAGAACTCCAACGGCTTATGAACCTTATACCACGCCACACGCAAAGCAGAGATTACATAAGCGGCGGCGTGTGCTTTGGGGAACATATACTTGATCTTGTAACAGCTTCCGATATACCATTCCGGCACGCCGACAGCACGCATATCTTCCTCCATGGCCGCCCATTCTTCCTTGGACACCTTGCCCTTGGCTACCAAGCCCTTACGAACGGTTTCGGTGATCTTGAAAGCTCTGGATTCCGACATACCTTTATGAATTAAGTACATCATGATATTATCACGGGTACCGATTACCTCTGAAATGGTGCATATACCCTTATCAATTAAATCCTTGGCGTTGCCAAGCCACACATCGGTACCGTGTGATAAGCCGGAAATCTGCAACAAATCAGCAAATGTTTTGGGCTTACAGTCAAGCAACATTTCCCGTACAAAGGGTGTGCCGAATTCAGGAATGCAATAGGTTCCTGTTTTGGAATCAATGTCCTCCGGCGTGACACCCAGAGCTTCGGTTGAGCAGAACAAGCTCATTACGAGCGGGTCACTCATGGAAACATCATTCACCGAAATACCGCTGTATTCTTCCAAGTACTTATAAGTAGTAGGAATCACATGACCGAGTTCATCCAATTTGAGAATGGTATCATGGATGGAATGGAAGTCAAAGTGCGTGGTAATGACATCCGAATTCACATCATCAGCCGGATGCTGCACCGGACAGAAATCGTATATAGTGTTGCTTTTCGGCACAACAATCATGCCTGCCGGGTGTTGACCGGTTGTAGTCTTGACCTTTGAATTCTCCACCAACTTGGCCAATCGATTTAATTCGGCGCCGCTTAATACAATGCCTTTTTTCTCGGCGTATGCCTTAGAAAAACCGTAGGCAGTTTTCTCGGCAATAGTAGAAATAGTACCTGCCTTGAACACATTTTCCGCTCCGAAAAGAGTTTCTGTGTATTTTTGCACAGAGGTCTGGAATTCATCGGAAAAATTCAAATCAATATCCGGCACTTTATCGCCCTTAAAGCCCAAGAAGGTGGCAAACGGTATATCATGCCCGTCACGCAAGAGCATTGTGCCGCATTCCGGACAGGCCTTTTCCGGCAAGTCAAATCCCGAACCGACACTGCCATCTTCATAAAAATGGCTGTAATGGCATTTGGGACAAACATAGTGCGGCGGTAACGGGTTGACTTCGGAAATACCGGCCATGGTAGCAACAAAGGACGAGCCGACACTGCCCCGTGAACCAACCAAATAGCCGTTTTCTTCACTATAAGACACCAATTTTTGAGCCGAAATATACATGATGGAAAAGCCGTTGTTGATGATAGCATCCAGTTCGGTTTTCAGCCGATCTTCAACCACCTTGGGCAATTTATCGCCGTATTTTGCATGGGCGTTGGCCCAGCAAATATCCCGAAGCATTTCGTCTGAGCCCTCAATCACCGGCGGATGTGGTTCTTCAGGCACAGGGATAATATTATCGTCTATCATATCGGCAATGCGAGCCGGATTATCAACAACAAATTCCTTGGCACGGTCGCCGAAATAGGAAAAGTCCTCAAGCATTTCGGTTGTTGTCTTCAAATAAAGCGGTGCCTGTAAATCAAAATCATCATAGCCTTTTCCGGCTTGGATGACTTTTCGGATGATGGCATCCTCCTTATGAAGGAAGTGAACGTCACCTGTAGCCACCACGGGCAATCCCAACCGATCGGCAATCTCGACAACCTTGCGGTTGTAGTTTATCAAGGTGTTTTTATCCTTAACGGCTTTGAACTCATTGGGAATGACGGCACCGGTTTTCTTATCAACCTTGTCGGGCTTAACGGAATCCCGAATCATAAACTCATTATTACCCAGTGGCTGAATTTCCAAGTAGTCATAATATTGGGCAATTCGCATCAATTCTTCATCACTCTCGCCATGGAGAATCGCACGGTAGAGCTGTCCCTGTTCACAGGCGCTGCCGAGGATCAGACCTTCACGCAGCTTGTCCAGTTTGCTTTTTAAGGTTAAGGGATGCCCCTTAAAATCATGTAAATGAGCTTCGGATACCAGTGTATACAGATTCTTCAGACCGGTCATGTTCTTAACCAAAATGATTTGGTGATAACGGTATCGAGCAATCTGCCGAGCCGTTAATTTGCTAAGATCCAAATCGGTATCATCAACAAAGTATGACTCAACACCGTATATAACCTTAAACGCGCCGCCGGATTTACGAATCTTTTTGACGGCACCGGCCGCCGCCGGATAGGACTGGACAACGCCGTGATCGGTAATGGCGATTGCCTTATGTCCCCACTCATATGCTTGGGCTATCAAACTTTCGGCTGAGGCAACCGCATCGTTAGCCGACATATTGGTATGACAATGCAATTCAATGCGCTTTTGTGGTGCATCATCGGTTTCTTTGGCAATTTTCGCCGTTGCCATTGCCCGTGGTTCTAAAACATAATCATGGGTAAACTGATCAAAGGAATAATGACCCGAAAACACCAGAATAGCACCGTTTTTAACCGGCTTAATCTGTTCCATTTTCTCAGGTTCCATGAACAGCTTACAGTAAATAGAGTTGGTGCGGTCGCTGACGCAAAAAGTGACAACAATCCGCTGTCCGCGCTTGGTGCTGATCGTTCTTTCCTCGTAATCAAACACTTCTCCCCAACCCGAAAGCTGTATCTTTTCACCAGATTCACCGGGCGGCACAATGGCATTCAGCGCCACAAAATGGCTGTCGATTCTGCGACCGTAAAACGGTGTAATATCCAATAAAAAGTCAGGTAGTTGTGAAAAATCAAGCGATTCATCCACTGTTTCTGTCGGCATTTCAAGCGGTGACGGAGCAAATGCGTGTGTCTCCTGTACCGACGGTTCGGGAAGGTCTAACTCAAAATCCTGTGTTTGCCCCTCAAAGGCCAAGGAAACTGTTTTTGAAAAGCGTTGCTTGACCGTATCACAAAACATTTTTTCAAATTGCACCGACGTAATAGCCGCCAATCCGCCATAATGAAGTGAAATGGTGACCGAATCCCCGCCAATATCGTAGTCAGCATCGGCAAAATAACCGTTTAACACAGGATTGCGCAGACGCAACATCTCCACAATATCACGACAAGCCTCTTCACAGAAGGATGATGAATCATAGGTTAAGGAATAATCAAATCCGGTTAGTTCAAAACGTGCCTTTAAGCCTTTATACAAAGCCGTTTGCCAAGAACGATTGATGTAAACCGGGCTGTGCATATGTAAAACCAGTGTGCGTTTTTGCCGGTCAAGGTGACACGCCTTAACCGTAACAACACTAAAAACCGATATCACATCTTCTGATAAAAAATCAGAAAATAAGTCCTTAAAACTAAACGACATATTTTCACCTAAACCTTATCAATTTCCTCTGCCAAGACATCCAACAGTTTATCCTCGGGAATATGGGAAGCCAAAATCTCCCCTTTTTTGAACAGCACGCCGCAACCATCCCCGCCGGCAATACCAAAATCCGCTTCCCTCGCCTCGCCCGGTCCATTGACCACACAGCCCATCAAAGCAATGGTCAAAGTCTTTTCAACCCCCGCAAAGCGTTTTTCGGCTTCTTTGGCCAGACCGATTAAATCAATTTTTGTTCGACCGCAGGTAGGACAGGAAACAAACCGTATACCGTCCTTTCGCAGTCCGACGGCTTTCAAGATCAGCTTGGCGGCCGAAACCTCCCGAATCGGATCATCGGTCAAAGAAACCCGAATGGTCCCGCCGATGCCGAGGAGTAACAATCCGCCAATACCCGCTGTCGAACGCAACAATCCCATTTCATAGGTGCCCGACTCTGTCACACCAAGGTGCAAGGGATACCGGCATTGTTCGGCGGCTAAACGATAAGCGTCAAACATCTTTTGGGGATCAGACGCCTTCAATGACAAAACAATTTCATCAAAATCAAATTGCTCCAACAGCGAAATATGATATAATCCGCTGGCCACCATGGCTTCAGCCGTCACACCGCCGTAGCGTGCCAAAATATCCTTTTCCAAAGAGCCGGAATTTACACCGATACGAATCGGGATGTGGTGGGTACGGCAAGCGTCTGCAACCATTTTAACCCGATTGCTATCACCAATATTGCCGGGATTGATGCGGATTTTGTCTATACCGGCCGCCACACAGTCGAGTGCCAAGCGATAATCAAAGTGAATATCGGCCACTAACGGAATCGACACTGCTTTTTTGATGGCCGGAATCAGTCGAACAGCTTCTTTATTCGGAACAGAAACACGCAAAATTTGACAGCCTGCCTGTTCAAGCGCCACCGCTTGTCGGACATTTCCTTCAATATCTTCGGCCGGAACACAAAGCATGGATTGAATACTAATCGGTGCGCCGCCACCCACCGGCAGATTACCGACCATCACCTGTTTGGTTTGCAAGTTGGTATACATGATGTTTCTCCTTATATCAGGTAAACAAGGACCAAATATCCTTAAAGGTAATCAGTGCCATAAGGATAAGCAGAATAACCAATCCAACGGCATGAATGATGCCCTCGTATTTTTTGGGAACGGGCCGACGAATCATCATTTCAACCAAAATAAAGAAGATGCGACCGCCGTCGAGCGCCGGTAGCGGTAGCAAATTAAAAATACCTAAATTAACCGTAATCAGCGCCATTACCGGGAATAAATCCAACAACCGCTTGCGCGCAATTTGACCGATGGTCGCTGTTACACCAACCGGCCCTGAAACGGCACTCACCCCGTATTTTCCCGATAACAAGTCAATCAGCGAATACCATATTACCCGTACATAGGACACAGTCGTTTTGAAGGTTTGGGTAATCATACTGCCGACAGTTTTGGGACGGCCGTAAATATAGAAGTCCATATCCACATAGGCAACACCGTTGTCGGTCTGCGTGCGGAACAAAACATCGTTTAAGACTGTCCGTTTGCCGTTGCGTATCACAACCATATCAACCTTGCCGTCAGGCACACCGGTGAAGGCGTATGACAAATCGATGCTGGTATCAATCGGCCGACCGTCAATTTCTATGATACGGTCATCGACCTGTAAACCGGACTGCTGACTGATAGCATTCTCGTTAAACCGTGCCACGGTTGTGGTGGGCAAAAGTGAAAAAGTTGACAAGGTGACAGCCACCAAAGCAAGTCCGAGTATCAGATTGAAGATGGCGCCCATGGCTGTGATAATCAACCGTTTCCAAGCTTTTTGATTGCAAAAGGCACGGGGGTCACTGCTCCCCTCATCCTCGCCTTCCATGGCACAATAACCACCAAATGGAATGGCATTCAACCGATAAAGGGTTTCTTTGCCTTGATGAGAAAACAATTTAGGACCGAAACCTACGGCGAATTCATTAACACGCACACCCAATAACTTGGCGGCCAAAAAATGGCCAAATTCGTGAATGATGATCAGCACCAAAAACACGAGCACCGCCACGGCATAGGGCCAAACGGCATTCAATACCGAAAAAACAGCCTCCATTAAACAGCCTCCTGCGAAAAATGTTGCCGTACATAGCGGCGCGCCGATGCGTCAGCATCAAAAATGGACTCAAGCGACACAGCTGTGCCGGATGACTGCTGTGCCACGGCGCCTTCCACCAAACGGGCAATCGCTGTAAAACCGATTTGACCTTTCAAAAACAAAGCCACAGCCTCCTCATTCGCACCGTTAGCCGCTGTCGGCTTTAAGCCGCCGTCCGTAATAGCTTTTGTGCAAATCGAAAGACACGGAAAGGTTTCTTTGTCCGGCTCAAAAAAAGTCAATTTGCCAATCGCACACAAATCCAATCGTTCACTGCACGGCAAACGGTTTGGATAGGTTAAAGCATACTGGATAGGTAACATCATATCCGGCACACCCATTTGCACCATTAAACCGCCGTCCTTTAACACAACACCGGAGTGAATGATGCTTTCACGCTGAACCACCACATCAATCCTATCGGGTGAAAGATCAAAGAGATGTACCGCCTCAATGACTTCGAGTCCTTTGTTCATCAGTGTAGCGGAATCGACGGTGATTTTTTGTCCCATAGACCAGTTGGGATGTCTGAGCGTCTGCTCAACCGATACATTTTCCAGTTCTTTTTTGGTTTTGCCGAAAAAAGGTCCCCCGGAGGCGGTCAATAACACCCGATCCAGAGCACCCTCCGGCACGCCCTGCAAGGACTGAAAAATAGCCGAATGCTCACTATCAACCGGCAGCATGGTTCCACCGTATTGTTTTAATGCCTCTTTAACCAGCTCGCCACCGGTCACAAGCGATTCCTTATTAGCCAGAGCCAGAATTTTACCGGATCGAACGGTCTCCAAGGTTGCCTTTAATCCGGCGATTCCCACAATGGCATTCAGTACGGTGTCTGCATCGGCATGAACCGTTTCTAATACACCCTGCTCACCGCTATATACCTTAATATCTGTATCGGCCAAGCGGATTTTCAGTTCTTGGGCGGCCGTCTCATTCTGCATGGCAACCATTTTTGGCAAAAATTCACGGGCCTGTTGCTCCATGACATCGACATTTCGTCCGGCAGCTAAAGCCAAAATCCGAATGTTGTTCCGACGAGCCACTTGAAGCGTTTGAACACCGATAGAGCCGGTGGAACCAAGCACAATCAGTTTTTCAGTCATCAGAACAGCCCTCCGTCCAGACAAATGGCGAGCAAGGGAGCTATTAACAGTATGCTGTCAAAACGGTCAAGTATTCCCCCATGACCGGGAATTAACTGACTGTAGTCCTTAAGACCGACGCTTCTCTTGATAACCGACGCAAACAGATCACCGACCATACCGGCCAAGCAAAAAACAAAGGTTGCGCACAGCAATGGCCATAAGCCGACGCCGTCCGCCATGGTCAGACAAAGCGCGGCAGCGACAATCAAAGCCCAAACAACGCCGCCTACTGCTCCTTCAACAGTCTTTTTAGGGCTGATTTCCGGGCACAGCTTATGTCGACCGATGGTAACACCGGTAAAATATGCGCCACAATCGCAAATGCAGGAGAAGGTCAACAGCAGTAACAAATAGTATACGCCTCCGGCACGACAATAAATACGCAAAATCGCCGAAAACGCATAGGCCATCACTGTTGGAAAAGCCAGTAAAGCGGCTATATTTTGAAGCGTCAGGGAACGATGATCAACTAAAGAAAGCGCCGCTGTTAAGACACAGTAAACAACCGTTAAATGAACCGGTGTTAAGCCGGACCAAAGCTTTAGGAGGAGTCCGTCATAGGAAAAGACAGCCAAAGCCGTATAAGTGCATGCCAACATCAGCAGTAACAGTTGTTTGATTTGGCAGGCATTATGGAGCATTTCGTAGACGCCCAGTAAAGCTAATAAGGCAATAAAAGCCGTTAAAACAGGCGGGAAAGATGCGCCGACTGCCAAAACACCCACGCAAAGCACAATCATAACCGCCCCTGATAGGATTCTTGTTTTCATATTATACGCCTCCAAAACGGCGTTGCCGCCGGTTATAGGCTTTAATAGCTGTATCCAGGTCTTTTTTAGAGAAATCCGGCCAAAGAACCGGTGTGAACCAAAATTCACTGTAGGCTGATTGCCATGTCAAAAAGTTTGATAAACGGTATTCACCACTGGGACGAATGATTAAATCCGGGTCTGGATAGGCCGCTGTGTATAATCGTTCATTCACAGCATCTTCGGTAATGTCTTCTGGTTTTACACCATCTTTTGCAAGTTGTTTCATAACATGAAGCAGTTCATGACGACCGCCGTAGTTTACTGCCAGCACAGCCGTCATGCCGTTGGCACAGTCAGAATCCCGTTCGGCCTTTTCCATTAAAGCCACAATATCATCCGACAGACCGGTTCGGTCACCGACAAAACGCAGTTTGACATTTTCGTCCTTAAAATTGGTGGAGTCCTTTAGGTAATCCCTCAAAAGATCCATAATGCCGTCGACTTCTTCCTTGGGACGTCGCCAATTCTCGGTAGAAAAAGCATAGACCGTCAAATACTCAACACCGATTTTATTGCAATACCGGGCAATTTCCTTAAACTTTTTGGCGCCGGCCGAATGTCCGAAGGAGCGAGGTAAACCAC
The DNA here is from genome assembly GCA_016295355.1 of Clostridiaceae bacterium. Classification (GTDB taxonomy): domain Bacteria; phylum Bacillota; class Clostridia; order Oscillospirales; family Acutalibacteraceae; genus SIG607. Next base: position 13,159 of record JAEDLK010000029.1, read on the forward strand.
GATTTTTCGCCCACCGACCATTACCGTCCATAATAATGGCAATATGCTTGGGAACCTTAATTGGCTCATTATTATCCTTTTTTTTAGCAAAAAACATACGAAATCCCCTTTTGCCGGATATAAAAGCATTGTAAGCCGAGAAAACGACTTACAATGCATCTATCTATTACAGTTCGAGTACCTCTTTCTCTTTAACCGAGATCAGCTCATCCACTTCTTTACAGAAACGGTCGGTAATGGTTTGAATTTTCTTTTCACCGTTTTTAACATCATCTTCGGTAATTTCGCTGTTTTTCTTCATGGCCTTCAGCTTCTCAAGAGAATCACGGCGGATGTTGCGAAGAGCCACCTTGGCATCCTCGCCCATTTTACGGACATCCTTTACGATTTCTTTACGCCGTTCCTCCGTCAACTGGGGAAAGGTCAGACGAATGCAGGAGCCATCGTTCTGCGGATTGATACCAATGTCACTGGTTAATATGGCACGCTCAATAGACTTCAGTGTGGTGGCATCCCATGGTTTGATCATCAAGATGCGGGGTTCCGGCATTGAAATGGCCGCCATTTGCTCAATCGGCGTGGGAACACCGTAGTAATCAACGTTCACGCGTTCCAACACGCTGGCATTGGCACGGCCGACACGCACCGCCTTATAGTCGTGATCCAATGCATTAAGGGACTTATCCATTCTTTCTTCAGTCAATTTCATTAGCGCTTCCATCATTTTTCCTCCCAATCAATTATTTCACAAGAGTGCCGATTCTCTCGCCAACCACCGCGCGAACAATGTTGTCCGGATGATCAAGATTAAACACCTGAATAGCAATATTATTGTCCATGCAGAGAGAAGCGGCAGTACTGTCCATTACATGAAGTTCCTTTTGCAACACATCCAAATGGGATAGTGTGTCAAACTTTTTGGCATCCGAATTTGTTTTCGGGTCCTTATCATAGACGCCGTCAACATTGGTAGCCTTAAGGATGACATCGGCACCGATTTCGGCGGCACGCAAGGCGGCACCGGTATCGGTTGAAAAGAAGGGGTTACCCGTTCCGCAACCAAACACAACCACTCTGCCCTTTTCCAAATGGCGAACAGCACGGTTGCGAATATACGGTTCGGCAATTTGCCGCATTTCAATCGCCGTTTGCACACGGGAAACAACGCCTACCTGCTCTAATCCGTCGGCAACCGCCAACGCATTGATGGTGGTGGCCAACATTCCCATGTGATCGGCACGGGTACGATCCATCTTGCCGCTGCTGCGGCCACGCCAAAAATTACCGCCGCCGACAACAATAGCAACCTGGACACCCATATCCACACATATGCGAATTTGTTCGCATATTTCAACAATCTTATCAAAATCAAGCCCGGAATCCTTTTTGCCGGCCAGTGCCTCACCGCTCAATTTCATTAAAACCCGTTTATAAACCGGTTTCATACCATCACTCCGTTCTGCAACGCACACCCGTCACTTAATTGTCTATATTGTACTATATTTTAAGAATAATGTCAAACAGAACCTTGGAAGAAATTCACATAAAGACACCAACTGTTTTGATATAAGTTTTCCCTAATGACACAGTAACCTTTACCATGTATCAGCAAACTTTTAAGTGGTTTGCAAAAAGCCATCTATTTTGCGAAACGCTGTTTTTATACAAAAAGGGTTGCCGCAAATGCTAACGCCACATAAGGAAGTAATTTGAAAAACACTCAAGAATAAAACTTTATGGGCATTGCAAAGGCAAGAAAGACAGAGTATAAGGCAAAAATGCTTTTTACTCTGTCTTTCTTTATGTTCAAACATAAAATCGCACATTCGGCATCTTGATAATCTCATGTTACAATGTGGATACAAAGGAGGTCGAGCGTATGCGAAAGCAAAAATATTACTTAGCGATTGACGATTATGGGCACAGCGTTATTATCGACAGTCTAAACAATTTGAGAAACAAACTCATTGCAGACGGAAGATATACAGAAGCAGTTGATGAACTTATCATCAAATTTGCTCACGCACCGATTAAGAAATTTAGAATTAAGACGACGGAGGTTTAAGATTATGGAAAAGACTATTTTTGAGCAAATGGGCGGCAGATACACACAGGTTGAGATTATTATCTTCCCAATTTACAAATACCCGAACAAGAAACAAAGCCAATCGGAATGTGGGGTCAGGGCACAAGCGCTATCTAAAGCAAAATCACAAGGTATTGTATATTCATTTGCTGACGAGCGGAAAGTTAAACAGTTACCTTACCGATATTGACAAGCAAGCA
>JAEDLK010000030.1 GCA_016295355.1 Clostridiaceae bacterium
CTCACCGCTTAGCTTGTAACCGATAGAGAACAGCGGTAAGGAAACTTCCATATGCTTTTCAACATAGCCGGTCCGGACATATTCCGGCTCATTGGGGATGAGCCGTTTAATGGCTGTGGCACGATTGTTGATGATAGATTTCTCAACAATATCGATGATGTCCCGTTCACTCACACGACCGCACACGCACAAAAACATGTTGGATAAATCATAAAAGGTATGGTAACACCGATATAGTAATTCGTCAGTGATTTCGGTGGTACCGGCAATGTCGATACGAACCGGGTTATTCACATATAGCGCCTGCAACAAATTGAAAAAAACGCACCAAGACGGACTGTCATCATACATTCTGATTTCCTGCCCGATGATGCCCTGCTCCTTTTTAACCGTTTCCGGTGTAAAATACGGATGCTGAACAAAGTCCATTAAAATGGTCAGATTGTCCGTAAAACGGTCACTGCAGGAAAACAAATAGCAGGTACGGTCAAAGGAGGTAAAAGCGTTGGCGGAAGCACCTGTTTCCGCGAAACGGGTAAAGGCATCGCCGTCCTCGCTTTCAAACAGCTTATGCTCCAAAAAATGGGCAATTCCTTCGGGAACCTGCTGCTCCTTTTCATCTCCGGCCGCAAAACAGGTGTCCACCGAGCCGTACCGTGTGCCGAACAAAGCATAAGACGAAGTATACTCCGGTTTTTCGCAAATATAAATCTCCAGTCCGGACGAATGCACCAATTTGGTATACTGTTCGCCGATAGGACTCTTGTAAACCGTTCTTAACATAATGATGCACCCTCCTGTGGTAAAAGACGGTAAACCGTATCAAGACGAACGGTTTCGGCGGCTTTCTTAACATCATCCTTACCAACCGTACCGATCAATTCAGCATACTCGGTCGGGGACAGCTTTTCTTTTTGCAACGCACGAGCCGTGTACCAGGCATCCAACCGCTCAGGAGAATCCTCAGCCGTCAAACAACTATCCCTTAAACTCTTCAGCGATGCCCTATATTCAAAGTCATCAAAGCAACCCTCCTGCATCATTGACAACTGACGAAGGATTTCTTCTTGTGCTTTATCGGCGTTATGAGCCTCCACACCGCTGTCAACCATCAACAGACCGACCGACCGAACATAGGAAGCAGAGCAATAATAGCAAAGGCTCATTTTTTCCCGCACATTGGCAAACAAACGGGAATACGGACCGCCTCCGAACACATCGGCCATCACCGCACCGGCTACGGTATCACGATCGGTTCCGGCGGTTGTGCTAAAGCCCATCACCAGCTTACCCTGTGCCACCTGCATGGTTTGCGAAATCAACTGCGGTTGGTTTCTCACAACCGGCCGACTGACGGCATAGCGATCAAAGGACATCCTTCTCTCGACCGACGAAAAACGCTCGGTTATCATGCGACACAAATCATCCGGCACCGACTCACCGACCACATTGATTTGCACGAAAGCGTTTGCAAACATTTTTTTGTAGGCTGAGTACACCTCACTGCCGGTCAGCGTACGAATTTCATCCTCATACCCAAAGCGATAAATACCGAACGGACGGTCTTTGAACATCTCCTCGGTCATGCGGGTGCGGGCATAGGTTCTCTTATCATTAAATTCGCCGTTAATATGCTCAATCAGCAGGCGTCTTTCCCGATTCAAATCGGTTTCGCAAAACGCACCGTTTTCAATTTTTGGCACAAACACCAAATCAAGCAGTAACGCCACGGCATCCGCCAACGGACGGTCACCGCCGAAGGCGAAACGGTCATTCACCGCCGAAACGCAGAATTTGTAATAGCCGAAATCGCCGGTTTTCCCGATGGTCGAAGTCAAATCCGCACCGTATAGTTTTGTCAGCAACAAATTCAGTGCGGAAAAATCGGGATGATTCTTTCCGCAGGTTGTCAGCATGGAAGACATAAGGGCGTTTTTAGAAACATCATCCTTGGTCAAAGGAACAAAAAAATTCACCGAAACAAGCGTGGTATGAAACCGTGAAACCGGGATAAACAGAAGCTCTGTTTGGGCATCTTGATACAACAGCTGTGGCAAGATAATTCCTCCGTTAATGATTTTTTCCTACAGTATACCACAAACCGTCACCAAAAACCATAGGTTTTCTAAAAATTAGCTGTCTTTTTTTTAAGTATGTGTTATAATACTCAAAGGCGCATTGCTCTAAAACCTTTATGGCTGTCTCTTTCCCACACCTTCGGGCATCAGCCATACTGGCGGCCTCTAAATAATGCCCTTTCAAGTGTTTTGCTTTGTGGTATAATATCCGCAAAAAGGATTGCCTTGCAATCCTTTACGGCTGTCGCCTTGGCACACCCCAGGTGTGCCTGCGGTATTGACGGCCTCGCAAAAACGCCCTTGCGAGCAAGCGTTTTTTCTTCGTGGTATAATATCCGCAGAAGGATTGCTTTGCAATCCTTTACGGCTGTCGCCTTGGCACACCCCAGGTGTGCCTGCGGTATTGACGGCCTCGCAAAAACGCCCTTGCGAGCAAGCGTTTTTGCTTCGTGGTATCATATTCGCTGAAAGTATGTTGTCTTTATGTTTCCCAAAACGAAAATCGCTTATTTTTGCATGGTTTAGATACGACAGGAGTGATAACAAACATATGACACAAAAAAAGAAACGAGGCATACGAATCAAAGGACGGGTAATCCTTACCGGCATTTTTCTCATTCTGCAGATTGTTTTGACCTTTTATGCCGTTGGTGTGCTACAAGTTCGTTTTTCATGGCTGTACTATATCTTTCAGGCTATTGCGATTTTTACCGCCATCTACATCGTTAACAAACGGGGAAATCCCAGCTACAAAATCACCTGGATTATCTTTATTTTGTTACTCCCGGTCTTCGGTCTGTTTATTTACCTACTGTGGGGCGGAGAAAGAATGTTCCCACACTTAAAGCGTCGCATGAAACGCTGTGAATCACACTATTATCGCTATTTAACGCAAGACCGTGAAACCGCAGAGCTGATCACCTATGAGCAAAACACCCTCGCACGCCAAGCTTCGTTTTTACAAAGGGAATCCGGCTATCCCGTTTATACCGGCACCGATGTGGAATATCTATCACCGGGCGAATTGTTCTTCACACGCTTGTTGGAAGAATTAGACAAAGCAGAGCGGTATATTTATCTTGAATACTTCATTTTAGCCGAGGGCGAAATGTGGAACGCCATTCGTAAAATCCTGTATAAAAAGGCTCACAGCGGCGTTGAAATCAAAATCATTTTCGACGATTTCGGCTCGATAAAACGGCAATACAAGGATTTTGTCAGCGGACTGCGCAGACACGGCATCAAGGTGGCGGTGTTTAATCCGATTAAACCGACCTTTAATGTGTTTATGAACAACCGAAACCACCGCAAAATCGCCATTGTGGACGGTAAGGTTGCCTTTACCGGAGGTATTAACATTGCTGATGAGTATATTAACCGTCTGCATCGCTTCGGGTATTGGATGGACAGTGCTGTGATGGTAAAAGGCAAGGCAGTCAACAGCTTTGTTGTCATGTTTGCCGTTATGTGGGAATACAACACCGGTGAACAGCTCACCATGGCCGATCATTTATTGGCCGAACCGACCGAAAACAAGCATTATGTTCTGCCTTACTGCGACGGGCCCATGGACGGTCACAGCGCCGCCCAAGGCATTTATATGCAAATTCTTAACACGGCCCACAGATATGTTTACATCGCTACCCCCTATCTAATTCTGGACAATAACATGACCAATGTACTAACCCTTGCCGCCAAATCGGGCGTGGATGTGCGAATTGTTACGCCGTATATTCCCGATAAAAGCTATGTACATCCGGTAACGCAGTATTACTACAGTGAACTGTTGCAGGCCGGCGCACGCATTTTTGAGTATACTCCCGGGTTCATTCACTCCAAAATATTTATTTCCGATGACCAAGTCGCTACCGTGGGAACCGTAAACATGGACTACCGCAGTTTTGTGTTCCACTTTGAATGCGGTACTTGGTTTACCGATCCGGCAACCATTGGCGAAATGAAGGCACAGTTCGATGCTATTCTTAGCGAATCAAAAGAAATTTTCTACGAGCGTTGGCATCACCGCAGTCGTCTGATGCGACTTAAGCAATGGTTTTGGCACCTGTTTGCTCCGTTTATGTAAGGCCCGTCCGTTTTGTAAAAAATACACATAATCATTTGATTATATCAATAGTTTTAGATTCTTTTATGTGTATTAAGCACAAAATCATTTGGTTATCTTGTCAAAGATATTGCAATTATAAGCAAAATCGCTTATGATATTATATATTGATGTGTATCAGGATCTTTAGACGGCACTATATGACTGAAATATTGATTCAATTCCCGCTTATCGGTGCGATAATCAGCCGGTTTTCGGGCAAACTACCGCAAGAAACCAAACGAAACGGAGAGATTATATGAAAACTTACACCGCTGCTGCTTTAGCGGAAATGCTTGAAAACAAGTTATCCCATCATTTCGGCGTCACACCCGACCGTGCGTCTGACGAGCTTTTTTACAAGGCCAGTGCGCTGGTTCTTTTGGATATTATGAAGGATCGCCGCGCTGCTTGGCGCGAAACAACCGAAAAGAAGCAGGCAAAATCGGTTTATTATTTAAGCATGGAATTTTTAATGGGTCGCTCCTTCAAGAACACCCTATTTAATCTTGATTTAACCGATGCGTTCGGCAAGGCTCTTTCAAAATTCAAGGTAAAGCTGGATCGCCTGTACGAATTCGAACCGGATGCCGGTTTGGGCAACGGCGGTTTGGGTCGCCTGGCCGCTTGCTTTTTAGATTCTCTCTCATCAAGTTCCTACCCGGCCATGGGCTATTGTATTCGTTATGAATATGGTATTTTCCGTCAGAAAATCGTTGATGGTTGGCAGACCGAAATGCCGGATTTCTGGTTACCCGGTGGCAGTGTTTGGCTGGAACAGCGTCCCGATTCGGCCGTTGATGTTCAATTCGACGGTCATGTGGACGAATGGTGGGACGGCTCTTATCATCATATTGCCTACAAGGATTATAACACCGTTCATGCTGTGCCGTATGATTTGATGGTTGCCGGTAAGGACGGTCACACCGTGAATCTGTTGCGTTTGTGGAGCGCCGAATGCCAAGACATAGATATGTCAGCCTTTAACCAGGGTGATTATGTCCGTGCCATGGAGCAAAAAGCCATGGCTGAGGTTATCAGTAAAGTGCTCTATCCGGAGGATAATCATGCCGAGGGAAAATCCCTGCGGCTGCGCCAGCAGTACTTTTTGGTATCGGCCTCAATTCAAGATATCTTAAACAGACATTTGCGCAATTACAACACGCTTGACAATTTGGCCGAAAAGGTTGCCATTCACATCAACGACACCCATCCGGCCCTTTCCATCCCCGAATTGATGCGGTTTTTATTGGATGAGTGCGGTTACGGTTGGGATAAAGCATGGGACATTGTCACGAGAACCATTGCCTACACTAACCACACGGTGATGGCCGAGGCTTTGGAATGCTGGCAGGTGGATATGTTCCGTCACCGTCTGCCCCGTATCTATCAAATTGTCAAGGAAATTGACAACCGTTTCCGTGCATCGGTTTATGAGCAGACAGGCGACGCTGCCATGGTGGAACGCACCGCTATTATTCAGGGCAATGTTATCCGTATGGCCAATCTGTGTGTGGCCGCCTCTCACAAGGTCAACGGTGTTTCGGCTTTGCACAGTAAAATCTTAACCGACAATTTGTTTAAGGATTACTATGCGTTGACCCCCGATAAATTTACCAATGTTACCAACGGTATTGCCCACCGTCGTTGGCTTTGTCAGGCCAATCCCTTGTTGACCGATTATTTAACCGAATTGATTGGCAATGGTTTCGTTAAGGATGCCACAAACCTTTCCAAACTGCGTGAATTTGAGAACGACACCACCGTCTTAAACAAGTTGGCCGAAATTAAACGTGCCAATAAGGTGCGTTTTGCCAATTATGTTAAAGAGAATGTCGGTGTGTCGGTGGATCCGGATTCTTTGTTTGATATGCAGGTCAAACGTCTCCATGAATATAAGCGTCAGCATTTGAATGTTTTACACATTATTTCCGACTATTTGTATTTGAAAGATAATCCCAATGCCCCCTTTGTGCCGAAAACCTATATTTTCGGTGCTAAGGCAGCTCCCGGCTATTTGTTGGCCAAGCAAATCATCAGTCTGATTTGCCGTTTGCAAAAAGAAATTGAAAACGATCGTACTGTAAATGATAAGTTAAAGATTCTGTTCTTGGAGGATTATCGGGTCACCATGGCTGAATGGATGATTCCTGCCGCCGAAATCAGCGAACAGATTTCCTTGGCCTCGACAGAAGCCAGCGGCACCGGCAACATGAAGCTGATGATGAACGGTGCCATTACAGTCGGTACCGAGGACGGCGCCAACGTGGAAATTCACAACGCTGTTGGAGACGACAACATTTTGATTTTCGGTATGCACACACCGGAGGTTCTGTCTTTGCAACGCAACGGCTACCGTCCGGGCAACTATATCGGCAACAATCCCCGTCTTGACAGTGCTTTGGCCTTTATTCGTCGCGGCATCGCCGGCCAGCAATTTGATGATTTGTACCGCACACTGACCGGTGTTGACCGCTATATGGCATTGGCTGACTTTAACGATTACTGCATGGTACAGGATAAAGCCTCTCGTCTTTACAGCGAGGAGAAGGAAACCTGGAATCGTATGTCGCTGATTAACATTGCTGAATCAGGGCGTTTCTCGGCTGACCGTTCGGTTGAGGAATACGCCAAAAACATCTGGAATTTGAAGCCCATCAAGAAGGATTGAGTATGCCGTATTATCCCTTTGACTCAAGAAACAGTCTCTATCAATCGCATATCGGAGCCGTAGCATCCGGGACAACCCGGATGCTACGGCTACTCTTACATAGGGACGCCTGCGTACAGGAGGCTTTTTTCCGCATAAAGGACGACAAAAACGGTCAATTCTGCGAATACCGCATGGAGCCGGGCGACTGGTTGGAGGATTATCGGTATTACACTGTTTCCTTTACGCCGGACGAAGGTCTTTACTGGTATGAATTTCGCTATACCAGTGATTTTGGCACCTTTTTTGTTGTTAAATCGGATCATTCCCTTGGCGTAGTGAGCCGAACAGGCGGCGACTTTTGGCAAATGACCGTCTACGATGCCTCATACCGTACGCCCGACTGGTTAAAGGGTGGCCTGATTTATCAAATCTTCCCCGACCGCTTTTACCGTGGACACAATCCGGCCGGCGGACAACAGCCGGACAGATATTACACCCATGATTGGAATGCCCAACCGATTTATACGCAAAATGACCCGATTGCTCGACTCGGCAACGATTTTTACGGCGGCAACCTTGACGGCATTCGGCAAAAACTGCCCTACCTTGCCGACCTGGGCGTCACGGCACTGTATCTCAATCCGATTTTTGAAGCCCATTCCAACCACCGTTACAATACAGCCGACTATCTGAAAATCGACCCTGATCTCGGGACAACCGAAGATCTTGTGCGTCTTTGCCGTGAAGCAGATCGCTACGGCATGGCGGTCATTCTCGACGGCGTCTTTTCGCATACCGGTTCTGATAGCCTGTACTTTAATAAAAACGGTCGATATGAAACCCTCGGGGCGTATCAATCGACCGATTCCCCCTATGCTTCATGGTATCATTTCCGTCATTTTCCGGATGATTACGATGCTTGGTGGGGCATTGACACCCTGCCTGAAACCAACGAAACCGACCCGGACTTTGATCGATTTATCACCGGACCGGATGGCATCATCCGTCATTGGTTACGGTGCGGCATTAAGGGTTGGCGATTGGATGTGGCGGATGAATTGCCCGACTCTATGATTGACCACATTCGCACGGCGATGAAGGATGAAAATAAGGATGCCTTTTTACTCGGCGAAGTATGGGAGGATGCCACCAACAAGGTCAGTCATGGCGGCCGCCGCCGTTTTCTGCGGGGCAGCCAATTGGATTCTGTCATGAATTATCCGTTTTATGAGGCCATTATTCGGTATTTGACCGGCGGTAATTCACGGGATTTAATTGACACGGTACTGGCGTTAACCGAAAATTATCCACCCATGGCCCTGCATCTGCTGATGAACCACATCGGCACCCACGATACACCCAGAATCCTTACCCGTTTGGGCGATACCGAAACAGCCCAAACAGACCGTTCTTGGCAGGCCGGCCGTCATTTGGACGGCGAGCGTCTGGCCAAGGGGCTTCGTTTTGTCAAAATGGCCGCCGTGCTGCAATATACCCTGCCGGGTGTTCCCTCTTTATATTACGGCGACGAGGTGGGAATGCAGGGTTACGGCGATCCGTTTTGTCGAGGTGCTTTCCCTTGGGGTAACGAAAACACCGATTTGCTTGCTTTCTATCAAGCAATCGGTCGGATGAGACGAAACAATGCCTGCTTTTCAGGCGGCGAGTTTGTGCCGATCTATGCCAATTTCGGCCATCTTGTTTATATGCGTCGCACCGGGGATAATGCAGTTCTTGTCGGTATTAACCGTTGGTGCGATGACGCACAAGTGGACATTCCGAACGAGTGGGAGAACGGCACTGCCCTGTTTGGTCAACCGCCTCATGACGGTATACTGACCATTAAAAAAGAGAGCTTTTGTGTGATCGAATATAACAAGACTGCCGATTAACACCCTAAAATGCGAAAACGAGTGGGTTTACCACCATCAAAAAAACCACGCATTCACCGCAACAAGCGGCATGATGCGTGGTTTTTACTGTGTTTTTTCGATTTTATGAAACGGTAATATCGGCTAAGGTTGCCCCTACATATTCGAGAGCCTCTCGGGTGGACAATTCAACCTGTGCCCCGACACGGCCGGCACTGAAAAAGATGATTTCGCCGTCAGCGGCACTGTCATCAAAAACCGTTGTGAATTTCTTCTTCATACCGATAGGCGAGCAACCGCCGTGAACATAACCGGTCAACGGCAACAAATCCTTTTGCTGAAGCATGGACAGCGACTTCACCGACACAGCGGCAGCCGCTTTTTTCAAATCAAGACTCTTTGCAACGGGTATCACAAAGACAAAGGGAACTTTTTTTTCTGAAACTGTCACCAAAGTCTTAAAAGCACGGGCCGGATCTTCGTTGAGCACCGATGCAATCGTAACGCCGTCGGTAATACTGTGATCATACAAATGGGGTGTGTACTCGATTTTTGCCTGATCCAACAAGCGCATAACATTGGTTTTTTGCATCCTTCTTCTCCTTATTACCATGTGCTTTTCATTTACCACGAAGCAAAAATACTTGCTCGCAAGGGTGTTTTTGCGAGGCCGTCAATACCGCAAGCACACCTGCGGTGTGCAAGGCGACAGCCGTAAAGGATTGCAAAGCAATCCTTTTTGCGGATATTATACCACGGTTTCACCCGAATGTTCAAGCTTTTTAAGATGTCATCGGCCGTCTTTCTAATTTTTTCCTCCTTTCTATTGAATATAATATTTGACTATGTTATAATGACTGTGGAATATCGAAACGCTAATAAGCGTTTCGAAAAGCCGATTTTATCGGCTTTTGCACATTCAAATACGCAAGTTTTGAATTTGCTCTATATCCATTGCAATGGTATCGACAAATTTTCTTTGAAAATTTGCTACCAAATCGTAGATTTGGTGTCGAAATGGTGTATTGGACCACTATTTCGACTATCTGCGACCATTGTAATGACGATACATTCAAAAAGAGTGGAGGAAATAATATGATCCGTGATACCCATTGTCACCTATCACACGGTATGACACTGACCGACGCTGTGTCCTATTTCAAAATGATGCGCAATGCGAATGACCTTGAAAAGATCACATTGCTGTCGATACCGACAGCAGGCGTCTTGAGCCGCACACAGAATTTGCAGATTTTAGCGGCCAAGCAGGAGCTTTACCCCTACTGTTTTGCTTATATGGGCTTGACCCATGAGCCGGGACACGCCGACTACCTCACCCAGTTAGAGAGAGGCCTACAGCAAGGCTTTGAAGGCTTAAAAATTTTGGAAACGAAACCGGACATACAAAAGAAACTGGGCTTTCGGATGAGCGATCCTATGTTCGATGATATGTTTGCCCGTGCCGAGGAGCTGAATTTACCGGTTCTCATGCATGTGGCCGACCCGTCCACCAGCTGGGATCGCACAAAAATTGACAAGTGGGCGTTAGAACACGGCCGTTGCTACGATGCCCCCGGCTTTTTATCCCAAGAGGATTTTTACCAAGAGATAGAGGACATTTTGCGCAAGCACCCCTGTTTGCGTTTAACGCTGGCTCATTTCTACTTCATGGCCGATGATTTAGAAAGAGCTGACGAATTTTTGACCCGTCATCCCTCGGTTAGTTTTGATTTAACCCCCGGCAAAGAGATGTATCTGTCCTTTAGTGCCGATCCCGAAAAAAGTGCCGACTTTTTCCGTAAATACGCCGACAGACTTTACTTCGGCACCGATGTCCATGACGAAAATGTTCCCCGTTATCATGGGGACCTCTATCATCTGGTACGGGATATGGTCAGCGGTCATGAACCGTTTGATTTATGGGGCAACCATTATGTTCCCATGGGCCTTGAAAAAGAAGTCTGTGATAAGATTTTTTGTGATAATCACCGTGCTTTGTTGGGTGACACCCCCAAACCTATCAATCGTGAGGCTGTTTTAGAGGAAATAAACCGCTTAACGCAAGTCAAAGATACGCTTAGCCAAGACGATGCCAAGGCACTTGAAGCATTGACCGACTACTTTTTATATTGAAAGACTTTCCTTGACAAATGCTTTACTATCTTTTATCATAAGTATTGGCAGACAATACCAGCGTTTTTATTGTTAAGGTGCACTGGAAAAATTTTCCATATTAGGAGGATGAACACATGAAAAAAACATTGGCACTGTTTTTGGTTGCTGTGATGCTTCTCTCGCTTGTTCCAGCAGGAGCGATTACGGTTGATCAAGAGCCATCACAAAGAAGTGTTGAAAGCATTTCTATTTCCGATATCGTGTTAGTGGAAAACAACACGTGCTACACCATGGAAAACCCTGATGGTTCAGAGTACACCTATTACTATTATAACCCGACCGTGACCGTCACATTTACGGACCAAACGGTTGTGGAGTCTATCTCTTCCAATATTCTTATTGATGGCGAATGGCAATCGGTGGAGTTTACCGATTTGCAGGAAACAGAACACTGGGTCAAGGACAATACCTATACTGTAACCGCTTCTTTACAAGGTGTTTCCACCACCTTCCGCGTCAGCATTATTGAATCTCCCATTGCGAACGTTTATTTTTCCGATGTTACCCTGTTGAACGAAAGCGATGGTTGTTGGGAAACAGATATTGACGGCCAAGAGTTTTTCTACTATTCCATTCCTTATCCAAATGTTACCGTCTTGCTTAAAAATGGAGATGTCATGAATTTCCCTAACGGCAATGTCGAAATTGACGGCATTTCCTACTCCTTTAGCTACCGCGATAATCAATATAGTGAGCATTGGACCCTCGGTAACACCTATCAGGTTCCTGCCTCCCTTGGAGGATGCACCGGCGTCATGTCTGTCACCATTATTGATTCTCCGATCACCGACATCCACATTGATGATTTTTCGATCACCCCGGGACAGAACTGTTCTTTGACGACAGACAGAGAAAACGGCGGTTTCTATTTACGGTATTTTATATACCCGCAGGTCACCCTGACATTGGCTGATGGCTCAACCACCACAACCGATCGTGGCTGTTTTGACTACCAAGGCAAAACCTATTTTATTACCATTGATGACAACCAGGAGAATAACCACTGGATGCCCGGAAACACTTACGAGATAACCGCCGGTGTGGAAAATGTCACAACCAGCTTTCATGTCACCGTCGACTCTTTACCGGTAAGGCATGTTGAATTTGAGGATGTAATCCTGTATGCCAATTTGGATGGTCATAAGCAAACTGACATGAATATGTCTGATTATTTCTATTACAATTTTCACCCCATGTGCACCATCACCTATAACGACGGCTCCCAACAAAGGGTTTCAACCAACGATGTGAGGGTAAACGGCGAACCGTTCGATTTCTACTGTTACGATAATCAGTACGAGGAACACTGGACTGTTGGCAACACCTATGAAGTACCGGTTTCTATTTTAGGCTTTATGGATACCATTCGTTGTACTGTTAAGGAATCCCCCGTTGTTTCGGTATCCGCCAGGGATGTTGAGTTCTTGGCAAATACCAATGGTTATACCAGTTATGACGAATCCGGCAATGAGTATTACAAATACCAATACTCATACAATACCGAATATACCGTCACATTTGAGGACGGAACGGTAATAACCAACCACGGTCCCGATTTTTCGTATGAAGGTCATACATTCCGGATATCTGTAACAGACAATCAAGATACCGACCATTGGTTACCCGGTCGCACCTACTCTGTAAACCTTGAAATTGGCGATATATCCGGCACCTTTAATGTCAGCATTACCGAGTCACCGATTTCTGAGATTATCTTTGATCCCATTCAGTTATATGAAAACTCAAACGGCTATTTCCAGAACGATTTTATGACCGGCGGATACTTTTACCATTATTCCTACTACCCCTCCTCCTTCACGGTTAAGTTAAAGGATGGAACCGTTCTCGAGAGTAATGGTTCCGGTATATACTACAACGATCAGTACTATCACTTGGCCTATACCGATACCCAATGGCAAGAACACTGGACAGTCGGCAATGAGTATAAGGTTGCTGCCTCTATTTTGGGATTCTCTACCGAATTCACCGTTTCAATCGAGGAAGCCCCCATCAAAAACATAGCCATGCAAAACACATCTGTCATTGCCGGCACGCACCTTTCAAACTCATATTACAGTTTTGAGGCACCCCCGCTAACCGTTACCCTCAAGGATAATCAAATGGTTACCGTTAATCCGTACAAAAGCTACAGCGGCAATGATTTGGAATGCTATGAATGCTATATCGACGATATAGCTTACACCCTTTCAATCAACGCAAAAGAGATGCAACAGGATAAACCATGGGAAGAAGGCAACACCTATACGGTCACAGCCTCAATCGCCAGCGTCAGCACGACCTTTGATGTTTCGATTGTAAAAAATCCCGTTGTTGAGGTCATTGTTGAAGATGTATATCTGTATGAAAACACCGGTGGTATCGATGTTGAGGATGAAAACGGCCGCTTCTTCCTCTATGATAAACATCTGCAACCAACCGAATACAGTTTTAAGTTAGCAGACGGTACCATTCTTAAAGCAGAAGAGTTTATGGATTATTCTTACAATAACCCGTATTATGTCGTGATTGACCATCAATTCTATGAGCTGACCGATGTGACCGATGAACAGGACATCAATCATTGGAATGTCGGCGTACATTCCGCTACCGCCAGCTTTTTGGATGTAACGTGCGATTTCAATGTCACAATTTTAGAAAATCCGATTGTTGATGTTAAGGTTGATGACTGCGCCTATATATGTTCGCACCATCAAATACCGGATCCCATGGCAACCGTCACCTACGCTGACGGAACTGTCGTAAGGAAAAAAATAAGCTTACTTCCTATCACAGCCTATTATGATCCGATTTTCAACCAATCCCAAACCCACTATACAGGCGATTCTTTCGTATTACCGTTATATAATTGCGAAACAGCCGGCCGTTACGAGTTCACCATAACCGTTAACTCAAAAACTTATCCTGTCAATGTGACAGTTACCAATGAATTGAGCATTAAAACGTGCAAACTCATTAAACCACCCACAAAGACAGCCTATGCCTCCGGCCAGTTTGCCGATCCGACGGGTGCGGTTATTCGTGTTACCTTTAGTGACGACACCTACGAAGATCTCACGGTGGCGGCCGAAAATACAATCGGTTACTATGCCCTGCTGTATTCGAATTCCTTACGGTGCAGCCTGTGGCTTAACTGCTATTTCATCGGCGACGAGATGTCGATGGATATGGAAGGGATTTCCGATTTTGCCCGTATTCCTGTCACAATAGGAGCTCCCAAAACTGACTCCATTGTCATTAAAACCCTTGATGAGAAAAACTTTATCATCACTTCGATAAACGACGACGGAACAACAGAGGATTTTAGGTTTTTAGGCTTTGAATCGTTCAGCGGCATTTCTTCACCAATCGAAGTCAAAGAAGTCACAGGTGTCATGCGCACCGATAAGGGCTTTTATTCCGCATCAATTCGCTTTTCTCCCACCACCTTGCAGGTGGTCCTGGAAATCAGTGGAAAGGCGTATGAAAGCAACATAATAACGAATGCAGATTCCTACCGTTGTTTGCGTCCCTACAGCTTTGTCGATCACCGATTGGTACAGTTGCCCTCTGTGGTCGAAAATATGAATAACTACAACGGCACCGTCACCAAAGAAAACATTGATATACTCGTTTATCTGGCCCTGTCTTCTCAAGGCGCCCATAATTTCAATAATAACGAGGCAGTTTTTTACTTCAGTGCAAATGATGTCAAAACAGCTGTATGTGAATATCTGAAGTTAGATTCCATTGACTTATCGCTTTCTAAGTTGTATGACGCCGAAACGGATATGTACAGATTAGATAATCGGTATTGCAGCAACTTAGGCGCTTATTATTTTTCGCTTGGCACCGAGTATAGCAACGGCACTTATATAGCAAAATTTGTTGATTATGACGGCCGGACCGTCATCACCGTTAAGTTTGATGATGATATGCGTTTAATGAGCTACAGCACCCGTCCTATTATCAGCGCTACCTCGCAGCCCGGCGATTGCGACGGCAGCGGCGATATTGATACAGTGGACTTGGTAATGCTTAAAAAGTATCTGGCTGGCCTCATTGACAAGAGCGACATAGCCGAAGGCGCCGACTTTGACAGAAATGGTAACATTGATACGCAGGACTTGGTTTCTTTGAAAAAGCAATTAGCCGGTCTTCTGTAATCCCATAATTATAAAAAGCAGACGATGAAATCATCGTCTGCTTTTTATCTTGGAGCCTTAAGTTGTAATCATGACTACGGCTAAGCCGGTAGTTTGCTCTGCGGCTGTAAGCCGCTGGTACTGGCTGGACTGAAAGTCCACCGAATAATCTGCCAACCGCAAGCGGACTCTTAGCTACCGCTAAAGCGGTTGGTTATTTTTTGCTTGCCTTAACTGGCTCACCCGTAAACGGGTCAACCAATTCTTTTATACTCATTTGTTCGTATGCTAAATCTTCTTGTAGTTGATTCCGTATATATTCTGCTATTGCCTTTTTGTTCTTTCCTACGGTATCTACATAATATCCTCT
>JAEDLK010000068.1 GCA_016295355.1 Clostridiaceae bacterium
AAATTACAATT
Organism: Clostridiaceae bacterium; assembly: GCA_016295355.1. Classification (GTDB taxonomy): domain Bacteria; phylum Bacillota; class Clostridia; order Oscillospirales; family Acutalibacteraceae; genus SIG607. The sequence continues at coordinate 12 of JAEDLK010000068.1, forward strand.
TAGTCCTGTGACATAAAACACGACGCGGTGACAAAGTGACAAAGTCCCGTAAAATAACTTCGCGACCTCGCCGCGGGTCGTCACCCGCCAAATTCCAATTTGGTACAATATAAGAGTAGGAACCCAATGCAAAAAGCATTGAAAAACTACTCTTAAAGATATACAATAAAGAGGAAAGGTCCGGCGCAATTCCGATTGGATTAACACATCCGCCCGACAAACTGTCGACCGCCTCTTATTGTATGCATTCGAGTAAACAGGTTGAAGCATAGCCTTCGTGTAACGAGCCAAAATGAGTGTCAATAAGAGTAAGTGGTTCTGCCTTTCAATTATCTTTAAAGGAGGATACTCTATGATCAGCGTGGGTATTGACATCTCAAAGGACAAAAGTACGGTATGTATGCTTCGACCTTATGGTGAAGTTGTGGAAGCTCCTCACAGCTTTGAACACACCGAGCAGGATCTGAACGCTTTAATCGAACGTATCAAATCATTCGATGAAGACGTCAAAGTTGTGCTTGAAGCTACCGGCGGCTATCATCAGGTTGTTGTTACAAAGCTGCTTGAAGCAGATATTTTTACCGTTGTTGTAAATCCTTACATAATGAAAAAATACTGTGCAGCAGCTTTGAGAAAAGCAAAAACCGATAAAATTGATTCTATCCGTATAGCAAACTATGGTATAGACCATTGGTTTTCTATGACGGCATATTGTCCGCCTGATGAAATCTATGCAGAATTAAAGCTGCTGGGCAGACAATACGATCAGTATGTACGATTGAAGATAAATTGCAAAATTCAACTCGCAAATCTTCTTGACGGTGTTATGCCGGGAATCAAAACAATACTTCAAGGAACTGTTCCTGCGTATAGCACTAAAGACAAGCTTTGCGACTTCGTGGAGAAGTATTGGCATTATGACAACATCAAAAAGCTGAGCGAAAAGCAGTTCGTTTTAGACTATGAAAAGTGGACAAAGAAAAAGGGATATCGTTTCAACGAAAGTCAAGCGATAGCGATATATCAGCTTTCGAAGAACAATATCCCAACTCTAAAATCCAGTACCCCATCCACCAAAATGCTGGTACTGCAGGCAGTGAAATCGGTAAGAGATGCCGAACTCACCTTATCCTTAATTATATCACAGATGCAGGAAATTGCAAGTACTTTGCCTGAATATTCTGTGGTAAGGGAAATGAAAGGGGTTGGAGATGTTCTTTCGGTGCGTTTAATTGCCGAGATAGGAGATGTCAGACGTTTCCATAACGGCAGCGCTCTTGTAGCCTTTGCAGGAATTGACGCTCCGCCTTATGAATCGGGGAAATTCGTTGGCACTAAACGTAACATTTCAAAGCGTGGTTCATCTACCCTCCGAAAAATCGGATATGAAATTATGCACAGTCTGAAGGTTGTAAAGCCAACGGAGGATTCAGCAGTTTATGATTTCATCATTAAAAAGGAAACAGAGGGCAAGCCCAAGCGTGTTGCCAAGATAGCAGGACTTAACAAATTCCTGCGTATTTATTATGCAAGAGTGATGGAGGTTTATTGCTGATCTCACAATGATCTTCATATATTAGGTGCAAGCCGAAAAAATTTCCTTTTTATCGGCTTTGTTGTTATGCCCTTTTGTTGAACAAAATTTCTTTTCAATTCTTTCTAAAAAAGGCTTGACAAACAGTAACAGGTTTATCGGGGAGCGTGAGCAAAAAATCACGCTCCCTTTTTGCGTTTATACAACCATTACACCCTTGCGTGCAAACATTGTACAAATACAGATAATTCCGTACTATCCGTTGACGAAACGCACAAAATGTGATATACTAAATCTATAAATCTTGTTTGGCAGTTTTCATTCGACTTTTTCCGAAAGGGGCGTATTTGTTATGATAGATTTGTTTGAGTGCTGCGGAGAAATTGCTTCGGTGGGCATAATCGTTGACTTTTCCGAGGATACGGAAACATATATTGTCGGTACTCCTGCCGATATTAAGGCTTGGGCATACGGCGGTTGTCCTATGAAAGCTCCAAAGGGGCTTATGCGGCATAGCAACAAGGCAGGCAATCTTGTTAAGGACATTAACCGCCTTATGAAGGTAAAGTATGAGCTTAACGAGATTATGGAGATAAGCGACAGGCTGTGCAATGCGGACGCATTATGTGACGGCAGCTGCAATGCTGTTCTTGAGGAGCTGTCGGAGTATTACGATATTTCCGAATACGCTAATATCGTTAAAAACTATATTATCTATTTTTTATTCAGTAAATTCAAGCTCCGCCAGAGAGATTTCAATAAAAAAATCGGGTTGTCCGTAAAGGGCAACCACGATCGTGCGGAAAAATATATTGAATTGTTCAAAGCGGATAGTGAGAAAATCTTCCGTCCGTTCATTTCGGCAAGGGCAGCGGATATTTTTGATATACGAACAGCTATTCGGAGCAGCAATGAGGTTTTGGACAGTTCTCTTTACAGAGTACACGATGATAACAGGAACATAAGCCTTTATGTGGCAAACGACTCTATCCTCACTTTGCTTGACATTTACTCCGATATTATGTCCGATGCAGGCAGGCTTATCACTAACTGCGAAAACTGCGGACAGCTTATGATTACCAAACGTTCAAATGCTTCGCTTACCTGTGGCAGGACCACTTGCAAGAAGGAGCGTTTATACAAGGCGAATGATGATTACAAGAAACGTGCTATGGCTGATCCGATAAAAGAAGCGTATCTCAATTTCGACAACAAATGCAGGAGCTACCGCAAGAAGCTCTCCGGCTATCCCGACCTTTTGGAGAAATACAACAAGGCGTTTGACGAACGGCGTGAGAAAATTCGGGCTTTCAAGGGCGGTCTGACCGCAGGCAGCAGCACCAAAGATATTGACCGATACAATCAGATGTGCTTTGATGCTTGTCAGGATTTGCAGGATTT
>JAEDLK010000069.1 GCA_016295355.1 Clostridiaceae bacterium
TGCGGAATCCTCTTTGCTTGGATGCAAAATCATCACGGGCGGTCATAAACAAGATGGGAATATCGTTGTTGAGCGAACGCACCGTTTTTGCAAACTCAAAGCCGTCGATGTTCGGCATCATAATATCCGACACGATGCAGTCGAACGTGGTCTTATACATTTCGTCGTAGGCACTCTCCGCATCGAGGCAACCAACCGCTTCATATCCGCTGTTGTTCAGAAAAGAACAAACGCTGCGGTTCAGATCTCTGTCATCCTCCAAAATTAAAATTTTGAACATATTTTCATCCTCCAAGGGCGCATTTTTGTTTTTATACCTCTATTATAGCATAGAAATGTTAAAGTTTTGTTTGCGTTTTCGCCTTTTGAGAAAAATCCAGAATATATTTTATCATTTTTAGTGTCAATGGAACTACACAAAGACCTGAAAGTGTCGATATGAAACAAGGCAACGCTTTTTGGTTGCCTTGTAACTTTTTATACCAAACTTGTCTTTTTCAGCACTATCTTGCTAATCGCGCCGAGTCCGAATGCGAACATTGCACCACCCGCCAAGCAGAGAACGACGTTAAGAAAGGTCGATCCGAGAGGCGTGATCATAGAAACCATCATAAAGAGGAGCATACCGCCGCCGAGCGAGCCGCAGATAGAAAGCCAGGCTTTCTGCTTTGCTGCTACGCTGATCAGCGTAAAGATTGAAATAAATACAAGCATCAAGAAGATCTTTGCCAGCATACACATAACGAGATTTCCTACGGTCAGCCCGTGCAGATCAAAGGACAATCCCGCAATAGCACCGCCAAGAACGGATCCGATAAAATAAGCTATGAGCATGAGCGTACCGCAGATAAAGCCTGCGATGGTTTTTGAAATAACATAATCGCCCCTCCCCGCACGAACGGTAAAGAGATTCTTTGCATATCCGCTTCTGAAGTCATCAGAAATGAAGAGGCAGATGAAAACGGCAATACCCATAAATGCCATATTTATGTTACACATTGCAAATACTTCTGCTCCACCCATAGCTTCACCGGGGAGAGTTCCGATGTTTTGCCATGCATTTTCGGGACCCCTCATTACAGTTTCCACACCCGTTTGCGGATCAACCGAAACCGATCCGTCCATCATAGCCATCATCACGGTCATGAGTATGGGCATCAGAAGCGCACAGGCAATCAGAATGTAAAAGAGCTTGGACTTGAACATTCTTCTGAAATCAACCTTCAGCATACTTTTCATACGTTTGCCGAAGCTGACAGATTCAAATTTTATTGTATTTTCCATTATCTTTTACCTCCGTTCATCAAATCAATATAGTATTCTTCAAGACCGATCTTGTCCGTCTTGATCTCTGTAACACAGATGCCGTTCTCGTAGAGATAGGTCACGATCTCCTCGGGAGTCGTTATGTCGTACACACGAATATAACCTGCCTCATCTTCCTCCACACGGGAGTATTTGCAACCGAGAAGCATCTTTGTTCTGCTCATCTCACCGCTTTGCAGGGAGACATAAGTGCGGCAGCTTGCGTCCAGTTCCTCGGTGGTCATTTCTACGATCATCTTTCCGTGACGGATGATGCCGTAGTGGGTTGCCACCTTTTGAAGCTCACCTAAAAGGTGTGAGGAAACAACGATACTGCGTGTTCCGTCTTTTACAATGTCGAGAAAGACCTCGCGCATAATTCTCATACCGTCTGCATCCAGACCGTTCAGAGGCTCGTCAAGAACGAGCAAGGTAGGATTGCCGAGCAAAGCCATAGCAATACCTACTCTCTGTTTCATACCGAGAGAGCAGTTTTTGTATTTATTGCCTGCCGCACCTTCCATCCTGACGGCTTTGAGAACCTTGACAACCTCTTTTTCTGCATTGGGAATACTGAGATTTGCCGCCTGAAGCATCATATTATCCCAAACGCTAAGAGAGGGGAAACAGCCGGGAGATTCGATGAGCACGCCGACCTTGGCTCTTACCGCTTCGTCGGTGTGATCCTTTCCGTAGAGCTTGATAGAGCCGCCGCTTGTGGGAATCAGACCACAGATCATCTTTTCGGTAGTGGATTTGCCCGATCCGTTCTCACCGATAAAGCCGTAGATCGAACCCATCGGAACCGTCATATCAAGTCCGCAAACCGCTTGCTTGGGGCCGAAGTTTTTGGAAAGATTTTTTATTTCTATTGCATTCATTTTTTTCGACCTCCTTATTAATATACGTCGCTCTTTGATAGAATCTTCGTGCCGAGGAAGTTATAGAAAACTGCCCAAGCCACAGATACTACAATACAAATGATCAGAGCACCAATGTTGCTCGAAAGGTTTGCATTCACCGATGAGCCGTAAAGGAAAATGTTGAGGAAGGATGTGGGGATAGAGAGGTTTTCCACGATCGCCGCAACGCCGATAATGAGGATGCCCGTACCAAAGAAGAAGGAGGATGCGATAGAAATACCAAAATATCTTCTGAAAATCACGTTAAGAAAGGTATAAAGGCTTGCCCAGCCAAGGGACATGATAATCTTGCCGAGAATCGCTATCATAAGCGAACCAACGTTGACGGTGGTTTCATAACCCGCAAGCAGACCGCCCACCGTACCGCCAATAAGATATGTAACACACATACAAGCCATTGCAAAAGCACAAACAAGGCTCTTGGAGATCATATAGTCCTGCTTTTTTGCGTGAGTGGTAAAGAGCTGCTTGACGTAGCCTGACTTGTAATCGTGTCCAATGAAGATGGAAACCATTATTCCTCCGAAGATGAATACCATATTCATATTGGCATAATCGCCAATGCTGCGAACGACATAAAGAGGCTCCGAAGCGGCGATGATCTGCCACACATTGGAGTAAAGCGGCGCA
>JAEDLK010000008.1 GCA_016295355.1 Clostridiaceae bacterium
ACAGTGCGTATTTGAATGTGCAAAAGCCGATAAAATCGGCTTATCGAAACGCTTTGTAGCGTTTCGATATTCTATAGTCATTATAGCACGGAAGGGGGAAAAGTCAATGACGCAAACCGATAAAGCAAAAGGGCAGAGCGGAAAACTGATCGTTTTTATGGTGGGAGCGGTGGGATACGGCTTGCTGGAATGCCTGTGGCGTGGACGCACCCATTGGTCTATGCTGTTGGCGGGGGGATTATGCTTTTCAATGTTGACCCATATTGAACAGGTTTGCAACAAATGGCGGTATTTGTATCGCTGTGTGCTGGGAAGCGGTGTGATCACGATGATTGAATTGATTTTTGGGTTGATCTTTAACCGCTTGTTGCATCGAAACGTGTGGGATTACAGCCATATTCGTTATAATGTCGCAGGCCAGATTTGTCTGTTATATTCCGTCCTTTGGGGCTTTTTGACAGCGTTGGTTTTACCGATCTGTCACCGGCTGATTGATACTTTACAAAGACGAGAGAGGATGCTATAATAAATATAACTTTTTTTCCAATTGAGAAGGGATACAATGGAAAAAGCATTTTTAAAGCGGACTTGGGCGGAGATTGATTTGGATGCGCTTTGCCATAATGCTCGGCTGATTCGCAAGAGGGCAAACAGCGAGTTGATGGCGGTTGTTAAGGCCGATGCCTACGGACATGGAGCGGTACCGGTGGCCAAAGCTCTGCAAGGTGTCGGTGTACACGCCTTTGCCGTTTCTAATTTAGACGAAGCGTTGGAATTACGGAGGGGCGATATGGTTGACCCTGTGTTAATTTTAGGCTACACACCGCCCGAAACGGCCGTCTGCTTGGCAAAGCATGGCATCAGCCAAGCTGTGTTCAGTTCGGAGTATGCCAAGGCTCTTTCAAAAGAGGCTGTGTCAGCCGGCGTTACCGTCAAGGTACATATCAAATTGGATACCGGTATGGGGCGTATCGGGTTTGACTGCCGAACAAATGATTTGGTGGGATTGAAGGAGGCGGTGTCGGCAGCCGGCCTACCCGGTTTGCAAGCGGAGGGCGTTTTTACTCACTTTTGCGTAGCTGACAGCGTCGACGGGACAGTCTTTACCGAAGAGCAAAATCGGCGGTTCTTTACGGCTGTTAAGGCCTTAAAGCAGGCCGGTTGTGCGCTTACTTATATTCATTGTCAAAACTCGGCCGGTGTGATAAACGAAGGGCTGACCGGGGGAAATTACTGTCGCCCGGGTATTATTTTGTACGGACTGCAACCGTCGAATGAGGTGACACTTTCGGGACTTCAACCGGTCATGACGCTCAAAAGCACGGTGTCTTTTGTTAAAACGGTCAGACCGGGTGAAACGGTGGGCTATGGGCGTACCTTTACGGCTGATAAGCCGATACAGGTTGCCACGGTGGCGGTCGGTTACGGGGACGGTTATCCCCGTTCCATGAGCAATGGCGGAGTCGTCTTAATAAACGGGCGAAAGGCCACCGTTATCGGCAATGTCTGCATGGATCAATTGATGGTTGATGTGACTGATGTGCCGGGTGTGACCATGGGGAGTGAAGCGATTTTGTTCGGCAGGGACTTACCGGTTGAACAACTGGCAGCGGCACGCCGGACGATTTCTTATGAAATCCTGTGCGGTATAACCGAGCGTGTGCCCCGCGTGTATCGGTCAAAGAATTCTGCCGATTAGTCTGTGCGTGTCTTGCGATAGAGCCAAACGGCAAAATTGTCGGAGAAACGGCCGATATATCAATAACTGCAGTCAGCAGAGCTGCTGAAAAATGGTATGAGGAGAGGAAAAAAATGAAAAAACTGTGGAAGGAATTCAAAGATTTTATCAGCAAGGGGAATGTGGTCGATTTGGCTGTCGGCGTGATTATCGGTGCCGCTTTTAAGGATATCGTAACCAGCTTGACTGCCAATATCATTCAACCGATTCTGGATTTGATTGTCAAAACGGATTTCGGTGCCAAGTTACATCTTAAGGGGGATATTTACTTAAACTACGGGGCTTTTATTACTTCGGTTATCAACTTCTTGATTATGGCGTTTGTGGTCTTTTTGTTTGTGAAGATTATCAACAGTGCCAAAGGATTGGGTGATAAGTTAAGACATTTGGCCGGCGGTAAGGAAGATGAACCGGCTCCCGTAACCACCAAAATCTGCCCGTTCTGCAAGAGCGAGATTGCCCTTGACGCTACGCGTTGCCCCCATTGCACTTCCGTGCTGGAAGAAAAGGCAGAATAAGTGATGGTATCGTGCCAAAACACGACAACGGTCTGAATGGCACCGGATTGCCCATGTGTGATCCTGCCTTCCCTTAGGCGGCGGTGAAACGCCGTCTAATCTGCATCTTGGTATTGACGGCATCTGCTGTAGGATTGCGTCGGGCGATAATATGCCTGTGATTTTTGTTTTAATCTATTTTGTATTTTCCTATATGTCGATGAAATTTTGCCAAAAAACTCTCATGGCAGTCTCTTTCATTCTGCCACGGGAGGTCTGTTTGGTTCTCTGGTCCCTTTTAACCGAACTTGTTTAACCTCTCTCGAATGGTCGATTTGTTGCATGAGGTCAAGCGAGCAAAAGCGGTTGACATCCATCGGACTATTGATTATAATTATGTAAAAATAACAAAAAAGAGAGGGTTTACCATGAAAAAAGCAATCAGTTTGCTACTATGCGTCGCTCTGCTGTTTTCGCTTATGGCTATACCGACGTTGGCCGGCGAACCGGAGTACAGGCCCCAAAACAGCCTCGGTGGTTACTACAAGTTCACCTTCGGGGCAGACGGGGATCAGTATGATTATAATGCTGTGCTCGATCAGCCAATTACCTATAAGAATCAAACATTTTACCCGTTTTATTATAGCAGTAACTATACTGCCGACAATATCGGTGTCTGTAAGACGGAATACACCACGATGACGGGTTCAAACGGCACAATTGATGTGTTGCGCTTGGAAACGGGAGCGCTGGCCGCTCTAACACCGATGACTGCCGACGGAACACCGTACGAGGTGCTGCCCGGTCATACATATCAGGTGAAAATCAACGCTTACCAAGAAGTGGCGGTTCCGTATGACAGAGCCTATTTCGTGATGGGCAATGTCAGCTATAAGTGGTGGAATAACCCCGAGCAGAACAATTATGTTAAGGGTGTTGAATCGGGTGACTCCGTTGATTCTTCTGTTAGAAAGGGTGTGGGTCGTCACCTGCCTATCTCTGCCAGGGGTATGAGCTATAATGACGGCAACAACACAAAAAGAGTTTTCGGAACGACCACCGATACAGCCGCTCATTTTCAAAAGACCAAATATATGACAGTGCCGCAGCCCGGTGAGGGAGAGGAAATGACGGCAGTGTATGATGAGGCAAACGACAGTGTTTCCTTCACATTTCCGGTGTATACAGACAGTGCCTTAAATAATGCCAAAGGCAGTAACATCACCTATAATAACTTCTTTTATCTTTGGTTGGGTGGCCGTTACTTTGTCGACGCAGACGGAAATAATTGTTATTTCGCCTATGATATTGAATCCATTGAGATTTGGGATATGAGCACTGTCAAAGTGACGGTAGCTGATATGACCTATGCCATCGAAAAGGAAGAAGTGGCCGGTCTGGTGGGCACCACACCTGTTTTGCCGAGTGGGCATGAGTTTCTCGGTTGGTATCTGGATGAAGCGTACACCAATCCTTTAACAGCGGCTAATGCTTCTGACGCTACCGAAGTTTATGCCAAAACAAAGGCTGCGGCCTCTTTGACCTATTATGATGGGACCACCGCTTTGGGTGAGTCGGTCACAGGGCTGAATGTCGGCGATACCTATAACTTTGACCGGGTTGCTCCGGCAAAAAGCGGTTTCTATTTTGCCGGCTGGTATGACAATGCCGAGTGCAAGGGCGCTTCCTTGTCTCAAATCACCCTTAAAACCGGTGAAAACCGCGTGTATGCAAAATATGTTCCTTATCCGACAAACTTGACCGTGACCATGAAGGGTAACGATTCGTCAAGCACGGTAAGCTATCCAAGCTATAATGCCTCTATGTCTCCGGCTTACAGTGTTTCCATGCACCGTACCGGTTGGAGCTGTCGGGGGGTCGCTGACGGCGTTTGCCGATTCTATACCAATGATCCGTGGCCGGCGGCAGGTGCTTATGTCCTCTCTGACGAAAACGGCAATGCCTTTGTTGCCGATTCCAACACCACATACGATATTACCGTTGAGTATAAGGTTAACAATATCGTTAAGTCCGAGGAGGTCGGCACATTGCCGGACGGTAGCACCTACGGTGGCGGCTATGTGCAGATGTATGTCGGTATCGGCATGGCTGCCGCAAACCGTAACGATTTGAAGGACAAAGGATTCAGCTATCATCCGCCTTTGACCAAAATGAAAGAGGAAACCGACTGGAAGGAAGAAACCTTTACCGTTACAACGGGCAATTTGAGCAACCAATTACCGGTTGTGGGTGTTTATGTTAACTGTGCCGGCTTGCCCAAACGGTATAAAGCCGACGGCACACCCATTGGGCAGCCGGGTGATACCAAGTGGGGTGCTAATGAGCTCTATGTTCGTAAAGTGACGGTTAAAAAACGGTTGACCTTCCGGATGTTTGACGAAACCGGTTCGCTTATCAGGACATCCTATATTCCGGCCGGCAATGCTGTAACACAGGCTGATTTAATGCCGATAACGGATGTTATTCATGCCGACGGCACCGGATACTCCGCTATTGACGCACAGTGGTTCTTTGATAAGGATTACACACAGCCGGTGGATTTGGCCACGCTGAAGGCAGAGGCCGATACGGATTTATACGGTAAGATGGTTACCCTGCAAAACGGCATGGAAAACCAAGTCAGCTATTATGGCTTTGATGACCTTTGGTATAATGCCGATAAGGGTCTGCTCGGCGGATTTACCTTGGGCGAAAACGGCAAGAACAGTTATCAGTATTTGCAGGCTACAGGCAAGGCCGGTCCTGCCAATGTGGCACCTAACGCTTTACTGGATGATGAAGTAACCTATGCGGCCTCCTTCTGGTACAAGGCCACAAAGGCAACACAGGTGCAACTGGGAAATCAGACATTGACCTTGCCGGCTGCTACGGATTGGACGGCCTATAACACACCGGTTAACTGTGTAAACGGCAAGATAACCGTCAGCGTTTTGAGTGATTCCGGTACGGTAGCACTGGATGATTTCGGCCTTTATCAGCCCCTGACCAGCGCCGGTGCGTCGATTCTTCTTGACGCTGAGGCGGCCGAGAACGACAGTCAGGCCATGCGTGTGTACTATCGCTATTTCCCCGAGTCCGGTGCCGTGAAACTGGGCAATGAGGCCCTTACGGTTGTTAAGAGGGGTGTCCTGCTGATGGATGAGGCTTTGGCCGTTGATCTGCTGACACCTGATACCGACGGTGTGACAGAAATAGCCAAGACCGATGATTTGGACACCTGCTGGAGTTATGATAACGGCGAATTACTTTACAGTGTATACATTAAGGATTTCAAGCAGAACGACACCCGGCTCCTTACCGTTCGCGGGTATGTTCAGTTGAGCGACGGAAATCTGTATTATTCCACACAGGAAAACCACAGTGTGGCGGAGCTTGAAAAGCTCAACGCTCTGTATGCAAACGAAAATGTCTATGCCCTTCATGATGCGGCCGTTCTTGATAAAGTCGTGTTGAATGAGCGTTATGAGGTGTTGGATAACGGCGTGACATTCGACTGGACTGGTGCTACCTTGCGTTTCAATGCCCGTTGCGTAGGAGAGGTTACACTAAAAATGTTGGTGAACCCCGGTAGTTTGACCTGCCAAACCTATTTGACGGTTTATGTAGACGGTCAGCGTGTCGGTAAGCGTTTTGTGGTGCCTGTATATGAAACAGGTGAAAAAGAATACACCTTTACACTGGATGTCGGTTGGAGCAGTGAGGAACACACCATCGAGATCTGCCGTCAGAATGAGGCAGGCATGGGATATATGACCCTCATGTCCCTTTCTATGAACGGTGAATTGGGAACCGCACAGGAGAAAGAGTGCTTAGTGGAATTTATCGGTGACTCTATTACCTGCGGACAGGGTAACCTGACCACCGTGGCCAGAAATGAAGTGACCAGTGCTTATTCCGATGGTACTTCTGCCTATGCCTTCTTGGCCGCCCGTGAGCTGGATGTCGATTACCGTATGGTGTCGGGCAGTGGCCGCGGCGTGTTATACAGCAGTGGCGGTTCCACCGGTGTCGGTGCCTCTTGGTTGCAAACCTATGGCATTGAGAACGATCGTCGCAGCAAAACACAGGCCTATGAAAGCAAACGTAAGGCCGACGTGGTTTGCCTGTATTTGGGTACCAATGATACCTATGGCCGGAGCATTAACGACAATGTCAACTTTACCGATGAAGAGTTGACCAAGGGCATGGAGGATCTGATGGATGTCGTCCATAGCTACAATCCTGATGCCTCAATTGTTTGGGTAACCGGCGGTATTACTCGTTCTTACAAGCCAATGGCAGAAGCGGCTATTGCCAACAAGGGCGGCGAAGCGGCCGGCTATTACCTCTTTGATTTTAGCAAGAGCGGCCTGCAGAGCGGCGGTGCTTGGCATCCGACGGGTGAAGATCAGGCTCTTATGGCTACCGAATTGGCGGCCTTCTTGCGGGATAAGGGTCTAACAAAAAAAAACTGACGAAGCCGTCTGCTGATTGGGCAGATGGCCGAAAACTGGTTTGGAATCTGGAATTTGATGATGATGCGGCGGAGGCTGTCACAAACAACCTTAACACAAGTGTTGACACCATGACAAGCCGTAGTCCGTATCTGAAAACATCCCGGCAAAAGGATCACATTTTTACAGATGACGGAGATTTGGTGCTGCGTGCAACACGCAACCATGACGGCAGTTACACGACAGCCCGTTCTCTGACGACGGTTGATCGCATGTCGTTTCGGTATGGCTATGTGGAAATGCGGGCTATGGTGCCGTTCAGAGCGGTTGTGTGGCCGTCCTTTTGGATGCAGCCGGACAAAGCGGTCATGCAGGCGGATATTGTGTCGGAGGTCGATATCTTTGAGGTTTTCGGCTCTTCACGCTATCTGTACGCTAACCTGCACAAATGGTTTGACGGATACAGCGGTCATGCGGTTATCGGTCAAAATGGCAACACAACCGGCAATCCATCCTATCGCTTTGCCGATAACACGGGGCTTTGCTACACGTATCATACCTACGGGTTGGAGTGGACAGAAGAACGAATGAGCTTCTATGTCGACGGCGATTGCTTCTATTCGGTGTCTATTAAAGAAGCCGATGATTTCTATCCCGACCGCCCCGGCATGGATTGCTTCCGTGATTATCATTATCTGTGTTGGAATCTGTGGATGTATGCCGATGAAATCAAAGAGGGCGTTTTACAGGTGCCCGATACCGTTGATTATCGAATCGACTATATTCGGCTCTATCAAGATCCTAAAACCGAATTCCTGATTGTTTATTAAGGCTACTGTGTTTATAAAAAAAGCACTGCGAAAGATTTCGCAGTGCTTTTTGTGTGAAGTGCAAAGACCGTTAGTCGACCACAAGACAACGGACGGTATATCGCAGATTCGGCTGCTCATCGCTGCTGTAGTGGTAGGTGTCACGGCTGTCAAAAACCACCTGATAGGTCAGAATTTTGCTGCTGCCGGAAGGATGCACAATTTGCCGAGTTATGGTTTCGGGACGGCCTTGTTTGTCATAGACATAGACATATTCGTCTAATTGTCCTTCGGGGGTGCTTACCGAAATGATGTGTCCTTTGTAATCAAGGATGATGGTGCGGAACAGGGTGCCGTTTTCGTCGAGTAACTGATACTTGTAATCGGTAATATGATCGGCGGTGTAGGTGGTTTCACCGCCTGCCTCGATACGGCGCAGAGAGACCAGCAGTCCGTTTGTATCGTACTCATAATAATCGGAATAGCCAAGTGCCTCAATGCCTTCATATCGGCAAAATTCGGTCACCAATCGGTTATCAATATCGTAAGAGTATTCATAGGTGCAAACGATCTCACCGTCATTGGATAACTGAATGGTTTGGGGCAAATAGAGCTTTTCGCCGCCGCAACCGACTAATGCTAAAAGCGCCATTTCGACAAGCAAAACCACCGTCATTATTTTTTTCATATAGGACCGCCTTTTATACATTGAATAGGAATTCAATAACATCACCGTCGGCCACAATATAGTCCTTGCCTTCGGTGCGAACCAGTCCCTTAGCACGGGCGGCGGCCAGAGAACCGCAACGGATTAAATCATCATAGGCAACAACCTGTGCTCTGATGAAGCCCCGCTCAAAGTCGGTATGGATTTTACCGGCGGCCTTGTTGGCAGGGGTGCCTTGACGAATGGTCCAGGCTCGCACCTCTTTTTCACCGGCGGTTAAGAAGGACATCAATCCCAGCAGATGATAACTCTTGCGAATCAGTCGGTCAAGGCCGGAGCAATCCAAGCCTAAATCACTCAAAAACAGCATTTTCTCTTCGGCGTCCATGCCGGCAATATCAGCTTCGGTTTGGGCACAAATCGGCAATACCTCAGCGCCCTGAGCGTTTGCCAGCGTTACCACCTTTTGATAATGGGGGTTGCTATCCGGACCGCCTGCAAAGTCGGTGTCACTCAAATTGGCGGCATAAATAATCGGTTTGGCGGTTAATAAGGTCATGGTTTTCAACATGTCCTTTTCTTCGTCCGTCGTGACCATGGTGCGGGCCGATTGACCGCTTTCTAAATGATCGTATAGGCGTTTCAGAAAGTCAAGCTCACCCGCCAAAGATTTGTCTCCTTTAAGGTCTTTGCTTGTTTTGGCAATGCGGCGCTCCACCATTTCCATATCGGAAAAGATCAGCTCTAAATCAATGGTTTCAATGTCGCGCAGGGGGTCAATAGAGCCCTCAACATGAATAATATTATCATCCTCAAAGCAACGCACCACATGAACAATAGCGTCCACTTCCCGAATGTTGGCTAAAAATTTGTTGCCGAGCCCTTCCCCCTTGGAAGCACCCTTTACAAGACCGGCAATATCCACAAACTCAATAACAGCCGGCACAATCGGCGGTACCTTGTCACCTACCGTGTACAGCCGACAAAGCTCGTTCAAGCGTTGGTCCGGCACGGCCACGACACCGACATTCGGCTCAATGGTGCAAAACGGAAAATTCGCCGATTGTGCGCCGGCGTTGGTAATGGCATTAAAAAGGGTCGATTTTCCTACATTGGGCAGACCCACAATTCCCAGTTTCATAGCTCTTCCTCCGGCTTTTTTGCAATCTATAAGAACATTATAGCGTTTCTACAAAATATTATCAAGAAAAAAGTAAAAAAATCTTTTCATTTCCATCATTCTACTGTATAATAGAAAAAAATATAAAGTAGAGGGAGCGTGGTGCTTTATTCATACAGATTACAGTGTGTCTCTAAAAAAGATTTTAGAGAGCTTTCCTATGGAGGAACTGTATCTGCCGGATGAAACCCAAAACGTTTTAATCAGCAGTGTGGAAATCAACCGACCGGGGATTCAGTTGGCCGGCTTCTACGGTTATTTCGATAATAAGCGGATTCAAATTATCGGCAAGACCGAGGAAGGCTATATCGAGGAATTGCCGGAAGAGGTTCGCCGCAAACGATATGAAGAATTCTTTTCTCGTAAGCCGGCGTTGGTCATTGTGGCCAGAGGGCTTGAGGTGGCCGATTATGTGCTGGAAACGGCTCGTAAGTATGAGGTGCCGATTCTTCGCAGCGAGGAATCGACGTCGGGTTTGGCAGCAGCGTTGATTTCCTTTTTGAATCTGCATTTGGCACCCCGCATAACCCGTCACGGTGTAATGGTTGAGGTGTACGGTGAGGGTATTCTTTTGTTGGGCGAAAGCGGAGTCGGCAAAAGTGAAACGGCCATTGAGCTGATCAAACGCGGCCACCGACTCATTGCCGACGATGCCGTGGAGATTCGTCGGGTTTCGAGCCGTTCCCTGGTCGGTTCGGCTCCCGAAAACATCCGGCACTTTATCGAACTGCGTGGCATCGGTATTGTGAATGCCAGCCGTATCTTCGGCGTCGGCGCTGTTAAATTGACCGAAAAAATCGACATGGTCATCAAATTAGAGCCGTGGGACGCCGGCCGTGTGTATGACCGCACCGGGTTGGATGAAGAAAAGACCGAAATTCTGGGTATCAAAGTGCCTTGTGTGACCATTCCGGTTAAGCCGGGTCGAAATTTAGCGGTTATCATTGAAGTGGCCGCTATGAACAATCGGCAGAAGAAGCTGGGCTATAACGCGGCACAGGATTTGTTGCATAGGCTCGGTATTGCGGATGACCGTGATACACCGAAGCAGGTCGTTGATCCGTTTGCTTAAGGACAAAGATTGGCATAACCTAAAATAATTGGCACAGTGTGGATGTGGTTGTCCGCCGGCCAGTAGGGTTGCAAAAAAGGAGAGGGAAAAACATGGAGTATTATTTGGGTATTGATTTAGGCGGCACCAATATCGCCGTTGGTGTTGTGAATGAACAGTTTGAAATTGTCGGTCGGGGTAGTCGTAAGACGGCTGCTCCCAGAGAAACAAGGGCGATTGTTGACGATATGGCGGCAGCCTGCTTTGATGCTGTCAGCGATGCCGGTTTGACCATGGAGGACATTACCTCTTGCGGCGTCGGATCCCCCGGTGCCATTGTGCCGGCTACCGGTGTGGTCGTTTCGGCCGATAATTTGGGCTTCAAAAATGTGCCGCTTGCGGATATGTTGCGTGAGCGCACCGGTAAGGAATTTTATGTGGAAAACGATGCTAATGCGGCAGCTTACGGTGAATATCTTGCCGGTGCCGGTAAGGGCACCACTGATTTCGTGGCGGTGACACTGGGCACCGGTGTGGGTGGCGGTGTTATTCTCAACGGACAAATATATGCCGGTCACAATCATTGCGGCGCCGAATTGGGACATATGATTATGGTGATGGACGGCGAACAGTGCAGTTGCGGTCAAAAAGGCTGCTTTGAGGCTTATGCGTCGGCAACAGCTCTGATTCGACAGACCAAAGCGGCCATGAGAGAGCATCCCGACAGCCTTATGTGGAAATTGGTTGACGGTCAGCTTGATATGGTCAGCGGTCGCACCTCTTTTGATGCGGCTCAAGCCGGTGATGCGGCAGCCGCTGAGGTCGTCGATCGTTATGAACGCTATTTAGCTACCGGTATCGTCAGCGTTATCAATCTGCTTCAGCCGCAGCGCCTTTGTGTGGGTGGCGGTATTTCCAATCAAAAGGAAAAGTTGATGGAGCCGGTCCGCCGTTATGTGTATGATCAAGTTTATGTGGGCGGAACCGATTGTGAGCTGATGACGGCTGTTTTGGGTAACGATGCCGGGATTATCGGTGCGGCTTTCCTTTTCAAAACAAGAGAAGGCAACTGAAAACAATTCAGCAGGGCAAGCGGCAAGAAAGAAACGGGAGGATACGGCATGAAAGAAAAGCTAATGGCATATGCACAAGAACACGGCCTGTATTGTCTGCCGGACGAACCGATGAGTCGTCATACTACCTTTCATATCGGCGGGACAGCCGATGCGTACTTTCGCATGGACTCGGCTAATGCCCTGAGTGAACTGCTGGCTTTTGTCAGACAGGAAAAGATTCCGTATTTTGTTTTGGGAAAGGGCAGCAATCTTTGTGTGTCGGATGCCGGTATACGCGGAGCGGTGATTTCGCTTCATGGTATGGATGCGCTGACGCAAAACGGTCATGAAATCGTTGCTGAGGCAGGGGCAACGCTGGCAAACTTGTGTTGCTTTGCCAAAGAACGCGGCCTTGGGGGATTGTCCTTTGCCTACGGCATTCCCGGCAGTGTGGGCGGTGCTTTGCGGATGAATGCCGGTGCGTACGGCGGATGCATGAAGGATGTCGTTTCCTGGGCTGATTGCATGGATGAAAACGGCAGGGTTATGCGTCTTGAGCGCAAGCAAATGGCGCTCGATTATCGAACCAGTGTGTTTGCCCTAAAGCGTTGGATTATCCTGCGTGCCGGTTTTGCCCTAACACCGGAGGATCCGTCGGTCATCGGTGCGTTAATGAATGATTATATGACGCGCCGAAAAGAGAAACAACCGCTGAATTATCCCAGTGCCGGCAGTGCCTTTAAGCGGCCGCAGGGGTATTACGCAGGACAGCTCATTGAGCAGAACGGTCTGAAGGGCTGCCGTGTGGGGGATGCGCAAATAAGCGAAAAACACGCCGGTTTCATTGTGAATGTCGGCCACGCCACAAGCCGCGATGTGCAGGCGTTGGTGGCCCGGGTGGTCAAAACCGTTGAAAACGGCAGCGGCGTGACCTTACAGCCGGAGATTCTTTTTGTGGGGGAGAAAGCATAGATGAGCGAAATCCTGATTGTTACGGGGATGTCGGGCGCCGGGAAATCACAGGCGGCCAATGCGTTGGAGGATTTAGGCTATTACTGTGTGGATAATATTCCGCCCTCCATTATTCCGGTGTTTATTAACTTTGCCGGCCACAATGACGGCGAAATGGGCCGTTTGGCCATCATCACTGATGTGCGCGGCGGTGAGATGTTTGAGACGATTATCGGCGTGCTTGACCAAATGAAAGAAGAAAAAACGCCGTATAGAATTTTGTTTTTGGATTCAGCCGACGATGTGTTGGTGCGACGGTATAAAGAAAACCGTCGTCGGCATCCTCTGTGCGATGACGGGGTGTCCTTAAGCGAGGCTGTGGAAAAAGAACGAAAAATGCTGTCTGAATTGCGCTTTCGGGCAGACTTTTTGGTAGACACCTCACATCTATCGGTGGCGCAACTCAAAGAGCGGTTATCAAGCCTGTTCTTCGGGAATGTCAATCAAGGCTTTCGGGTGCAGTGTATGTCCTTCGGCTTTAAGTACGGGCCGGCAACGGAAGCGGATTTGGTGATAGATGTTCGTTGTCTGCCGAATCCGTTTTATGTGCCGCAGTTGCGTCCCAAAACCGGCTTGGATCAAGAGGTGCGTGACTATGTGCTGTCAGAGTCGGAGAGCCGAACCTATAAGGACAAGCTGTTCGACTTTATTGATTACAGTCTTCCGCTGTACTGCAAGGAGGGTAAAAGTCAGTTAATAATTGCCATCGGTTGTACCGGCGGTAAGCATCGCAGTGTGACCTTTGCCGAGCTGATTGCGTCTCATTTGCGTGAAGCCGGCTACATCTGTACAGCCACCCACCGGGATATTTTGAAGTAGGAGGCAGGCTTATGTCCTTTTGCGGGGAGGTCAAGGCAGAACTATGCGATATCAAACCCTCCCGCTGCTGTGAGGTGGCAGAGGGCTACGGACTGTTGTTATTTGCCCATGCTTTTTCGTTTAGGGAAATGTCTTTGGTGACCGAGAGTGAGCCGGTTGCCAGGCGGTATACACGGGTACTTAAAAACCAGTTTGCCATTTTGCCGTCCGTTCGTATCGGCGGTACGGTTCACAAAACCTACCGGGTACAGGTCAAGGAACCAACGCTTTGCACACGGGTGATGACCGCCTTTGGATATGACGGCACTGATTTGCTGGGCATTAACGAGGACGTCTTCAAAAGACCCTGTTGCTTTGGTTCCTTTATCCGAGGCGTCTTTTTGGCTTGTGGAAAAATAACCGATCCGTATAAGAATTACCATGCCGAATTTGTGGTTAAGGATTTGTCCCTGGCGTTGGCATTTTATCAGTTGCTGACCGATCGCGGCCTGTCACCCAAACGCAGTATGCGAGGCAACACCATGCTGATCTATTTTAACCGAGCCGAAACGCTCGAGGAATTGTTGACCATCATGGGCGGCAACACCAAGGTGTTTGATTTGATTGATGTTCAAATCACCAAAACCATTCGCAATAAAGAAAACCGTAATCGGAATTTGGATATGGGGAACATCAACAAACAGGTAGCCGCTTTTTTTGAGCAAAACACCGCTATTGAGCGGTTGATGCAAAGCGGAGCCTTTGAGAGATTGCCCGAACCGTTGCAAAAGGCGGCACGCCTTAGACAGGAAAATCCCGGTGCGTCACTGAATGAACTGTGCCGATTATCAGACGAGCCCTTGACCCGTTCGGGTCTTAACCATCGTTTGCAAAAAATCGTGGCCTTTGCCCATGAAAACGAAACGCCGAAAACAGACGCAACGGGCGAATAGGAGGCGTTATGACCAATTTTGTCCATCTTCATCTGCATACAGAGTACAGCTTGCTGGACGGTTGTTGCCGTATCCGGGAGCTGCTTTGTGCTGTCAAGGAGCAGGGACAAACGGCTGTGGCCATCACCGATCACGGTGTGATGTACGGGGCGGTGGCCTTTTATGAGGAGGCTGTTAAGCAGGGCATTAAGCCGATTATCGGCTGTGAGGTGTATGTGGCACCCAAAAGCCGATTTGCGAAGGAAAAAACGGCCGACGGCAACTATTCGCATTTGATCTTGTTGTGCAAGGATGAAATCGGATATCAAAATTTGATTCGTTTAGTCTCCTGTGGCTACACAGAGGGCTTTTATGCTAAGCCTCGTATCGATAAGGAGCTGTTAGCCGCTCATCATGAGGGGCTGATCGCTTTGTCAGCCTGCTTGGCCGGACGAATTCCGCAGTTGCTGTCGGTCGGTGATTATGAGGGCGCTAAAGCGGAGGCTGTGTGGTATGACACGGTGTTCGGTCGGGACAATTTCTATTTAGAATTACAAGATCACGGTTTGATGGAGCAGATGCGCATCAATCCGTTGCTCATACGCCTGTCGGGTGAAACTGGTATTCCGTTGGTAGCGACCAATGATGTGCATTATATCCGTAAAGAGGATAGCATGGTTCAAAAGGTCTTAATATGCCTGCAAACGGGCAAAAAGTTAGGTCAGGAGAACCCCCTGATTGCAAAGACGGATGAGTTTTATCTAAAAAGCGGCGATGAGATGGCGCGGATGTTCAGTGCTGTGCCGCAGGCCATCCGCAACACGGTGGAAATCGCCGAAAAATGCCATTTCCGCTTTACCTTCGGGCAGATTAAACTGCCGCACTTTGATATTGACGAAGCCGACCACACGGCGTATTTTCGACGGCTTTGCTACGAGGGTATGGTTAAGCGGTACGGAGAAAACCCAAGTCCTGCCGTTCAGGAACGATTAGACTATGAGATATCGGTTATTGACCGAATGGGCTA
The DNA here is from genome assembly GCA_016295355.1 of Clostridiaceae bacterium. GTDB lineage: Bacteria > Bacillota > Clostridia > Oscillospirales > Acutalibacteraceae > SIG607. Next base: position 15,220 of record JAEDLK010000008.1, read on the forward strand.
TGTGGATTATTATTTGATCGTCTGGGATTTTGTGCGGTATGCCAAACAGCAAAACATTCCGGTCGGGCCCGGCCGTGGTTCGGGTGCCGGCAGCTTGGCGGCCTATTGCATCGGTATCACCGGCATTGACCCGCTGAAATATCAACTGCTGTTTGAGCGTTTTTTGAATCCGGAGCGCATCTCCATGCCCGATTTTGACATTGACTTTTGCTATGTCCGTCGGCAAGAGGTGATTGACTATGTGGTGCGCAAGTACGGCAGTGACCGTGTGGCGCAGATTGTTACCTTCGGTACGCTGGCCGCACGAAATGCCGTTCGCGATGTCGGACGGGTGATGGATTTTCCGTATGCACTGTGCGATAAGGTGTCCAAGCTGATTCCCGCTGAATTTCACCATAATTTAAGGGGTGCCATTGAAAAGGTCAAGCAGTTGTCCGAGCTGTACCGGCAGGACTCATCGGTTCACCGATTGTTGGATATGGCTCTTAAGGTGGAGGGGATGCCCCGTCACGCCTCTACCCATGCCGCCGGTGTGGTCATTTCGGCCGGCCCTGTGTGGCAGTATGTGCCGCTGGCTAAAAATGATGAAGCGGTCGTAACCCAGTATACCATGACAGCCTTGGATGAGCTGGGACTTTTGAAAATCGATTTTTTGGGGCTTCGCAACCTAACGGTGATTGATGATGCCTGCCGTATTATTCGGCAGACAGAGCAGGATTTTACCATTGACAACATCCCGGAGAATGATAAAGAAACGCTTGCCATGATGAGTGAGGGTCATACCGAGGGCGTGTTTCAGTTCGAAAGCAACGGTATGGTTAGTGTGTTAAAATCCTTTAAGCCGGAAACTTTAGAGGATTTAATCGCGATTATTTCGCTCTATCGTCCCGGGCCGATGGATTCGATTCCCAAGTATATTCACAATCGGTATCACCCCGAGGATATTCGATATGATACCCCGTTATTAAAGGATATTTTAGATATTACCTACGGCTGTGTCGTCTACCAAGAGCAGGTCATGCAGATTTGCAGGACCCTGGCCGGGTATTCCCTCGGGCGGGCTGATTTGGTGCGTCGCGCCATGGCCAAGAAAAAGAAAGAGGTTATGGAGGCCGAACGGCAGGTCTTTGTCTACGGTGCTACCGATGAAAACGGACAAATCATTTGTCCGGGTGCCGTAAAAAATGGTGTGGATGAGGCCATTGCCCAAAAAATTTTTGACGATATGGCGGCTTTCAGTTCGTATGCCTTTAATAAATCCCATGCCGCTGCTTATGGGTATTTGGCCTATCAGACGGCCTATCTCAAATGTCATTATCCGGCGGCCTATATGGCGGCTCTGTTGACCAGTGTGATGGATAATGCGGATAAGGTGACCGAATATATTGCCGAGTGTAAGCGATTGGGACTTGAGGTGTTGCCGCCCGATGTCAACGAAAGCGAGGAGGGTTTTATCGCCCACGGTAAACAGATTCGCTTCGGGCTTTGCTGTATTCGCAATTTGGGTCGGGGCTTGTCCCGTCAAATCATCGCTTTGCGAAAAGAGGCACCGTATACCTCATTTTATGATTTTTGCAGCCGCAACTACGGACGGCATTTGAATCGCCGCGCGGTGGAGGGGCTGATTAAAAGCGGTGCGTTAGATGGCGTCGGCACCAACCGGCGCAGTTTGTTGCAGGGCACCGAGACGGTTTTGTCTGCGGCCGAGAACAAGGCACGTTTTCAAGGCGGCGGACAAATGGATTTGTTTTCAAGCAGTCTGCCGGACGATGGGCCGACTCTGCCGACCGTGCCGGAATTACCGCTTAAAGAAAAATTAGCGGCCGAAAAAGAGGCAACCGGCCTGTATTTGACCGGTCACCCTATGCAGCCGTATACCGAGTATGCTCGGTTTACACGGGCGGATTTTATCGGCGATATTCTGTCGGGTCGATTGCATGACGGACAACGGGTACGCTTAGTGGCCTTTATTTCAGAACAGCGGCTTAAGGTGTTAAAGTCGGGGCAGAATCTGTGTGATTTAACCGCAGAGGATGTAACCGGCAGCTTGCCGGTGATTTGCTTTTCGGCTGTGTATGACCGTTGTCGGCATCTGTTGTCCGTCGGCAGTACAGTTCTGTTAAGCGGTCGGTTGTCTGACCGAGAGGAAAAGGGCTTTGAATTGGTGCTTGAGCAGGTCGAGTCGTTGCCGGATTACGCCGAGGGCTTTGTAAGCCCCAAAAAGAAAAACGCCGGACTGTTTTTGAGGGTGCCTTACTTGGACGGGCGTGAAACACAGCAAGTAAAGGCAGTGTTATCGGCCAATCGGGGCACGGTGCCGGTCTACTTGCTTGACTGCTCCACCGGCAAAAAATATTGTGCGCCGGAAAACCTGTGGGTTGATTTAACGGATGAGCTCATCACTTCCTTAAAAGCCGTTTTGGGAGCGGAAAATGTTACGGAGAGAAGGTAAACAATGACACAACGCTTTTTGATCGCCGGGCTTCGGGTGGATATGGAATTGACCTACGAACGCACGGCTCGTCAGGGTGTGCCATACCGTTTGGAAAACGATACCAAACCAGCGGATATAACCCTTTCTTTGAACGATACCGTCATGGAACGGGCTCGACAAACCTACAACCATTTATCCGACGACGATTTGGAATATTTGCTACTGGGTTTTTTGTTTTATGATTATTTATTGGATTTTGACGGAATGATGCTGCATGCCTCGGCTGTAGCGGCCGGGCAATATGCCTATTTGTTTTCGGCCGATTCCGGCGTGGGCAAGTCCACTATGACCGGCCATTGGCTGGAGTATTTGGGTGACAAGGCCTTTATCATTAACGATGATAAGCCGGCCATTCGTCGCATAAACGGTGTGTATTATGTCTTTGGAACGCCGTTTAGCGGGAAGCATGACATCAGCCGTCCGGTCGGCGTTCAGCTTGGCGGTATTTGCTTTATCGAACGAGCCGCACAGAACTGGATTCGTCCGGCCGAGGCTAAAGAGATTCTTCCCATGGTGTGGCGAAACACGGCCAGCAGACGGGGCAAGGAGCGCATTGAAAAACGGCTTGATTTTCTCGATGCATTGCTCACCGAAGCACCGTTGTATCGCATGGGTTGTATCAACGATATTTCGGCGGCCGAGATGTCCTTTAATGCCATGAAAAAGACCGTTCCTGTGTATTTGGATGAGATTATTGATTTGGTTAAGCAGCAAATCAAGGATGGTGGCTCGGTTAAATTTCGCACCCGTGGCAGCAGCATGATGCCGTTACTGGTCAGTGACCGGGACAGTGTTATTCTTGCCAAACCGCTACACCTGAAAAGAGGGGATGTCATCCTGTTTGAAAAGCCGCAGGGCGGCTATGTACTGCACCGGATTCGCTGTGTTGACGGACAAACACTGATCACCAGAGGGGATGCCAACAACCAAGATGACGCTCCGATTTCGGCCGACTGTGTCATCGGGGTGGCCACCGCCTTTGAACGCAATGGGAAGACCTTCAGCTGTCACCATCCGCTGTACAGTGCTTATCGCCTGTTTCACCGTACATTTGTGGAACGCTTTGCAAGGGCGTTGTATCATCGCTTAAAACCTCGCAAGAAAAAAGAATTGTAACGTCAAGCAATGCGAGGGGGAGGGGTATGCGTAAAACGCTTGGCCGGAATCACAGTTTGGATACGAATGCTATGCTTCAGATTCCATTTACTGGATCAAATAACACATAAGAAAACCGCCGAAAGAAGCAGTCTTTCGGCGGTTTTGTGCTATGTATCGGTTCTTACCAATCAAATCTTTCCGGTTTCGTTATACTTTTTAACGATGTTTTTGATGCGATCAATCGGATTGAGCAGATCGCTGATAGAGTTGTCACAATTCAGTGTGTCAACCAACAGAGCGATGTATTTTGCCATGTTAACGTTGCAGTACCATTCTTTTTTCAATAATTCGGGGGGATTGTAGATGAGGTTGGTGGTGAAGACTTTGTCGATCCAACCCTTTTGGTAGTATTCGTCAAATTTTTCAAAGCCGTCAACGAACAACCCAAAGGTGGCAAATACGAAGATACGACGGGCGCCCTCATTCTTCAAACGGGCTGCAATGTCCAACATGGATTCGCCGGAGGAAATCATGTCGTCAACCAAAATTAAATCCTTGCCCTTAACATCATCGCCCAAGAATTCATGTGCCTCAATGGGGTTTTTGCCGTTGACAACGACAGAATAATTACGGCGTTTGTAGAACATACCCAGCGGCAGTCCGAGTACCGAGGAATAATAAATGCAACGGCCCATGCCGCCTTCGTCGGGGGAGACGATCATGGTGTGTTCCTTATCCAACACCACGTTGTCCACGTTGCGAAGCAATGCCTTAATCATTTGATAGGTGGCCTGAACGTTGTCGAAGCCGTCCAACGGAATGGCATTGTTCACGCGGGGGTCATGAGCGTCAAAGGTAATGATGTTCTTAACGCCCATATTCACCAATTCCTGCAAAGCCATGGCGCAGTCCATAGACTCACGGGCTGTACGGCGATGTTGACGGCCTTCGTACAGCATAGGCATAATCACGGTGATTCGTCTGGCCTTGCCGCCGAAGGCCGCAATAATACGCTTAAGATCTTGGAAATGATCGTCCGGACTCATGGGAACTTCCTGTCCGTACATTTTGTAGGTAACGCTGTGGTTGAAGCAGTCGCACAGGATATACGCATCCAATCCGCGGGCGGTGTGGTTCAAGACACCCTTTGCTTCACCGGTACCGAAACGGGGGCAGTTGCCTTGTACCACAAAGCTGTGCTCTGCCGGCATCCCTCTCCACTGCATCAAATAATAATCAACCTTGGCCGAAATGTCCTCACAACCACGCATACTGACGATGGCCAAATCGCCGTACGGAGTATGGGTAAAATCAACGCTTGCCATAAAAATCCTCCCCTGTTGAACTTTGATATTTATATAGTACCACAAAATGTGCAAATAGAAAAGGCTTTTTTGACAAAATGATGTAAAATATTCATTGAATCGACACACAAAATTTGGTATAATAAATAAAACTCATCATTCTTACACGAAAGAAGGCATTTCTATGGCAAGTGTTACCTTAATCGCCTATACGCCGAGTCCCGAATATACCATCGCCAATGCGGCTAAACTGTGTTACAGTCCGTCCAGTATTGAAACGGTGCGTGAGGGGCTGACCGATGAAAAGGTGGCTGATTTTGTGAATATGCTCGCAGAAATCGGCCATGCCAGCCCGATTGAGCACGCCAGCTTTACCTTCGGGATTGAGGGTGTTTCCCGTTCCTTGTTGGCTCAAATCACCCGTCACCGCATTGCCTCCTTTTCGGTGCAGAGCCAGCGGTATGTCAGAGAAAAACAGTTTGGGTATATCATTCCTCCCGAAATTGCCGAGGATGATGAGGCCTTGGCTTTGTTTGAGGAATCCATGAAACGGGATCAGGAGGTTTATGACCGACTGACGGTTTTGTTAAAGGCTAAGCACGAAAAGCAGTTTTTAAGCGAAGGCAAGGATGAAAAGACGGCGGCCCGTTTGGCCGAGAAAAAAGCCATAGAGGACGCTCGCTTTGTGTTGCCAAACGCTTGTGAAACCAAGATGATTGTGACCATGAATGCCCGTTCGCTGATGAATTTCTTTCATCATCGTTGCTGTAATCGGGCACAATGGGAAATCAGAGATGTTGCCAATCAAATGTTGGCCTTGGTCAGCCATGTGGCACCGAACCTGTTTAAGAATGCCGGTCCGTCCTGCGTATGCGGCCCCTGTCCCGAGGGCAAAATGTCCTGCGGAAAGGCTGCTGAGGTCAGAGAGAAAAACCGTCGCATTAAGGCTGGGGAATAAGCCATGGGAAAGCTGATTATCATTGAGGGACTTGACGGAAGCGGTAAATCCACCCAGTTGGAGCGCTTGTATCAAACCTTGCGTGCCGACGGTACAGATTGCCGGCAGGTGTCTTTTCCCGATTATGAGCATCCGTCCAGTACCTTGGTCAAAATGTATCTAAACGGGGATTTCGGTCAAAAGCCGACCGACGTCAATGCTTACGCCGCCTCCACGCTGTATGCGGTGGACAGATTTGCTTCCTATAAGCAGTATTGGGGGTCCTATTATGAAAACGGCGGTCTTGTGTTGGCCGGTCGTTACACCACCTCCAATGCCGTTCACCAGTGCGGTAAAATGGAAAAGCATGAGTGGAAGGATTTCCTTGATTGGCTGTATGATTTTGAGTATGTCAAGGTCGGCATTCCCAAGCCGGACAGCGTCATTTTTTTGGATATGCCCATTGAGGTGTCGCAACAGCTACTCTCCAAGCGGTACCACGGCCATGAGGAGAAAAAAGATATTCACGAGAGAAATACGACATATCTTTCCCATTGTCGGGAGGCCGCTCTTTTTGCCGCAGAGTATTCGGGCTGGCAGATCATCCCGTGTGCCGAGGATGGGCAGGCCCGTTCGATTGGGGCAATAGCAAAAGATGTTTTTTGCCATGTTAAGGCGGTTTGCAAGTGAGGAATACCATGATTTATGTGTTTTTAGCCGATGGATTTGAGGAAGTTGAGGCACTCTTTCCGGTGGATGTGCTGCGCCGTGCCGGTTTTAAGGTGGTCACGGTGGCGGTTGGAAACAATCCGGTGACCGGTGCACACGGCATACCGATAACGGCCGACACCACGATCCATGATGTGAATGTAACCGAGTCGTCACTGCTCCTGTTACCGGGAGGAATGCCCGGCACAAAGCATTTAGGGGACCATCGCGTTTTGTGTGATGCTTTGTATCGCCATGCACAGTCAGGCGGAATGATAGCTGCCATTTGTGCGGCGCCGTCGGTGCTTGGCACATTGGGTCTGTTGACCGATAAACGCTATACCTGCTATCCCGGCTTTCAGAGTGAGGCCTTCGGTGGTGTGTTTACCGGTGAACTGGTTTGTGTTGACACGACAGGTGCTTTCCCGTTGGTGACGGGGGCAGGGCCGGGAGCGGCGGCAGACTTTTCGTTTGCACTGCTTGACACACTCGGCTATCCGAAATCCAAGCGTGACGCACTTCGTGCCGCTATGCAATTTAGAACATGAAGGAGAACCCAAATGGATGAACAAATGATGGGTGCATCGCCCGAGCAACCGTCAAAGAACAGCGAAAAAAAACCTAAAAAGAAATGGCTATGGCTGATTCCTGCTGTTTTAGCCGTGCCCGTCTTGGTCGGTTGCCTGTTTGTGGCATTTCAGATTAACGGCAAAACGCTGTCAAATGAGGTGAGCGTGAGTATTCCGCAAGGCTCGGCTACCGTCACGGTCGCCGATTGCCTGGCTGAAGAGGATATCATTGACAGTCCGCTGCTATTTCGTGTGTATTGTCGTATCAAGGGGTATGATGGCCGTTTTCAGTACGGCGACTTTGTTTTCAGCGGCAAGGTCGGCTATCATACCATTTGCGAAAAGCTGGTCAACGAGGGAGCGCAGGCCAAAACCGTGCGTGTGACCATTCCCGAGGGCACCGGCATTAACGATTATGTTAAAAATGTCAACGGAGCGCTTGTTACGGTACCGGGCATTGCTACCTTGCTGGAAAAAGCCGGCGTTTGCAGTAAGGAGGACTTTTTGTCGGCTGTAACGACGGTGAAGCCCGAGGGGCGCTTGCTTGACGGAGCAAACAATCAAAATACCTATTACACGCTGGAGGGGTATTTGTTCCCCGATACCTATGATTTTTATGCTCAAAAAAGTTCGGCGGAGAATGCCGTCTTAGCTGTGCAAAAAATGCTTTCTCATATGCAGAGCATGATCACCGACGAGATGATTGAAACGGCCAAAAGCAGGGGCTATACCATGCATGAAGTGCTGACCTTGGCCTCGGTTGTTCAGATGGAATCGGCCGGACAAGAGAAGGAAATGCCGAATGTGGCGGCGGTGTTTTACAACCGCTTAAAAAGCACGCTGTTTGCCTCGTTAGGATCCAGTCCCACCTGCTATTACGGCAATTCCTTTGCACAGGATGACGGCCGATACAACACCTATAACATTCAAGGGCTTCCGCCGGGACCGCTTTGTTCACCGGGTCTTACGGCCGTTAAGGCTGTTTTACAGCCAACCGAGAATAGCCCGTATTTTTACTTTGTGACCGATAAGGACGGCAAGTTTTATTATCATGTGACCTACGCCGAACAGGAACAGACGGTCAGTCGTCTGAAAGAGAGCGGAAATTGGATTTATGAGTATTTTGATTAACGGTCTTCCCGAATTATTGAGTCCGGCCGGCGACCTTGAGTGTCTTAAGACGGCGGTTGATTTCGGAGCGGATGCTGTCTATTTGGCCGGACAGGAGTTCGGTATGCGGACGGCGGCCTCGAATTTCACGATGGACGAATTAGAGGAAGGCATCGCCTACGCCCATGCGCAGGGTGCAAAGGTTCATGTGGCCTGTAACACCATTCCGCGTAACGATGAAATGGCCAGACTGCCGGCCTTTTTGGAAACCGTGCAACATGTCGGTGCCGATGCCCTGATTGTGGCTGATCTGGGCACCATGGATTTAGCCGCACGCTATGCCCCCAAGGTGCCGATTCATGCTTCGGTGCAGTCGGGCATCACCAACTATGAAACCGCCCGTCGGTTCCACGAGCTGGGGGCGTCCCGTGTGGTGTTGGCCAGAGAATTGTCCTTGGATGAAATCGCCGAAATCCGTGCCAAAACACCTTCTGCACTGGAACTGGAGTGCTTTGCTCACGGGGCTCTGTGCGTGTCTTTTTCGGCACGCTGTCTGCTGTCGTCCTATATGACGGGACGGGATGCCAATCGGGGGGATTGTGCACAACCCTGTCGGTGGCGGTATGCCCTTGTGGAAGAAAAACGCCCAGGGCAGTATTTCCCCATTGAGGAAAATGAGCAGGGAAGCTACATTTTGAATGCCGATGATTTGTGCATGGCACCTTATCTTGACCGCTTGGCCAAGGCCGGCGTCGGGAGTATTAAAATTGAGGGGCGGGCTAAATCACACTATTATGTGTCAGTGGTGACCCACGCCTACCGTGGGGCGTTGGATAGTCTGCGATGTGCAGATGATTCATGGCAATTGCCTGCTTGGGTGGCCGAAGAATTGGAAAAAATCAGCCATCGGCCGTACAGCACCGGCTTTTACTTCGGCCGTCCGAATGCTCAAACCTATGAAAACGCCGGCTATGTGCGCAATTACGCCGTGGCGGCCGTGGTCGAGGATTGGCAGGATGGGATGCTGATTGTTCGCATGAAAAACAAATTCTACGCCGGACAGATCTTTGATTGTTTAGAGCCGGGCAAACAACCCTTTACTTTCAAAGCCGATCGATTGTTTGATGAAAGCAATCAGCCGATTGAAAGCGCACCGCATCCGTTAATGACGGTTAAAATGGAACTGGCACAGCCGGTGAAAAAAGGTGCTTTGTTGCGGATGAAGCTTGACGATAAAAGCTTTCATTAGCGTGTGGTAAGGCGGTTTTCTCGGATAATCACAACACCTCGTGGCATACTGTCCATGAGGTGTTTTTTGTTGGAAAATCGTTCGTTCTTTTGGCGTATCATGGGATGTTTTATGTTGATATTGGCTCTGTTTTTAGCCGGCATTGTACGCATTTTGATGATCGGTCAAAGTGAGAAACTCGTCGCCCAAAGCCAGCAAAATCAGTTGACGGTTCCGGTTTCTCAGGTGCGGGGAAATCTGTTTGATTGTAACGGACTGCCCCTGACAGGGACAGAGAGTAAGACTGTGTATGTGGCGGCTCCGACAACGGCGACGGTTGAATATTTATCCAAGGTGCTGTCGGGCAAAGAACGAACCGATGTTTTGACACAACTGCAAAAGGGCAGACCTGCGGTGTTAAGTGGCAACGGGCCGTACATTTGTGCCGGTATTTATGCCATCACGGTGCCGGTGCATACGCCAAAGGAGGCCATAGGACATCATATCATAGGCTATACCGACCAAAGCGGTCATGGCGTTTCCGGCTTGGAAAAGGCACTGGATGAAAGGCTGTACTCCGATAAGGTTGCCGGCGTGACCTTTGAAAAGGACGGAACGGGACGGGTGTTGGGTGCCTATGACGGTGTGGTGGAGGAATATAGGGAGATTACGTCGTCGGGTGTGGTGACCACCCTTGACAGAAATTTTCAACTGATTTGCGAGAGAGCCATGGAGTCGGTGCCGGCCGGTGCCGTGGTGGTCAGTGAAGTCGGCACAGGTAAAATTCGTGCCATGGTCAGCCGTCCCGATTATGATAACAGCCATTTGCAGGATGCCTTGAACCGTAAGGATTCTCCGCTGATCAATCGATGTCTTTCTTCCTACAATGTGGGGTCGAGCTTTAAGCTGTGTGTGGCGGCGGCCTCCTTGGAACGGCATAAGGCGGTTGGTCTGGTGACCGAATGTATCGGCCATGCTTCGATTGACGGGCATACCTTTTATTGCCACAAGAGGAGCGGTCACGGCACGGTCGGGATGAGGGAGGCTATTGCCCAGTCGTGCAACACCTATTTTTATCGGTTGGGATTGTCGGTCGGAGCCTCGGATATTTATGACATGGCCACCGTTTTCGGCTTTGGTCGCAGCAAGGTGTTGACAGAAGGACTTGCCACCACCGGTGAGAGCTTGCCGACGCCGGCCGCACTACAGTCGAGCGATTCGGCCTTGGCAAATTTATCGATTGGGCAGGGCAGTTTATTAGCTTCCCCGATGTCGATGCTTTGCTTATATGAGGCCATTGCCGGGGATGGCGTGTATCATCTGCCGACACTGGTTGAGGGAGAGATGAAGAACGGATTGATGGGCGAAAAACAACCGGCCGGAGAGGCCACCCGTGCGATCAGTAGCGAAACGGCCAAACGGTTAAGAGAAGATTTGGCGTATGCCGTAAAAACGGGAACCGGTGTAAAGGCTCAACCGCAGACGGTGTCGGCCGCCGGCAAGACGGCAACCGCTCAAACCGGATGGTTGGGTGAGAACGGGCAGGCTGTGGAGCATTCTTGGTTTTGCGGATTCTTTCCGGCTGAAAGCCCACGGTATACGGTCTGCGTGCTGGTTGAGGATACGACGACGGTCGGAATCGGCGGTGCGGAGATTTTCAGTCGCATTGCCGACGGCATTAACGGACTTGAAAACCTATCATAAAGTAAAAGGACTCATCCGAAAAAGCGGATGAGTCCTATTTTGGTACTGTTAGGATAATACAAGTCTATCAAACAGAGGAGAACGGGCACAGCCTGTCGGCCTCATTCGTCTTCACAGTCACACAATGCATAAATACCGGCAATCAACCGTTTGGCGGCATACACAAAAGAGGCTTTATCGGCTTTTTCATCTGCCGAGTGTTCACGGAAGCCGGCAAGGCTGACAGAATCAATGGTGGGAATACCGGCAGCGGTAGTGTAAGCAGAATCGGCACCGCCTTTACAGGTGACAGCTACAAGTTCTTCCCCGAAGGCTTGCTTGACGGCTTTTGCAAAGCATTCAAACAAAGCCGCATTTTTCTCGGAGTATTCCATTGGGATGCGTTCGCTGATGGTTTCAAGGGTGCAGTGCGTGCCCGGCACATGAATCGTATCGGCAATTTCTTGCAGCTCTTTACGGGCAAGAGCTATATCATTTTTCGTTTTGACACGGACATCGACAGTAAAAGAACAATGTGCCGGTACACCATTCGGCGCGGTTCCGCCTTCAATTGTTCCCACATTATAGGAGAGATGATCGCTGGTCGGAATCGCTTCAATAGAGAGAATTTTATGAGCGGCTTCGGTAATAGCGTTGATGCCTGTTTCTTTCATGCAGGCGTGTGACGCTTTTCCGTGTACATGAAAACGCAGTTGAAGGATGCCATAGCGTTGAGTGGTCACATGGTTTTTCTCTGACGATTCCAGGTTAAAAAAGGCTTTGGCGCCTGCCGCTTGTCGGCACATAAACGCAAGAGACTTTTTATCGGTTAAAACGGAAGAAACCTCCTCGTCCGATTGTAAAATCAGCCGGATAGAGGCCTTTTTGAAACCGATTTCCTGTAAAGAGGCCATGCACAACAGTGCCAACGCAATACCGCCCTTGCAATCCGACACACCGGGGCCGTATAAGTATTGTGCATCCTCTTTGACCGGCGGATAACCGAACAAACCTTTAGGATGAACGGTGTCCATGTGAGCCGACAGACAGATAAGGGGCAGAGAATCATCCTGATTATAGGTCAGCGCCGCTACATTGCCGGCATGATCAAATTCTTCCACAACACTTTCATAGCCGTGCGTGTTTGCGTGTTTAAGAAGGTAGGCCAGCACGCGGTCAACACCTTCTTTGTCGTATGAGTTGCTTTCAATGTTGCACAAATCAATCAAAAGGGCTAAATACTCGTCCTTTAAGCGGTCAACTGTGTTAAAACAGGCATCTATAGACATAAGACAATCACCCTTCTTAAATAGAAAAAGCAGGAAGTCCTTACCCTGATATCTGCATTAACGAATTTTTCCGTATAGGGGAAAATCGCTTGAATCTATGACCGGTTCGCGGTTTGCATCAACGGTTTGTGTCTTAGCGGATGTCGACCGATCGGAACAGTGTTTATCCTGGTTGCGGTCACACAAACCGGCTTTGCGGGATGGACGGTTTGAACCGCCTTCGGGGCTGATAACCACACGACGAGAGGCACCTTCACCGACGGAATTGGAAACCACCCCTCCGATTTCCTGAACGGCGGTATGAATGATGCGTCTTTCGTATGGATTCATAGGCTCTAAGGAACGACTGCGGCCGGTGCGCAAAACCTGGTTGGAAATGCGATTGGCCAAGGAAACCAGTGTTCTTTCTCTCTTTTCACGGTAATTTCCAATGTCCAAAGCGACTTTGAAATAACCGTTAGAGCTTCCGGCAGCCAAGGAGGACAAATACTGTAAAGCATCCAGCGTTTCGCCGCGGTGGCCGATAACCACACCTAAGCCCTCGCCCAATAGCATAATTTTTGCACCGCCATCACGCAAGGCAACCTGAATCTCAATATTTTCACAGCCTAAACCCTTCAAAACGGTTTGGACATAGGCCACGGCTTTGGCGGCAGGGCTGTTTGCCTCTAAATCAGCGGCAGCGACGGGCTCACTGTAAACCGGCTCGTCCTTACGAACGGTCTTGTCCTGGGAAGCGGACTTGGCCGGTCTGGCTTCTTTGGCAGGTTCGTTGTTTTTAACAGGCGCTTTTGATTCTTTCTTGCCGGCCGGTTTAACAGGACGGCTTGTCTTCTCCTCTGCCTTTTTGCGCTCCTTTGGCTTAACGGGATCGGGCAGTTCAATGAAAGCACGAACGACGGCTTTACTGCCACCGAACAGGCCGAGAACCTTGGGTTTGGGCATTTCCAAAACATCAAATTGAATATCGGCGTCGGCATCGGCGTTCAGCAACGCAATGGCGTTTTCTTTTGCTTCTTCTATTGTATCGGCTGTGCCGGTAGCTTCTTTAATCACAAGAAAAACCTCTTTTCTTACTCCAGACCGTCTTTGGCGGCCAGCAATTTCTGTTCTTTGGCAGACTGGGCCATTAAAGCCTTGGCCTGCTCTTTAGCAATCATCTTATAAGGGCCGTGCAGCTCCTGAACGCCTGCCTGAATCAAACCGCCGATCAGCGAGGAGCAAGCCCAGTAAAAGCCCAAACCGGCCGGAGCACTGAAAGCAATAACCAGCGAAAGTATCGGCATGGTCAACATCATACCGGCCATATTCGGCGCCCCCGGATTGACCCGCTTTTGTTGCAGAAGTGAAATGACACTTGAGAACATGGCGCAGGCGAAGGACAAGAACGGGATAATCCACAAAATCAAATCATCCTTGGTGACATGTGAGAAGTTCAAGGAAAACTTGGGCGTTTTGGTCAAATCCAATTTACCGAACAGGTTAAAGTCAATATCCCTGATACCCTCGGCAACAGCGGCAAGGCTTTCGTCTTTTGTTGTGCCGTCCAGCGCCTTTTCAATGACAATCAGTTCGGCACGGTAATTCTGCTGGGCATCGGCGGCAATCTTAGCATTATTGAGCGTTTCGGTCGGAATCTGCGGAGCCAAATAGGTGACGGGGCTGATGACCAGATAGTACACGCACATGATCAAGAGCAAACGAATAATGCTCGGCAAACAGCCGCCGCCCAAGGAAACGTTTTCCTCTTGGTACAACTTGGAGGTGGCCGCTTGATATTTCTGTCGATCGTCACCGCATTTTTTCTTGAGTTCATCCATCTTGGGCTTGAGCTTAATCTGTTGAACAGAGGCCTTTTGACTTTTGATACTTAACGGAATCAGTACAATGTTGATGACCAGCGTGAACAAAAAAATACCGGCCGCAAAACTACCGCCTGTTAAGCCGGTAAAAAAGCGAAGTACATAGGAAAATACATATTGGTTAATGATATTAAAGACCGGTTGCAGGAATCCCATTTATTTTCACCATCCTGAATTTATGGTTTTTGTTTATTTGATGTCTTTTTAGGAGGTACCGGATCATATCCGCCCTTGCAGAAGGGATGACACCGTAAAAGACGCCAAAGGGTCAGCGCACTGCCCTTGAGCACGCCGTGAACCTCCAAAGCTTCAATGGCATAAGCCGAACAGGTAGGAATAAAGCGACAACAGGAGGAACCCTTAAGGGGAGAGATGTTTTTTTGATAAAATCGGATCAGAAACAACAAAATTCGTTTCATCTTAACATGAATGTACCACACCGGCCTGCAAAAAGCCCCTACGCATTTCTTCGGCTACCAGTGTGCTTTTAACGGATAAAATACGGGTGCGGGCCACAAGAACAAGGTCCACACCGGGCAAGAGGTCATTGACATTCTGACGAAACGCAGCAGTCAGTACCCGTCTGGCACGGTTACGACAGACGGCGTTGCCGATCTTTTTGCCGGTGGTGATGCCCAGTCTGACGCCGTCGAAGCGGCTACGCATGACATACATGACAAAGTGATCGGATACATACGGTTTTCCCCGACCGTATAGACGGCGGAAATCTTTGTTTAGCTTGAATTTCTGTACTTTCATTGCAAGACCCTTGGACAAAAACTTGTCGAAAAAACCACAGAAGGGCGTACTTCGATGCAGCAAAGCGGATGACTTTGCTGTATGGAAGTCCGCCCCCACAAGTGGTCATCAGTATGTGAGCTGCTTTCTGCCCTTTGCACGGCGACGGGCCAGCACCTTGCGACCGTTGGCAGTTGCCATTCTCTTCAAAAAGCCGTGCTCTTTTTTACGGTGCAATTTCTTCGGCTGATAGGTACGCTTCATTTTGAGACCTCCTTATTGAAAACTTGTGTAAAAGGGGACAAACGCCCTTATACACATACCACTACGCTATTATACAAAAAAGTCATAGAAAAGTCAATACAAATTTAAGGGTTTTGGCTTAAGTCTTAGAGAGCCGAACACCATACGGTGTCGCCGGCCGTCTTTTCGGCATGGCTTGGCGCTCGTCTTGGAAAGGCGTCAGCCCGGCTGCCGATGCAAGACTTCACCGTACAGAAAATCCGTCGGCAGACACTTCTTCGAACCTTACAAACAGACAATTTTTTGCTTTGACGAAACCGTTAAGTGCCGTCACACAGGCGTATGACTTGCGACAAGGTTAAGTCAAACGGATCATTTTCATGTATAAGGCGTGTGGGGTAGGATTCCCTTCTGCTTAATGGAAGGCCCGACCTGTCAGTCTTGCTTTGTCATATAACGCCAAACATCGCCCATGGTCATAAAGCAGTAATTCTCTTTGGCCAAGGCTTCGCAAATGCGCTCTAAATGGGCAAAGCAATCGTGGAAATCAAAGCCGTATCGGTAGCCGTCTACCTGCAAATTATAGCCGTGGAAGAACATTAAAAACAGGCGATCTTCGTCACATTCCTCTTTTTTGAAGGCCTCCAGTTTTTCAAAAACAGTCGGGCTTGTCAAATGGGCGTTGATGTCCCAGCGGTAAAAGTCCTTCGGTAAAGAAAAATCGCCCTTGGTCACACCTGTTCGGGCATATTGAACACCGGTATGTTTTTTGATAATCTCCACCACACGGTCATCGTAGTTTGGATTGCCCTCCGGGTAAGCCAGTCCGATGACCTCTTGGCCGCTGACACGGCAAAGTGTCTTTCGATCCTCTTCCACCTGACGGATTACCTCGGCATCATTCAGTAAGGTTAATTTTAGGTGGTTGATGGTGTGACCGGCGATTTCATGACCGGCATAAAGGGCGGGGTAATCCTCTTCTTTTACCCGGTAATGCCGGATGTCGGTGTCGTGCTGACGGAAAATGCCACCTGTTCCCATACGGCCGGAATTGATGTTAAAGGTTCCCTTAATGCCGTAGCAGTTCATGATTTCGGTGACCTTGAAATCGTCCAGCGTGCCGTCGTCAATGCTGAAAACCATGATTTTTTTGCCCATAGTCAATCACTCCTTAATGTCGGTCGGTGCCGACGGTGTTATTTTTTCGTCGGGTATCGGTTGCGCCGTTGCGGTAGGGACGGCCGTTTTTCTCTTTTTTAAGCGGACGATCAAGAGAATCATTGTAACACCGCCTATCAGAACGGCACCGCCGATACAAACGGGCAAAACGGGGAAGGAGGACGCTTTTTCCTCGGGCTCCGGTTTGACATAGACCACCTTAAGGCCGTCGAGAGCGCCTACATCGATTTTACGAACGGTCTGTGGAACATAGACGGTTTGAATGCCGTAGGCGTCGGCATAAATATGTTTATTAATACCGGTCACGGTTTTTCCGCCCAGGGTGGTTGGAATGGTGACTTCGCCGTTTTCGGGGACAGGACGGGAGTCCTTATAAATGATGACACCGTTTTCATCGCCAAAGGCACGAATGCCGTTTTCATAAAGGGTGGATTGTTCACCCGTCACGACCTCGTGAGCGATTTCTTGGAGTAGGGATGCATCCTTCATGTAATCGGTAAAGGAGGTTTTGCGACAGTCAACACCGAAGATGGACTCTACGAAAACACAGCCGGTCAAATAGCTGCCGGTTTTGTTCATGTGGCTGATGAGATCATTATACACGGTGGGGTTGCCTTGATAACTGGGGTCATAGCCGAATTCATCCACGGCCGTTTGCACCGCTTTGCCGAACGGAATAATCGGGATATTGCCCAATAATGCAGAGGCCTTTCGATAGTTCTCTTCGATTTCCTTAAACATATCGGCAGTGGTGTCATAATACACAACGGTGTATTCGCCGCCGCCGTGACAAGCCTCTTCACAGAACGCCCAGGTTTGGTGAATCATGAACTTGGCGTTTGGCTGTTGGACCCGCACATAGTCGGCCAATTTGGTTAAATAGGGGTTCTCGGGAGTGTAGTAGGTGGAGAAATCCTGACAGCCGGAGGGACTTTGCTGAAAGGTGATGATGTCATACTGCTTGGCGGCCAAGACCTCTTTCAGGGTCATATATTTCCAGTCACAATTGCCGTCCACAAACAGCACATAGTCGGGGATGTCATTCTCATATTTGTAAACATGCATTTTCAGCGTGCAACCGGGATAATACAGACTGGTGACTTCGACCTTGATACCGAGCCCCCGGGCAATACGGGAAACATATTCGGTCGTGTCGTTGGAGTAACTGTTGCCGATGGCCAAAATTTTCAGCGGTTCATCGTCGGCCGACACCGGCAGGCCGGGCAGACAGGAAAGCATTAAGACAAGTGCCAAACACAAGCAAAGAAATCGTTTCAATCGTATCCGCTCCCTACAATTCATTCTTGACATTATTATAGGCTAACCGTATACTATTTGCAAGGAAAACTTTAAGGAGGTTTTTGTGGTGGTTACGATTAAAAAACAGGATAATCAGTTTGCCGAACCTATGCGGATTGCGTGTGAGGATTGGGGTAAGTATGACTACAAACCGACGGTTACGGCTTATATCAGTTATGATGATGCCGGTTTTTGCGTGCGGTATGTTATCACCGAATCCGATCCGACACGGGTGTACACCCATCATTTTGATCCGGTACATAAGGATAGCTGTGCTGAGTTC
Organism: Clostridiaceae bacterium; assembly: GCA_016295355.1. Lineage (GTDB taxonomy): Bacteria > Bacillota > Clostridia > Oscillospirales > Acutalibacteraceae > SIG607. The sequence continues at coordinate 33,244 of JAEDLK010000008.1, forward strand.
TTTGTGAACTTTGATCCCGAACATTCCGACCGGTATATCAATTTTGAGGTCAATGCCAATGGGGCAATGAATCCGGCCTTCCGGAAGGATCGGTACATTTTCGAACCGCTGAAGGTCGAAGAAATTGAGAGCTTTGATATTAAGGTTAACATTGAACCCGATCAGTGGACTGTGTCTTATCATATCCCCTTTAACTTCATCAAAAAGTATTATCCGCAGTTTGATATTAAGACCTGTCGGTATGTTGTCGGCAATTTGTATAAATGCGGGGATGAAACGCCGGTGTATCATCTGCTGTCCTATTTCCCGATGCCGGACGGCGATGACGATTTTCATCAACCGTCTACCTTTAGAACGATTGCCGTTCAGCCGGACGAATAATTCATAATACGATCAAGCCACGCCTTTGGATACCTGCCGAGGCGTGGCTTTTTATGTGATATATGTTTACGGCTGTTCCTTCGGATCAAACAGAACCGAGTTGCGGTATTGCTTGGGGGTCATTTGGGTCTGCTTTTTGAAAACCCGACAAAAATAATGCGGGTTGTCATAGCATAAAAACTCCGAAATGCGTGCAACGGAATAGCGTTCTTTACGAATGAGGTATTTGGCTTCTTTGATTTTCAGTTCGGTCAAATACTGGGTGATGGTACGGCCGGTATTTTTTTTGAAGTGAGCCGAAAGGTAGGCACGGGAAAAACCAAGCTCCTGACATAGGCTGTCCACGCTGATGCGACTGTAAACACTGTCGTTGAGTCGTTCCATCATGCGGCGCGTCAAACGGTCGGCGTGATCGTCTACAGGACTTTTGGGGGAGGACAGGCGTCCGTAGCGCCGCAATTTGAGCAAAAACAGTTCTAAATTCAAGCGAATCAGTTGTTCGCCGTCAAACGGAGCGTCCTCTCTTTTGCGCAGACCGACGGCATAGGGGCTGTCATGGTTTAGGTAATAGGTATCCTGGCCGGCTGTGATGATTTCTCCTATATAGGGTCGCAGGGGGGTGGGGACGGTCATGTGCTTGCCGGCAAAGAAGTTCATGGCCTGCGAGCGGCAACAAAAGCACACGATAAAGACATTGGGCGGATCGTTTGGGTCGGCGCGCAGAGCATGGAATTCCTGCGGTTTGTGAAAGACCACCTCACCGACACGCAAATCAAAGGCTCGCTCTCCGGCTGTAACCACGGCGGTGCCTTTATCCACATAGACAAGTTCCCAAAAATCGTGGGTTTCTCCGTCAAAGCAAAAATCTGATTTGAACTCAAAATAATGAATGGATTGAATCCGGCTGATGCTGATAACCTGTTGAAGGGTTTGACTGGTGAACTGCGCTTTCGTGGCTTGTCACCTCCTGTATACAAAAGTACACTAATAAAGTATATTTGTGCATTGAATTATGACTGCTTTGATGCTATCATACAAATAAGAAAAAGTCAATGGCTTTTTCCCTTTGTGACACAAGGCTGTCACGCAATGTAAAAGGAGGATACACCATGAATGTATTAGCGATTACCTGCCATCCCGATGACATGGAAATCAACTGCGGCGGCACACTTCTTAAGTGTGTTAAACGGGGCGATCATGTGACGGTTTGCCATGTTTGCAACGGCAACATGGGTCATGTGGTCATTGAACCGGAGGAGCTTCGCGAGATTCGTATTGCCGAAGCGGCTCGATCCTGCGCCATGGGTGGATTTGATGTGGTAACCTGTGATGTGGGAGATTTGGATTTGTATGAAGGAAGCAAGGCTGTCAGAGATAAGTTGGTTCAAATCATCCGTAAAGCAAAACCCGATTTGATTTTGACGCATGACCCGAACGATTACATGGCTGACCATGTGGCGGTAGCTCGTTTGGTCTTTGATGCATCCTTTGCCGCCAGCGTGCCGCATTATGAGCCGGGTGAATATCCGGCCTGTGAGGTAACGCCGCTTTACTATGTGGAGAATTCCGCCGGTATCAACTTTATTCCCACCGAGTATGTGGATGTTACGGAAGAAACCGAGTTGAAGCTTAAGATGTTGGCTTGCCACGAAAGCCAGATAAAGTGGCTGATGGATCATGACAATGTTGATGTTATCGAGCAGGCAAAGGTTATTTCAAGATTCCGCGGGATGCAGTGCGGTGCCGTTTATGCCGAGGGCTTCCGTCCCTGCCTGGCCGACCATAAGTTGACCACGAAGAGGCTACTGCCGTGATAGATGTATTGTGTGTCGGCATAATGGTGGCTGATGTCATCACCAAGCCGGTGGATGCCCTGCCCGGTAAGGGGCTGTTGTCCCAGGTGGACAGTATCGGGATGTATACCGGCGGTAACGCCATGACAGCCGCCATCAATATTGCCAAAATCGGCCCTAAAAGTGCCGTGATCGGCAAGGTCGGACAGGATGCCTTCGGAGATTTTCTGATTCGTTCTTTGCAGGAAAAAAACATTGATGCGTCTTCGGTAAAACGGGATGCTTCGGCGCAAACCTCGTCGTCGGTCGTCTTGTCAGATTTCACGGGGGAACGTACTTTTTTGCATTGCGTGGGCGCCAACGGTACCTTTAGCCTGTCGGATATTGATTTTGATAAGGTTGAACAGGCCGCTATCGTGTTTGTGACCGGCAGCTTTTTAATGAACACCTTCGACGGTGAACAGACAGCCGCCTTTTTGAAACGCTGTAAGGAAATGGGCAAAACCACGGCTTTGGATGTCTGCTATGACAGTCACGGTCGGTGGAGTCAGGTGCTGGATCAATGTCTGCCGTATTTGGACATTTTTCTGCCCAGCATTGATGAAGCCATCGAGTTGTCGGGCGGCGAAACCGATCCGCAAAAAATTGCCGATAGCTTTTTTGATAAGGGCGTGGGCAGTGTGGTGATCAAGATGGGCGGCAAGGGCTGTTACATCCGTGAAAACCGAACGGATCAGGGAGAGGTTCTCCCGATCTTTAAGGTGAAAGCAGTGGACACCACAGGGGCAGGGGATAGCTTCTGCTCCGGCTTTTTGGCAGCGCTTTCCATGGGGCACAGCTTTAGGGAATGTGCTTTGTTTGGTAATGCGGCCGGTGCCTGCTGTGTGATGGCAAAAGGTGCCACAACAGCCATGAGAGATTATGCCGGCTTAAAGGCATTGATCGAAGAATATCAACCATAAATAATGAGGAGGTCATTATCATGAAATTTGAAGATACTGTCAAGGGCTCTCTGCTGGAAGGCTTTTATCCGGCCGGCTGGGATATGGCCCGCATTGATGCTTGTTGCGATCCGGCCAACAAGGTAGAAGAGCGTCAGAGCTTCTGGAACAAGGATTTTAATCCGATCAAGTGTGACAACATTTATGAGTTCGACACCTATATGGGTCACGAGATCGCCGTTCAAATCAAAAAGGCTCGGGATGAGGGTCAGAAGCTGGCCATTATTTTACCGGTTGGCCCGATGGGTATGTATAAGTGGGCTGTTTATTTCCTGAAAGAATGGAATGTTAAGTGCGACCATGTGTATACCTTTAACATGGACGAATGGGCTGACGGTGAGGGTAATACCCTGGCCGCTGATGATCCGGCCGCTTTCCAGAACGCTATGCGTCAGGCTTTGTTCAATCCGCTGGGCGAATTGACCGTTCCGGAAAATCAGCGCAACTTCGCCACCAAGGAAAATTTGCCGACCTATCCCGAAAAGATTGCCAAGTTAAAGGCCGAGGGTGCCAAATTGGTTTTGGTTTACGGCATCGGCCGTATGTGCCACATCGCCTTCTGGGAGCCGATGTTTGCTGCTGATTTCGATACCGACGAGGCTTGGAAAGAGGCTCCGTATCGCATCGGTGCCAAATTGCATCCGCTCACCATTGAGCAGAATGCGATCACCAGCTTTAAGTCCCGTACGACTCTGGTGCCTTGCCGTGCCAACACCATCGGCCCGGGCTTGTTCTTAAAGGCCGATTATGCCATCGGCGGTTGCGACGGTGCCATGAACCGCGGCATGCAGTGGCAGGGCATGAGCTTTTGGATGACTTTGCGTTACGGGCCCACAAGATGGATCACTTCCAGCTATATGCCCACCTTGCCGGGTAGACTGTTCTATCTGAAGGACTTGGAAGGCCCCTTGACGGCTGAGTGCAACTAATCACCGCTCACCTTATTAAGTAAATATAACAAAGAGGAGGAAATCATACATCAATGATGCAAATCAGGGTGTGATTTCCTTTTTTTAGGAGGAAAGAGTATGTCTGTTAAGAGAATCTGTATGCAGATTGACTGTTCAAGAAACAGCGTCCTAACGATAGAATCATTCAAAAAGCTGATTGTATTGATGGAAAAAATGGGCTATAACGCCTTGCTTTTATATACAGAAGATACCTACGAGGTTGAAGGTGAGCCACTGTTCGGTTATATGCGTGGCCGCTATTCCAAGGATGACCTCAAGGAGTTGACCGCCTTCGGCGAACAGCACGGTGTGGAAATGATTCCGTGTTTCCAAACACTCGGGCATATGGAAAGGATGTTCCGTTGGTCCAAGTATTCAAAAATCAGAGACAATCAAAATGTTATGCTTGTGGGCGAGGAAGAAACGTATGCTTTGATTGAAAAGATGTTTGCCACTTGGCGCGAATGCTACAAAACCGATGTGGCAAAGATCGGTATGGATGAAGCTGCGGCGCTCGGTCTTGGTAAGTATTTGAAAAAGCACGGATACGAAAACCCGTTTGAGATTTTGGGCAAACATATGAAACGGGTGAGCGAGATTGCTCATAAATACGGCTTTACGCCCGTTATTGATGCCGATACCTTCTTCCGGCAGGCCACCGGCGGCGAGTATTATGTGAATGACCCAAATATCATCACACCCGATATTGTCAAGTTGTTCCCGGAAGACGCAGAGGTGATTTATTGGGACTACTTCCCCAGCGAACAGCAGTGCCGCACCATGATTGAGGCACACCGCCGGTTTAATCGTCCGATATGGTTTTCGGCCAGCGTCAATTCTTGGACAGGTTTTGTGTCACATAACCGTTCGGCCGTTTATTGGATGAGCAGATCGCTGCACTGTTGCGCAGAAGCCGGTGTCGAAAATATTTGCATTACGCAGTGGGGCGATGATGGCGGCGAGGCCTCTGTCTTCGGTTCGCTGCCGGCTTTCTTCTATGCTTCCCAGGTGCTGCACGGCAACAACGATTTAGATGATATAAAACAGAAGTTCAAGGCCATGTTTGGGATTGATTTTGATGATTTCTGCCGTCAGGATGATGCCGTGAATTATTTGAACAACCCGAAAAGCACCTTCAATTCCGAAAAACCGGTTCTGTATAATGATCCGTTCTGCGGCATTTATGACGACTTGGTACCGGCCGATATGGCGGAGTTTGATGCACGATATGCCGGTTATCTTGAAAGTTTCCGTCCACTATGCGAAGATCCGACATACGGGTATTTGTTCAAAACGTCTTATGCACTGTGCGATGTGATCCGACACAAAATGGATTTGGGCGTTTGCACCCGAACCATGTATTTGTCCGGCGATAAGAAGGGGTTGGACGAGCTAATTGCCCGTTACGATCTCGTTCGTGAAAAGGTCGATGCCTTCTATCAGGCATTGCGTACGACGTGGTACAAAGAGCGCAAGGGCTATGGCTTCGAGGTACAGGCGGCTCGCTTGGGCGGCTTAAAACAGCGTCTGGATGATTGTAAGCAGCGCTTAATAGATTACCGCGACGGGTTGATTGATCACATTGAAGAATTGGAAGAACCGGTTTTGGCTATCCACGAACCCAATGAAAACTTTAAGGATAATCGCTACATTCAAACAGCCGGCGCCAATATGTTGTGATGCTCTGCAGTCCAAGACGGAATTATGAAACAATGATTGCATGCTCTGATAGGATATGCTACTATAAAAAAGTGGTGGTTGTATGGAAAAAAAGTATTTAGGCAGCATGATCGATTGTTCGAGAAATGCTGTTATGAAGGTCAGTGAGGTCAAGCGTTATATTGATTGCCTTGAGAAGATGGGCTACAATATGCTGATGCTGTATACCGAGGAAACCTATGAATTGGACAATCAGCCGATGTTCGGGTATCTTCGTGGCCGGTATAGCCGTGAAGAGCTTAAAGAAATGGTTCAGTACGGTGAGGAGCACGGTATTGAACTGATTCCCTGCATTCAAACGCTCGGTCATTTGGGTCATATTTTCCGTTGGAGACCCTATGAGGGACTGTGTGACCAAGGCGATACGCTGTTGGTGGACGAAGAAAAAACCTACGAGCTGATTGACTCTATGTTCAAAACGGTCAAGGAGTGCTTTCATTCAAAGAAGGTTCATATCGGTATGGATGAGGCCTACGGTATCGGCCGCGGCCGCTATTTTGACAAACACGGCTATGTGGATCACTTTGACTTACTGGAGCGTCATCTGAAACGGGTGAGCGATATGGCCAAGAGCTATGAACTTGAGCCGATTATGTGGAGTGATATGTTCTTTGCCTTGGCGGACGGTCAGTACTATCATTATGATAATTCAGATGTCATTACGCCCGAAATTGCCGACCGTGTTCCCGAAGGTGTGGGCCTTGTATATTGGGATTATTTCACTTCAGAAAAAAAGCAGTGCGACACCATGCTTGAGGCACATCAGCATTTTCATAATCCTATTTGGTTTGCCGGCGGCGGTCTGACTTGGAGTGGCTTTACACCGCACAATGTGCTGGCACAGCACAATTTGGGTGTGGCGGCCAAAAGCTGTCGTGAACATAATGTTGGAAACTTTATCGTCACTTGTTGGGGCGATGACGGAAACGAAACCTCAAAATTCAGCGTATTGCCCACTTTGTATTATGCGGCCGAACGGTATCGTGGTAACGACGATATGGCCTCTATTAAGAAGGGCTTTGAAAAACTGTTCGGTGTGTCATTTGATGATTTTATGAAACTGGATTACCCCAGCACCAAAGGGGCTGCGCTGGAAGCGCATTATGAATCGCCCGATCGTCATATGTTCTACGGCGACCCGTTCCTCGGTATTTACGAATATGTCATTACCGATGATTATCCCGAATGGGAGGAAAATTATCGGAATCACGCCAAGGAACTGAATGCTTTGGCCGATACGCCGACTTACGGCTATTTGTTCAAGAATGCGGCGGCTCTGTGCGAGGCCATGAGCGTAAAGCTGTCCTTGGGCAAGCGTACCCGTGCCGCTTATGAGGCCGGGGATAAAGAGGCTTTGCGTACCGTGCGCGAGGAATATCCGGTAGCCATTGAAAAAATCAAGGCGTTTTATCAAACGCTGCGTTATCAGTGGATGAAGGAAAACAAGGGCAACGGATTTGAAGTGCAGGATATTCGTTTCGGCGGTTTGATGCTTCGTTTAGAGGATTGCTATCAGACACTGGGCGATTATCTTGACGGCAAGCTGTCGGTTATTACTGAGTTGGAGGAACCATTACAACCGCTCGGCAATGCCGGGGAGGATGCTAAACAATACAAGTACGGCGCTATTGTCACACCGGCTCGTATTACACATTTTCGTTTCTGATTCTCATTTACAAAAAGCGGAAAAACCATCGGTTTTTCCGCTTTTTTTGTATATTGTAAAATCAAGAAAAAATGAAAGGAAAGGGGCAAAGCCGTGTGGAAAAGGCGGCCATCGAAACCGTACGGTGTTCGGCTCTCTTCGACTTATACCGACAAAATATCGATGATGGTCAGTCCGTTCTTTGTGTAGCGGAAGCGAACATCATAGTCGGCAAAGCGCATCCCGTATATCCGCTCGCTGTCGTGTTGGTATGAGGGACGGGGATTTTGACGCAATACGGCCAACAAAGCATTTCTCTTATCGCTGGGCAGTTTTTTCAGCAATTCCGGATCTGCCGATACATCCATTTCCTTAAAAACCGTTTCGTCGGTAAAACCGCCGGTGGCCTCGGGGTGGGCGTCGGCATAGGGCAGATACGGTTTGATGTCAAAAATTGGCGTACCGTCCATGAGATCGGCACCGGCCACAATCAGCACGGTTCCTTTATCGGCTGTCTTCTTGATGTCAACGAGTCTTACACAGGAAAGGCCGATGGGATTCGGGCGAAAGGGAGAACGGGTAGCAAAGACCCCCATGCGTCGATTGCCGCCTAATCGGGGCGGTCGCACCGTAGGCGACCAATCTTCCCGCTTGGCTTGTGAGAATTCCCAAATCAGCCAAATGTGCGAAAAGCATTCAAGACCTCTTAAGGCCTCCTCACAGCGGTAGGGTGTCTCAAAGACAATCTCTCCGATTAACTCATCCACCAGACCGCTTTGACGGGGAATGCCGAATTTTTCCTTAAAGTCGGTGTAAATCACGGCTATGGGTTTCATTCTGTCACCTGCTCAAATTGACTGTTGTATAGTTTGGCATAAAAGCCGTTTTTCTTTAATAGCTCTTTGTGAGTGCCTTGCTCCATGATATGGCCGTTGTTCATCACCAAAATGCGGTCGGCATTTTTAATGGTGGACAAGCGATGGGCAACCACAAAGGTGGTGCGTCCCTTCATCAATTCCGCAAAGGCATCCTGAATTCTTTGTTCGGTACGGGTGTCAATGGAGGAGGTGGCTTCGTCCAAAATCAGCATAGGCGGCAGCCGTAACAGAATACGGGCGATACACAAAAGCTGTTTTTGACCGCCGGACAGACTGCCGCCGTCCTCGCCTAACACGGTGTCAATGCCGTTGGGCAGTTGACCGACAAAGCCGTCGGCATGGGCTTTCTTCAAGGCGTCGGCTAATTCCTCACCGGTGGCGTCCTCCTTGGCCATCAGCAAATTCTCACGGACACTGGCATTTTTTAACCAGGTTTCCTGTAAGACCATGCCGTATTCATGGCGTAATGAGGTGCGATTAACCCGGCGAATGTCATGCCCGTCAACCGACAAAACACCGCTGTTAACATCGTAGAATCGCATTAACAGGTTGATGAGGGTGGTTTTTCCGCAACCGGTCGGCCCGACAATCGCAATCCGCTGTCCGGGCGTAACGGTCAGATTTAAGTGCTCAATCAGCGGCCGTCCGGGAACATAGGAAAAGCATACCTGTGTCGCCTCAATGGCTCCCCTGGCCGGTGGTAAATCGGGCAAATCATCATCGGGTGTTTCGGTGGGTTGCTCAATGAGTTCAAGCACCCGTCCGGCACAAGCCAAAGCGTTTTGCAGTTCGGCTACTACCGATGAGATATCGTTAAAGGGCTTGGTATATTGGTTGGCATAGCTTAAAAAGCAGGCTAAACCGCCTACCGATATACCTCCGACGATGGCAAACAAGCCCCCGCACAAAGCCACAACGGCATAGACAAGGGCATTCACAAATCTGGTACAGGGGTTGGTCAGCGATGAAAAGAACACGGCTTTGGTGGAGCAGTCCCGTAGCTTGTCATTAAGACGGTCGAAGTCCTGTGCGACCTCTTGCTCTCTGGTGAAGGCGGCAACCAGCTTTCTGCCCGCGATCATTTCGTCAGTATAGTCGGTCAGTTCTCCTCTTGCGATAGATTGCCTTACAAACAGATGATGGGTGCGGTTGGCAATAAAGGAGGCAACCAAAACGGATAAGGGCGTTAGAACGATCACCACGCCGGCCATTCCGGCATGCAAACGAAGCATAAAAAACAGCGTTCCCAAAATGGTAAAGGCACCGGTGGCCAGTTGGGTAAAGCCCATCAGCAATCCGTCGGATACTTGATCGGTGTCGGTGATGATACGGCTGAGCAAATCTCCGTTTCCGGCTACATCCAAATAGGAAAGAGGCAGTCTTTGTAACCGGGCAAAGGCTTCGTTGCGTAAATCCTTAACCACATGGTAGGCCAGGCGGTTATTCAGCGTGCTGATCACCCAGTTAAGCAGTGACGTGACCGCTATGACCCATAAAGCCCGAACAAGAAGCTGACCGATTCCGGCAAAATCAACCTGTGACGGCCCGATGAGGCAGTCAATCGCCCGGCCGATCAATAGAGGCAAATACAGCGTGAGCAGAACGCAAAACAAGGATAACAGAACCGAAACAAACAAAAGAATGCGATAGCGCCCGATTCGCCGAAGCAGTTTTTGTAGAATCAAAGAGGTATTTTTCATGCTGTTGTACCTCCCGACGGTTCTTTCTTATGCTGACTTTCGTGAATTTCTCTGTAAACCGGACAGTTCTCCAGCAAATTTTCATGGGTGTCGTTGCCGACCAGGACACCGTTATCCAGCACCAAAATGCGGTCGGCGTGGGCAATGGTGCCGGTGCGCTGAGAAACAACGAAAATGGTGGGATTCCAGTCAAGCGCTGCTAAACTGCGCCGTAAGGCGGCATCGGTGGCAAAGTCCAAGGCCGAGGAGCTGTCGTCTAAAATCAGCACATCGGAGCGTCTCACCAAAGCACGGGCAATGGTCAGCCGTTGCCGTTGACCGCCCGAAAAGTTGCGTCCGCCGGCCTCTACGGGTGCATCCAAGCCTTCCGGTCGACTCTTAAGAATGTCATCGGCCTGGGCGGCATGAAGCGAGGAGAGCAGAACGGCCTCGTCACGATTGCCGCCAAAGGACAGATTGTCACGGATGGTTCCCTTAAACAGTACGGCTTTTTGCGGCACATAGGCTATGGCCTTACGCAAGGCGGTCAGGTCATAACCCTTGACATTGGTGCCGCCTAAAAGGACAGCACCGTCGGTTGCATCGTAAAAGCGACCGATTAACTGAACCAGGGTGCTTTTACCGCTGCCGGTACCGCCGATAATACCGATGGTTTGTCCCGGATCGGCCGTGAAGGAAATATCCGTTAAGGACGGACGGCTGTTGCCCTCATAGCAAAAGGTCACATGATCAAAGACGACCCGCCCGACACCGCCGGGTGTTTGAGTCCCGTTTTTCATGCCGGGAGCAGTGTTTAAGACGGCACGAATCCGTTTGGCACAGGCTAAGGATTTGTTGATATTGATAATGACATTGGCCATTTTAATCAGCTCCACGAGAATTTGAGCCAAGTAATTGTATAAGGCGACAACCTGTCCGGTTGTCAGCAAACCGCTGTTGACCCGAACGGCACCGGTGCGCAAGAGTAATAGGATGGCCAGATTGATGAGCACATAGGTCAGCGGATTCATCAAAGCCGCCACACGGGCAGCGGTGATTTGGGCTTTGGCTAAGACCTGATTTTTGTCCTTATAGTCGCTAATCTCCTTTGATTCTCGGCAAAAGGCACGAATCACACGCACACCGGCCAGGTTTTCCCTGGTGGCGGCTGTCACACGGTCAAGATTGGTTTGTACCTTTTTATATAACGGCATACCGGCCGCCATAATGCCGAAAACGATCAAAGACAAAAGCGGAATGACGGCAACAAAAATCAAAGAGGCACGCACATCAATGGTAAAGGCCATGATCATGGCACCGAAGACAATCACCGGTGAACGCAATAACAGTCTCAAAGTTAAATTGATGCCTGATTGCATTTGATTGATGTCGCCGGTCATCCGGTTGATGAGGGTTGAGGAGCCGAATTGATCCACAGCTGAGAAAGAGAGGGTGTTGATATGCCGAAACAGAGAACGGCGCACCTGACAGCCATAACCGACGGCGGCTTTGGCGGCAAAGTATTGTGCCGAAACCGAGCAGACAAGCCCTACGATTCCCAGAATGACCAAAAGACCGCAGTATAACACTACGGTCCTGTTCGATCCCGACGGAATGCCCGAATCAATCATGCGAGCAATTACCAACGGGACAAATAATTCAAAGACAGCTTCCAGCAGCTTAAAGAGAGGCGCCAACACACATTCTTTCTTGTAGTCGGCCATATAAGCGGTCAGTTTTTTCATTGCGGTCTGCCATTGACCAGTTCGGGTGCCTTTTCCAGCATAACCGAAAGTGCCGGCTCGTCACAGAATACCGTGACATCCTGATGCAGTTGCAAAACAGAGGCCGGTATTTGTGGGGTGATCGGTCCGGTGGCCATCCGATAGATGATGTCTGCCTTGCTTTCGCCCGAGGCCAGCAAAACAATCTTTCTGGCGTTCATAATGCTCATAATGCCCATGGTATAGGCCTTTCTGGGCACATCTTCCTTTTTATCAAAGAAACGGGTGTTGGCGGCAATGGTGCTTTCCTTCAAATCCACACAGTGGGTGGCCTTTTGGAAGCAATCCTCCGGCTCGTTAAAGCCGACATGACCGTTGTGACCGATGCCCAGTACCTGCAAATCAATACCGCCTAAGTCGGCCATGACTTTTTCATAGCGGGCACATTCATCCTCGGCATCGAGATTGGTGCCGTCCGGGATGTTGGTATTCTCTTTGGGAATGTTGATATGGGAGAACAGATTGTCATTCATAAAGTAGGCATAGCTGTGGGGGTCTTGTTTGGCCAGTCCCACATACTCATCTAAGTTGACACTATGGCATGCCGAAAAATCCAATTCTCCGGCCTCGTACCGACGAATCAACTCTTTATACAGCCCGATTGGACTGCTGCCGGTTGCCAAACCAAGTACGCAGTTCGGCTTCATAAGAATTTGGGCACCCACCAAATTGGCAGCTTTACGAGCCATGGTATCATAATCTTTTGAATAAACGATCTTCATTTACATTAGTCCTTTCCGGATAAAAGTTCCGATAGTTTTTTGTTCAACAGGGAAACCGGCAACCCCACAACATTGTTATAATCGCCCTCAATGGATTCAACCAGCAAAGCGCCTTTACCTTGGATGCCGTAGGAGCCCGCCTTATCCATCGGTTCGCCGGTGGCCACATAATCATGAATGGTTTTTTCGTCTAACGGCCAAAAGGTGACCTTTGTCGCACAGGAAAAAGCGGTCCTTTTTCCGTTAAAAACAACGCAGCAGCCGGTGATAACGGTGTGGGTTCGTCCGGACAGCATCGAGAGCATTCGAACAGCATCGGCTTTGTCCTTCGGCTTGCCGAGAAAGGTATCATCCAGTAGGATGAGTGTGTCAGCTCCGATGACGGGGACGTTCGGATAGTCCTTGGCGACAGCGGCCGCCTTACGACAGGCCAAATAGGCCGGAATATCCGCCTTTGAAAGGCCACACGGGACGTTTTCGTCAGTCGGTGATGTGATACAGATGGTTTCGGGTTCAATCAGCCGGATTAACTCTCGCCGCCTGGGCGACGCAGAGGCTAATACCAATTTCACGGCGGTCACTTCCTATTTCTGTTAGTGTATCACATTTTTTTCCAATACTCAAGAGAAAAATACCTTGAAATTAAAACACTTTTGGGGAATAATAGAAATAACAAAAAACCGAATGGAAAAGGAGAGCCCGTATGAAAATTTTATTTTATGATGCCAAACCGTATGACTGCGATTCGTTTGAGTCCATCCGCAAGGAACGCTATGCCGATTTGGAAATGACTTTTTTGCAGGCGGACATTTCGGTGCATACGGCCAGTCTGGCAAAAGGGTTTGATGCCGTCTGTGTGTTTGTGGCTTCCGAGGTCGGTCGGGATGTGCTTGGCCGGCTGAAAGAGGTCGGCGTTAGACTTCTGTTACTACGCTGTGCCGGATATAACAATGTCGATTTGCAGGCGGCCGAGCAGGCCGGTATCACGGTTATGCGTGTGCCGGGGTATTCTCCGGAGGCAGTGGCCGAGCACGCCATGGCCTTGGCCCTTACCGTCGGCAGAAGAATTCACAAATCCTATATCAAGGTTCGTGAAAATAACTTCAGCTTAGTGGGACTCATCGGTAAAAACTTTTACGGTAAGACGGCCGGTATCATCGGCACCGGCAAAATCGGGGCAGCCATGTGTCGCATCTGTCACGGATTCGGCATGAAGGTCTTGGCAAACGACGCTTATGAGAACCCGGACCTTGATTTTGTTCAATACGTTTCTTTGGATGAACTCTTAAGGCATAGTGATATGATTTCTCTGCACTGTCCGCTGACCGATGAAACGCGGCATCTCATTTGTTCGGATAGTATTGCCAAAATGAAGGACGGTATCATTCTGATTAACACCTCCCGTGGGGCACTGATTCGTACAGAGGATTTGATAGCCGGCATCAGAGACCGCAAATTCTTCGGCGTCGGGTTGGATGTGTACGAAGAGGAAAACCGCAATGTCTTTGAAAACAGAGAGGATGATATTTTGGAAAGCTCCGTAACAGCCCGTCTTTTGTCCTTCCCGAATGTGGTAATCACCTCGCATCAGGGTTTTTTAACCGAAGAAGCTTTATATGCCATTGCTGTTACAACGGCGGAAAATGCCCTCAGCTATGAAAAGGGAAAGCCGATTCAAGAGAATCTTGTTAAAGCGTGAGGCACTGAATGATGATAGTCAAGGGACTGAAAAAACTGTGTTTTCAGCCCCTTGTATTTTGGACTTTTTCATGGCCTTTTCGGCGGCATATACGGCATAGCATTCAAAAAGCCTACAGTCCACGGATAGAAAAGAACCGTTTTGAAGTTACGCATCGGAGACGCAAGAGAACGCCTTTCAGAATGCTGTCATAGTCGTCGGTGACGGCAGGAATAGGAGCCGTGTCATATGCGATGTTCCAACCTCAAGACAGGGCGTGATTGGCCGGTAAAGGCCATGATGAGTCTCATCACCATAAAGACATCCATAACGGCGTCATGCTGACTTTCGGAGGACGGAAGGTTCTTGCGCATTTTCAACCGGTTTCACTTTTTTTACTCTTTTGTTGCACCTTTTCAAAATCGGGTGTATAATTGTACATAATGATTTTTAATCCAGAATGGGAGAGAACGGCTTGATTGAATTAAAGGCAACCGTCAATCAGGTAGATTATGAAGCCTTGCTGATTCGCTTTTTTCCGTTGTTAAAAGAAAAGGCGGCTGAAAGTCAAGAACCCACGCTTAAGATGTTGGCCAAGCTGCCGCAAGGCCTGGCCGTGAAGGCGTTATCGGCTCTGCCCGAGACTCAAAAGGAACGGTTGGCGGTTCGGTTGATTAACGAACGAAAAGAGGTGCTGACGGCGGTGCTTGAAAAGGAATTGCAAAACAGCGGTTTATCGGCACACATTCTTTCTTTGGGAGCTTCGTCGGATTGTTCATGAAACTGTGGGGGCATTTTTATACCATTACCCGTCATCGTCATCAGGTGATTCGCAACTGCTTCAAAGCCGGTATCGGTTTTCAGGGCTTGTTTCACGATTTGTCTAAATACAGCCCCCGTGAATTCTTTGTGGGCGTCCGGGGATATCAGGGGAATCGCAGTCCCAATGAATGGGAGAGGGAGCAAAAGGGTTATTCTTCAGCCTGGTTGCATCATAAGGGACGCAATCGCCATCATTTCGAGTATTGGACCGATTATAATCCGGCGTTTCATCGTGTCATGCCGGTCAAAATGCCCAAGCGGTATGTGGCGGAGATGTTTTGCGACCGCTTGGCGGCCAGTCAAGTTTATCAGGGCAAGAAGTATACCGATGCGTTTCCGCTTCAGTATTTTTTAAGGGGCAAACAGAATCGGTTTATTCACAAGGATACAAGTGATTTGTTGGAAAGCTGGCTGACCACCTTAGCCGAGCAGGGACAGGATGCGACCTTTGCCCGGATTCGGGCGTTTTTACAGCAAAAAGGGGAATATTGATGCGGTCGAAATAAGGCGGCATCTGGGATGTTTCAAAACAGGCGTCCTGCCAAACGGCAGGACGCCTGTTTTTATATAACGAAAACCACGCGATAGTCGCGTGGTTCAAAAAAAGGTTAACCGATGAACAAAATTCTCCATTTGTGTTAAGATAGAAGAGACCTGCCAGTCAAAACAAAAACACAAATGGAGGATTTATAAATGAAACAAGATAAAATAACCACAAATAGTTTAGCACATACAAAGTGGGATTGCAAGTACCATATAGTATTTGCAACACTCATCTGCATCACACACAGGTACCCGCAATTTTTCTGCCTCGCTTAGTTTTAGAACGTATACCTGCTAATTTACAGCATTTATGTGCTAAATGATCTGAAAATATCCAACCTGTTTCGTTACGAACTAAGTTAGCAAGATAACGGTAACCCCTTTTGTTTTATGCTTATTGTGTTATTCTGGTAGCAATTCCGTAAGTATTTTTCTATCTGGTTCATATCTATTTGGCACATCTTTGCGGGCTAACTATTTGTCATATCCTGAGCGATTGACTGACATTATCTCGTATAAAAATTTTACGCTATATTTACTTTTTCATGAATATATTATTTCATATTCACATCTTTTGTGGTAACGAACTTCTTGTTTGCACCAACTCCTTTCACTTGGTATCCTTTTTTTAACCGTTCATTTTCTATCTCCAATTTTGCGATTTCAAGCCTTAAACGCTCATTTTCGGTAAGAGTTTTGCTTGTGTGCCATGCAGCAAAAGGATTTCCTGGATGTCCTTTAGGATTAAATGCAGTTTCGCCATATTTACCGTAATCCCTTAACCAATGACAGATCATACTTCTGTCAGCATTCTATTCTTTTTCAAGTATTCGTACAGACATATGTTCGTTCAAACGTTTGCCGATGATTTCTCATGTTTGTTCTTTAGTCCATAATCGTCTTTTTTGTCCTTTTTTCATTTATACCTCCCAATGATATTTTAGCATAAGAAAAGGTAGATACATGGTGGTTTTCCATGTGTCTACCTTTATGTTACTTTTGCACTACGCGGGTGGATATTTATTTACAAGCTAAAGCGCTCGATTGGGTAATATAATCTTCCTGGCGGTGCCATTAATCCCCAAAAAACGCTTTTATGAGAAAAAGCATTGACAAGCACTCGGTTTTTATGTATTCTGTCACTAGTATGTTCTTTATCGATTTCAGGAGGTATCATGAAATGTCGGTTATGAAAGATAGAATAACGGTCGGGATCATTACGGCTTTGTGCGCCGTTACGGTGGTGGCTACAGCTCTGATTTCGATTCGCAGTACACTTTCTCCTGTGCCGGTGGACAGTAACTTATCTTCGGTCAGCGAGGTTGTCAAGGAAGAATCATCGCAACCGACCGAATCGGTTTCTCAAATGCCGACTTCATCTGTTTCCTCTACCGCTTCCTCACGCCCTTTGGCAAATAAGCCGGCGGCAGTTGATCTAAAGACAGCCAACGGACGCACATTGGTATGGTCGGATGAATTTGACGGTTCGTTGCTGGATATGAATAAGTGGTACTTCAACCGAACCATGAACGGTAAAGACCGTTTGTATCGAAACGATAAGGATCATGTATGGGTCAGCGACGGATTGCTGCATATGAAGGCCACCTGGCAGGATGATCCCCATTACCCCTATGTTTTGCCGGAGGGATTGACCACTATAAAAACCATGAATTACCGGTACGGCTATTTGGAAATGCGCGCGAGGGTTCCTTTTAAGCACGGGGCTTGGCCGTCCTTCTGGTTTCAAACCGCAACGCCCTTTGCCAAGGCCGACTATATGGCGGAAATTGATGCGTTTGAGGTATTTTCCAGTAAGAATAAATTAACCGCCACTTTGCACAAGTGGGGGCAAGGCGATCACACCAGTCAAAAAAAGGATTGGGAGTATTGTTTCGAGAATGCGTCCAATTTGAACCAAGAGTTCCATATCTACGGTTTTGAGTGGAATGAACAAGAGATGGCTTTTTATGTAGATGGCAAGCAATACGGTCGGTATGACATCATCGAGGCCGCTGATTTTGACACAACCAAGCTGCCGGGGATGCAGGGCTTCCATGATCCGGCCTATGTCATTTTTAATAATGAGCTGTTTACACCCAAGGGCGGATGGATAGTAGAGGGCTGGAATGCCGAACAGTCCGATTTCCCGATTGATTACGAAATCGACTGGGTAAGACTGTATCAAAATCCGGCTATTGAGCGACTGTACTTAACAGAGGAGATCAAGGCCGCTGAAAAGAATTAAATCATAATATAATCCCTTTAGAGCTCAACTTGTTTTTTCAAGTGTCCACTCTAATGGGATTATGTTTTTTAGTCCCTTTTGGTTTGGATGAATTGCACGCTATTACGGTATGATTAGGCAGTCGGTAGGATTGCTGTAGTTGCCGATTATGTGATGGCCACACCTTTTATTCCGGGAAAACATATAAAATGCGCTGTGTTTTCAAAATGATTTGACGCACTGATGAATGTGAAAGGCCATGTCGGTTTGTTAACCACAAAGGCGGATACACCATGACATCCTTTTCCATTAGAAAAAGAATCACGATCAACGCTTATACAAGGCACATGGAAAAGAAGTTTGAATGAAAAGGACAGGCAGACCCGGGAAAAGCGAAAAACGCAAAATTCAGTCATGAATTTTGCGTTTTTTTGATTAATCATCACTGTCGACGGCGGTATCTTTCAGTGTGTGCAATTTTTCAATGCAGGTTTTGCACACCAATTGATTGGAATAGCTGACCAGTGCATCCATGGAATTGCAGAAAATGCAACAAGGGTGATACTTTTTTAGAATCAGTTCGTTGTCGTCGTTTAGATACAAACCCAACTTATCAAGGCCATCCTCGATGTTCAACAGTCGTCTTAACTCCTTGGGTAGTACAACACGGCCCAATTGGTCTACCGGCTTTACAATTCCTGTAAAACGCATTGTTTGCTCGTCTCCTTTCCCACAACAGTAGCTCTTTTTGTTTATTATAGCAGAAGCCGTGCAATTCGTCAACTCGAAACCCGTCGATTGTATTTTTAATGAAAATAACGACGGTATCTGACGAGATGACAAGACATCGCAGGTCTGTATTTGCCTTGCTCCAATGGCAAAAATCCGTCATTGCCGCCCGCACCGAAGAAAACATAGGGTGAAAAACAGGATACTACTTGACAAATAACACCATGCATCGTACGAGTGGAGGGGGTAAGCGAGCAACTAAGTGATCGTGTGGAGGATGGCCTTAGTGAAGACGAGGCAGTTGCTTCTTTAGGCGATGTGGAGATCTTGGCACAGCAAATTCTAAACGAGGCTGGTGAATCTCATCGAAAAACGGGGGTTTTCAACCGTTGCCTATTGATTTTAGGCAGTCCTGCCTGGGGCCCGCTGATGATGGTTTTGTTTTGCGTGGCTGTTGCCTTGTATGTCGTCCTTTGGGCTGTGTGGGTCGCTTTAGCAGCTGCTGTTGTCGGCAATGGTGCGTCTGTCAAATGGTTATGGTGTTTGCCGGATGATTACAAAGGCATCTTGTCCTGATCGCTTGCATGGGGAGCGGGCGGTTGCATATCCGTAATGGTCCGGTCTACGGTGTGCGGAATGGGTTTCCATTCAACCTTGCTAAACAAAGCAATCCACATGGCCAAATCCCCGATGAAATCAAACAGCGGAAAGGTGAGCAAATACCAAAGCCGTTTGGCAATGGGCAGCGGCGGAATATGACGGCGTTCGGTTATCATGATATACACACCGGTGAACAGACTGCCGAAATAATCCGAAACCAATCCGCAAAGCAAAAAGGCGGTTAGCAACAACCAGGCCGACAAAGCGGTATTGGGTGTGATGCGACAGGACAGCAAATCAAGGAAAATTTGCAAAAAGGACGGGCACAGTCCGGCAACAAAAGCGCCGCCCACCGTAAAGATCATGACACTGCGTAAACCATACAAAATCAGCTTGAGGGTGATTTTGACAATGGCATGGGGCATCGTAACGGTCAGCATATCATAGCTCATGAGCCGAAAGGCCAGTGCATCGGCCGGTTTGGCCTTTTGCGTGGTGGCTTTGGTGCTGTTTTCACGCATACCGCTGATGGTGGGAACATGATTGACAAAAATCTTCAAAAAGAGCTTGCCGCCTGACTCGGCGAAGGCCTGCAAATGTCCTTTGGCCCAACGGATTCTTTGACGCAGGGCGATACGCAGGTTTGTCGGCTGTTCATCATAAAACTCGGCGGCATCGTTGTAGCTGATGCGATAGTTGCCGACCACCGCATCGGCGCAGAAAGCGCGATCTTCGGTTAAGGAGGTATAATGCCAACCGTTCTCTACAATTTCATTTGAAAAGAGAAAGCCGGTCCCCTGAATGCGGGTGGCCAATCGCATAGTTGAACGGGCACGGTGTTCGGTACGGATGGTGCGCATCCAGTGCAGTCCATAGGAGGCGGCAATCCAGTTGTCGCAGAAATTTTTGGTGTTGCGGTAAGAGGTGACAATCTTTTCGCCGGCATCAAAGGCCTCGTTCATACGGGACAGATAGTCTTGCTTTAATAAATTGTCGGCATCAAAGATCAGATAGGCCTCAAATGCCTTAATGCCGTAATCCCTGTCGATCTGTTCCAGCAAAAACTGTAGGGCATAGCCTTTGGTACAGTGTTCGCTGTCAAACCGTTCATAGCAGACAGCTCCGTTTTCTATGGCAACGGTTGCCGTTTTGTCTTGGCAATTATCGGCCACCACAAACACGGTCACAAGACTGGAGGGATAATCCTGCTTTTTGATGCTGTCCAGCAGATGTCCGATGACGGTTTCTTCATTGCGGGCGGCAATGAGAACGGCATAGCGGTGACGGTTCTTGGTTTCCTTGAAACGGCGGGTGGTCAACAATCCGACGACAACCAAAACAGCTCGGTAAGCAAACAACGACCCGTAGACAGTTATTACCGTGGCCATAACAGCGGCGGCGAGTGTTAATCCGTTCATGTTGTCATTTCCTTTGCTCATTCCTTACGGGCTTTGCCCACACTTGTATGCCTTATTATGCCACAAAGCACCCGAAAAAGCAACCGTTCCTTGTCGTCTGCCCTCGACTATAATGACTATAGAATATCGAAACGCTGGAAAGCGTTTCGATAAGCCGATTTTA
>JAEDLK010000031.1 GCA_016295355.1 Clostridiaceae bacterium
CAGTGCATCCATATTCGGAGCACGGTGCAGCAAGCTCTTAAAACCGCTGATAAAGAACCCACGATTCATAATCATGACCGCCAGACAAAGGACACCTTCACAAAGGGCTACAGCGAATGGGTTATCTGACAAAAAGGCCGGAAGTGGTGCGCGCCACATGGTATAGCCCATGGAGAAATACATTAAGATAACCAGCAAAACGGCGGATATAACAAGTCGACAAACCGTTTTTCGATTGTTATGCGTAACACTTGTCGGTACCGCTTCGGGCAAAAACGCCTCATACCCGGCTGCCTTGACAGCCGACAGAACGGTTTCATCGCTAACCGTTCCCTCGACACTCATGCTCCCTGTCAACAAGCTAACAGCACAGCTTTGCACGCCTTTAAGCGAGGACACCGCTTTTTCAACACGGGCACTGCAAGCGGCACAGCTCATGCCTGTTACTTTGTACTGTTTCATTTTTTCCTCCGTAAATCAAAGTGCATTCGTTATTAAAATTTCCTATTAGATAGCCTTACCGACCATACCCAGTATCATTCTTGACATAGCCCACATTTTGGGATAGAATGAACATCGGAAAGAGGGATAACATGAATGAGCAACAAATCCGCACCGCCATGCTTTACGGTGAAGAAGCCGTGGAAAGCTTGTCTACCAAACGAGTAGCGGTTTTCGGACTGGGCGGTGTCGGCGGATATGCCGTTGAGGCACTCGCACGAAGTGGCATCGGTCAACTGGATTTAATCGACCACGACACGGTATCGGTAAGCAATATGAACCGTCAAATTTTAGCTACAGTCAAAACAATCGACATGGACAAGGTTTCCGTGGCGGCCGACCGTGCGGCGCAAATCAATCCTTCCTGTCTGATTCGACCGCACAAGGTGTTTTTTCTGCCTGAAACAAAAGACGCCTTTGATTTTCAAGACTTTGACTATGTTATTGATGCGGTGGATACCGTGACGGCCAAGCTGCTGTTAATTGAAGCCTGCCGCGACAGCGGTACACCGATCATCAGCGTGATGGGCACCGGTAACAAAAGTGACCCCACCGCCTTTTTTGTCAGCGACATTTCGCAAACAGCCATCTGTCCCTTGGCACGAGTTATGCGAAAAGAGTTAAAAAAGCGAGGCATCACTCATCTGACGGTGGTTAGCTCGAAAGAGCCCCCTATTGTACCGCTTGCTTTGGAACAGCCTTCAGAAGGTCGCCGTCAAACCCCGGGCAGTAACGCTTTTGTACCGGGCGTTGCCGGACTGATTGCCGCCGGCACCGTTATCAAAGATTTGCTCAATATAAAACCATAAGACTCCGTCGTGCATGGGTTATATACCTTTTTGCCATACTCCACACCGGTAAGAAAAAAGCCGCAGAGAAATCTCTGCGGCTGCTCTTGTTATTGCGTGATTTCGCAACCGCCTACGGGGCGAATAGAGAGAACGCAACAACTTCTCTCCCCAAACACGCCGTCTATCATCCTTCGATAATCCTCAAGGCGAGTGATCGGTATGTAGCACTGAATGGTACCGGCAAAACCGCCGCCGTGAACGCGGCAGGCACCTTCCCCACCCAAAAATCTTTCTGTCAAGGCCAGCGCCAAACTCAAGCCCTGACTCTTGACATTGGAATTGGAATAAACGTTTTGCAGGTATTTATAGGAAGAATCGCCGGACTCGTTGACCAAATCCAAAAAGTGGCCGAAATTATCCTGTTGAAGGGCTATCTTTTCTTCTTCGGCACGCACATCCTCACAGAAAAAGTGAATGGCTCTCAAAACCGCACGGTCACCAAATTGCTGACGAAGCGTTGCAATCGAAGCATAAAAATCATCCACCTTGACATCCCTCAAGAAATCCTTACCGAAATAACGGCTGATTTCACGGCATTCCACCGTAATATCCGCGTAGTCACGGGTTAAATCGGCATGATCGCCGTGGGTATCCACCACACACATAACGTAGCCGTGAGCGGTTAAATCGAAAGCGACCTTCTCAACAACCGGCACATTCGGGTCAAAGAAATCAATGGCAGTGAACCCCCCTTGAGAGCAAGCCATTTGATCCAGCAAACCGCAGGGCTTACCGAAATAGTCCCGTTCAGCCTTTTGGGCAATCTTGGCAATCGTCACACTGTCAATTTGACCGGCATTAAACAACCCGTTCAAAATCGAACCGATCAACACCTCAAAGGCCGCCGAAGACGAAAGACCCGATCCACGCAAGACATTGGAGGTCACATAAGCATCAAAACCGCCAAACGCAAATCCCGCCTGCTTGAAATAGTTATAGCAGCCACGGATTAAGGACTGGGTGCGACCTGTTTCTTCTTCGTGTATTTCAAGGTCGGTAAGATCCATCTCAATCATATCGTAACCTTCCGACAAAAGCCGAACATACTGACTGTGGTTGTCACTGACAACGGCAACCGCATCCATATCCACACTGCCGGCCAACACCCGACCGTGCTGGTGATCGGTATGATTGCCACCAACCTCGGTACGACCCGGAGCCGAGAAAATCCGCAGATTATCACGGTCCCCAAACAGGCCCACAAAACGATCAACGGCCGTGATATAGCGGTCCTTCGCCACCACACAGTCCTGATACAACCGCTCAAAAATCGAACGATAGACGTTATCGGTCAACTGCTGTTTCAGTTGCGTAGCATTCATCTGTAACGCTCCTTTAATCATTTTTAGGAAATCAAAGCCAGAGTATCGCGGGCAATAGCCAACTCTTCGTTAGTCGGAATCACATAAACGCTTACCTTGCTGTCAGAACCGGAAATTTTGACCTCTTCACCGCGGATGTGATTCTTTTCTTCGTCTATCGTCACGCCCAAATAGGTCAAATTAGCGCAGACGTTGCTACGCAAATCAGCATCGTTCTCACCGATACCGGCCGTAAAAGCAATTGCATCGACGCCGTTCATAGCGGCAACATAAGAACCCACGAACTTAAGAATCTGATAGCGTTGCATGTCCACAGCCAGTTTGGCACGCTCATTGCCTTCATCGGCCGCCTTGCAAACATCACGGTTATCATTGGAAACGCCGGAAATGCCCAGCATACCCGAACGGTGATTACACATTTCATTGACAGCAGCCGCATTCATGCTCTCTTTTTCGGCAATATAGGTTAGTGCGGATGGATCGATAGTCCCCGAGCGAGTACCCATCATAAAGCCGTCAAGCGGTGTAAAGCCCATGGAAGTGTCAAAGCAGACACCGTCTTTAACAGCGGTGATGGAAGCCCCGTTACCGATATGGCAAACGATAATCTTCAAATCCTTAATATCTTTTCCTTCAAGATCGGCCACACGATGGCTGACAAACCGATGGGATGTACCGTGAGCGCCGTACTTACGAATGCCATATTTCTCATAATACTCATATGGCAAGGCATACATATAAACCTTAGGTTCCATGGTCTGATGGAAAGAGGTATCAAACACAACAGCCTGCGGAATCTTCTCGCCGAAGGTTTTAATGCAAGCACGAATAGCCAGCACATGAGCCGGATTATGAAGAGGAGCCATAGCACCCAGTTCTTCAATCTGCTCAATGACCTTGGGCGTGACCAAGCATGAGCCGGAGAACACAGCGCCCCCCTGCACGATACGGTGACCGATGGCCGAAATCTCATCAAACGAATCAATCACCTTAGCCGGGCTCTCGGTCATGGCATAAACCACAGCCTCAAAGGCCTCAGTATGGGTGGGCATCGGGGTGTCGGCGGTATACACACGGCCGTCGGCCGCTTTATGAGTAATGGCGCCGGACGTGCCGATACGCTCACACAAGCCCTTAGCCAAAACCGTTTCCGTTTCCATATCAATCAACTGATATTTCAGCGAAGAACTGCCGGCATTCACAACAAAAATCTTCATCTTTTCATGACTCCTAACCGCTTATAGCGTTTTTTGGTTGAAACAGAGAAAAAAATATGGTAAAATTTTTTCATCCTAACTTTTATATAATAATAGATTATCACCACAATTTCAAGTGGTAATTGCCCAAAAGGATGTGAAAAGCCATGAAAACCGCCGGTATTCTTTGCGAATTCAATCCGTTTCACAACGGACACGAGGCATTAATCCGTCACGCCAGGCAAACACACGAGGCAGTTGTCTGTGTTATGAGCGGCAATTTGGTTCAGCGCGGCGATATTGCGGTCTTTGACCGATTCACCCGTGCCGAGATGGCCTTGTTGTGCGGTGCCGATTTGGTGGTGGAGCTACCCGTCGGTTGGTCGATGGCCGGTGCCGAGCAGTTTGCTTTAGGCGGTATGTCACTGCTTTGCGATTGCGGTGTTGACAGCGTCTTTTGCGGTGTCACGACGGATGATGTGGCCCTGTTACAAGAGGCGGCGGATGCTTTGGACTCACCCGCCTTCAGCGAGAACTTAAAAAAATATTTGGCTGACGGCAACACCTTTGCCAAAGCAAGAGAATCAGCTCTCTCGGCTGTTTCTCAATGCCAAAGCGACTTTCTTAAAGACAGCAATAACATCTTAGCGATTGAATATCTGCGAGCCCTTCGCCGTCTTAATGCTTCAGCCGTGCTTGTCCCCTACAAACGCCTCGGCACACAGCACGACGCCGAAGCGCCGAACGGTCCCTACGCCAGCGGTTCATTTTTGCGTGGGTGCCTCTTGAAAGGAGAATCCTATTCAAAATGGGTACCGAAAGACATATGGCCGCTCTGTAAAGAACGCCCCACAGCCGATATAAACCGACTGTCAAACGCTTTTTTGTTTGCCTTACGCAGCAAAGGTCCTGATGATTTCCAAAGACTTCCCGACATCAGCGAGGGCCTGCAAAATCGGCTCTATAAGGCCATTCGCACAGCCGACAGTTATGAAGCCCTTCTTCATGCCGTGAAAACAAAGCGTTATCCGTTAGCCCGTATTCGTCGTTTGGTACTGGCTGCCGCCTTAGGGCTTACCAACACTTATATGGGCAAACGGCCGCCCTATTTGCGGGTTCTCGGTTTTAATGATGTCGGCGAACGGATGATCAAAGACATTGCCGGAAAACAGCCATTGCCTCTTTTAATCAATGCCCGTCAATGCTTATCCCTAACCGGATTTGCCAAACAGGTTTTTACCGAACAATGTCGTGCCGACGATATGACAGCGTTGGCATACAGCCCGATCCTGCCCTGCGGCAGTGATTTAACCGCCATGCCCATCAGACCACAGCGGTGCTCTTGATTTTAAGAGGTCTTTGTGTTATACTGATATTATAAGAAATATTATACAACTGATCAATGAACGGAGGTTCTGCATGAAGAAAAACTATGTCATTACCATCGGCCGTGAATTCGGCAGCGGTGGTCACGAAATCGGCCGTTGGCTGTCCAAGAACCTGAACATCAAGATGTATGACAAGGAATTGCTGGATTTAGCCGCCAAAAAGAGCGGTATGAGTGCCGAGATTCTTAAGGATTATGACGAAAAGCCGACCAATAGCTTTCTGTATTCCCTTTCGCTGGGGGCTTACTCCTTTGAAAGTGTGGTTGCCGGTGTTCCCAATCTACCTATTGTGGATAAGGTGTTCTCTGTGCAGGCCGATATCATCCGCCATGTGGCAGAAACCGAATCCTGCGTCATCATCGGTCGTTGTGCCGAAAGCATTTTAAGCAATTGTGACAATGTTTTCTCGGTCTTTGTTTATACCGATATTGAACGCCGTGCCCGTCGAGTCATGGAATACGAACATATTGACTTTGACCATGCCTTTGATTTGGTCAAGAAATCGGATAAGCGTCGTGCCAGTTATCACAACTATTTCTCGGATAACAAATGGGGCGATGCCCGTTCCTATGATATGTGCATCGACAGTAAAATCGGTATTGAAAAAGCCGCCGAACTGATTGCCATATGTGCCGAGCATTTGTTTGATACCAATGCCTAAATTATCACACACAGCACCTGCCGTAACATACACTGTTATCGGCAGGTGTTTTTATGAAGATCTATTGTAAAAAAAAGAAGAGTCGCCGTCGACTCGTATCCTTCCTTTTGGTACTGTGTCTCTCAATATCAATCCTGATTATAGGTGATTGCCATTTGAGGCCGATTATTGCGGATTGTGCCCAATCAAACGGTGAATCGTTGATGATTCAGGTAGCTGACCAAACGGTGGTTGAACTACTGCGTGAAAACCAAATTACATACGAAAAACTGGTAACACTAACCTATAACAATGAGGGGCAGGTCACCTCGCTTTGTGTCAACCCGGAACCGCTCAACGCCATTCGGGCACAGTTAGCGGTGCGCATGTCTGAAAAAATCAGTAAACGTTCCTCTTATGACTTGAGCATCCCACTCGGCACTTTAATTGGATCGGAGTTCACAATCGGACGAGGGCCTCGTATCCCTTTTCGCATGACACTTTTAAGTCGTGCGGTAGCTAATTTTAAGAGTCAGTTTACCTCGGCCGGTATCAATCAAGTGCTCCATCAAATCGTCATACACTTATCGCTAAGCGGGCAGGCCGTAATTCCGTGGTTTCGATCCGGATTCACCACGCAAATGGACTTAATCGTGGCCGAAACGGTCATCGTCGGGGCAACTCCTTCATCCTTTACCAATGTCGATACAACAGATGACCACTTAGCAGACGACCTTTTTAACTTTACCGACTGAAAGTTTATCGTTTAATTAAAACCCTTGCCTACACAGCAAGGGTTTGTTTTTATCGGTATAGCTTCCCAACCAAGCGATTTTGTAAGGAAAAAGGTAATATTCGGCCTAAAAAAACAAAAAGACGATATTTAACTCCTACTACATAAAACAAAGTCGGACGCTTGGCTGAAACGGCTTTTAGTATCACACAAGCCACCGTGGTCGGTGACAAACCTTTTTGTTCATCCTCCTCCATCTTTTCGACGGCACGGTGCATCGTTTCGTAGACATCGGCACCGTTTGTGCCTTTGCGGCGTGAATTGGTAAAACCGGTTCTCACATCGCCCGGCATCACACAGGATACCCGCACGCCAATCGGTTGCAGTTCATTGGCCAGTGACGATGCCAGACTATTGACAGCCGCCTTGGAAGCCGAATAAAAGGACTGAAACGGAATAGAAAAAACAGCGGCAACTGAGCTGACAAACACCACCCGGCCCTTAGTCTCCCGTAAATAGACAAGCGATGCTTTAACACAGCGAAACGCCCCGAAAAAGTTAACATCAAACTGCTCTTTTGCCTCGGTTAACTCGGTAAACTCTACAGGCCCGGAAATGCCGAAGCCAGCATTACAGACCAATAAATCCAACCGGCCGGTTTCTTCAATAACCTGCAGCAGCGCCCGCTGTAGAGAAGCCTCATCAACCACATCCACACTAATGTGATGAATTTGACCGTCATTCTCACCGCTACGGCTAAAATCGTAAACCGTATATCCCTTTTGGTCAAGCAAACGAGCGGTCTCCTTTCCAATACCACTCGAAGCTCCGGTTACAATAGCTGTTTTCATATGCCAAACATCCTTTTCGAAAATCATTCTTAAAACCGACACCAACGCTTTAGGCCAAACGGCACACTTCCCTGTTCGTTTGGATAGGCGCTGTAAAGAGACAAGTGCGTTTGAACCGCCCAAACACGAAAAATCGGTTTGTTATCAGAGAACGCATCACATATCGGCGCCAGAGCTTTCCCTAATGTAATGGCTAACATGACTCCATTTTCGGCCTTTTTTCTATACACCGAAACGTCCGGAATCAAGGTGCTCTGAAAACCGTTTCCGTGCAAAATGTACCGGGTCGCTATAAAAGATTTGGACGGCCTCAACCGTCTTTTCACGCTTTCCGTCAAAGGTCACATGAATAAACCACTGTGGTTCTGTAGGTGCGTCATTGAGGCATGACGACACTGTACCGACAGACAAAGGGGCAATCATGCTCCGGCACATAGGAAAACTGATTCCCGATTCCTTCCAAAGAGTTTGAAGAATATGGCTGATAAAAACCATAGCCTTTATTCCTTTTACAAAACACCCACAGCAACAGTCAAAAAAATCCAACATCAACCAAGGATTAGGTCATCAAACGCCGTCTAATAAAGAAAGCTGTCGCAGTGCACGGCTTTTAATGCCATCCGTGATACATTGTGCATGGAGTGACAAATCATGCCCCTGCCGATCGCTGATGCCCTGACGGCGGTATTCAGTCGCCAACACATCGGCAATCGCCTCCATGCTTTCAAGCTTTGCCGATGCTTCCGCATCTGTATTGCCCATTTCAGTTAGGCCGATCAGGGAATCTTTTAATTCACAAAGGCATGGCAAATCCTCCATACCCCGATACACCCATTTATAAAACGGTTCATAGCGGTTATTCAGCAAATAGACACTGGAGATAGCATGGGTCACAAAGACAAAGACTGCTAATTGGGCAGCACCGGACTGCCCGCGCTCTATGCACCGACCGTAATTATACTGACCGGCCTGCGCCATAAATCCGGCATGAGCCGCCAGCTTTTTTAAGCGGACATCCTCCGGATACCCCTTTTTTAGCACCGAACGAACCGCCGAAAAAGTACCTAAATCATCCCGAAAGAGTTCGCCGTTACAGGCGCACGCCAAAGAATGTGGCGATATATACAGCCATTGTTCCTCGCTGTTTGGCGCATACGGTGTCCCGAGAAAACGGGTATAAAAGGCATCAATGGTCAACACACCGTGACGGCTGCCGCCGACCGGTGCCAATTTCAGCCGATTGACACCATCAAAGATGTTTGGTAATCGACGATAGGCCTTTTCCAGTGCAAAACCGAACGAGGCTTCATCCTCTCTGGACAGCCACAAGCAAAAGCCAGGCTCAAAGTCATGATCCCGTGACAAAGCATCATCATAACCGAAGCATTCCGAGCCCTCGCCGACAAGACCTACAGCAATTCGATCGGCCACCTCTGCAAAAGACTCTTCTATCATCGCCCGGCCGTATGTTTCATAATAGGCCCTGGCCAGTTCAAGCCCCTGCATAAATGGATGCCGCCCTTTCCGTTAGTTCCTTTGCTCTGACAAAAAAGCCGAAGTAATCGAAGGACGGGGCGCATTTGGTACAAACAAAAGCATAATAGCTGTTCCTTGGTAACCGTTCATCTTCAAGACAGGCATCGGCTTTTGTCAGCATCTCGACAATTTCCGGCGCTAAACTACCTTTCCATGCTTCATATAAATGAGCGGCATTTACATAGGTCACAGCACAATCTGCCAAACCGGCCGGAGTTTGTTGCATAATCTCCAATGCCTGTTGATAGAAAGACAGTGCTTCCTCAAAACGGCCAAGATCGCAAAGCGTCAAAGCATAATTATTATAATAACCGCCCATCAGGCTGTCATCGGGTTTCAAATACCGCCGATAAACGGTTCCCACCGATTCATAAAGCGGTAGTGCCTCCTTCGGCTGATCAAACGCCTTGAGCGTGGTTGCAGCGTTAAGAAGGATGGTTGCCCCGGAAACACTCTCCGACAAGCCGAGAGATTCCACCTGCGTTACCGACTGTTGCACAGCCCACAGGCCCTTTTCCCTATCATTGGTGCGACGGTAAAACCCAAGCATTTCATTAAGAACAGACAGACGGCCTCGACGGTCATCAATCTGCTCAGCCTCGGCATACCAAAAGTCAATCAGCCTACCGGCACCGGGCAAATCGTTATGGGCGAAACAGTCATCCAATCGCTCCAAAAACCGCTCTATCGGAATCTTGCGGACAGCACGGGTACAACAATCTCTTCCGCCGTTATCGTTTTCCGTCATAATAGATTTTTCCATCCTAAATCCCCCTATCTGTTTGCACTGGTTTTATCATAACACACTCCTTTGCAGAGTGCAAGATATAAAACTAAAACCGTATGTTTCGGGAAACATACGGTTAAGTTACATTATATAAATTACAGATCAATGGTCAAATAGGTCTTGCCCAACCGTTCGGCCTCGGCAAACACCTCAACGGTTTTTTGTTCTTCTTTTGTCACCTTAACAGCAACCGAAATACGGCCGCCGCGCATCTTGCGGTTCGGCACATACGGCGGAACATGGTCACAAACATCCGAGCCCGTTCCGGCTACCGTGCAACCGCTCCCGGTAAAGAAGTGAACAAAATCGGTGGCGTCCGGCACTTCCCGACCATTAGCATCAACGGCATAGCAGGTTACCAATGCCATGTCGCCCAGCTTGTGAACATTGTCATTATCACAACGCAGCCGAATGGCCACAGGCTCACCCGTGGTCACCTGTTCGTCATGGGCCACCTCTTGACCTTTCTGATAACCAACCACACGCAAAGTGCCCGGCTCATACTTGACCATCCATTCACCGTGACCGTATGGCTCAATGGCTTTTCTGCCCAAGGAGGCACCATTCAAGAACAGCTCGAGTGTATCGCAGTTGGTGTAAGCCAACACACGAATCGAGCGACCCTCCATGCCCTTCCAATTCCAATGAGGCATTAAATGCACCATCGGTTTATCGCCCCAGTGGGAGAGATTTTGATAGAAGGCATCTTTCTTTTGCAGAAACATATCAATGGCACCCGACTGTGAGCACAGACGCGGCCATCTGGTTTCGCCACGATGTTCAAAGGCGATCCACTGATAGGCTCCCATCACCCATTCTCGCTCCATCATGAATTGCCAGGTAAACTCACGGCCGGCAAAGCCAATGGTGTAGTTATGGTCATACGCCGCATAGTATCCCTGTGCGGCCGTATCGTCGTCGTAATAATGCGCGCGAGAGGTGCTGTTTGCACTGCATTCAGAGGCAAAAATCGGCTTGTTCGGGTACCTCTTGTGAATCTCGTCATACGATTGTGTTTGATAATTGATGCCGATGACATCCTGATTGGCATAGACGGTCGCCTCAAGAGGATGGTCAACAGCACTCATCAAAAAGCGCTGATCGTCCAGCTTCCTGGCAAAAGCATACATCGTTGCATTGATTCTCCGACCTACATCGGTGCAGTGATGCGGTTCTTCATTACCAAGCGACCAGAAGAACACGCTGGGACGGTTACGATCCCGTTTCATCACCATTTCCAGTTGAGCCAGCCCCTCATCGCTTGACTCGAACCAACGGGTTTCATCCATGACGATCATGCCTACCTCATCCAAAGCGTCCATGGTGGCAGCCGGGTGTGGATAATGACTGCAACGGTAGCCGTTGGCGCCCATATCCTTAATCATTTGTACCTTATAATGCAAAATGTTATCCGGCACGGCCAAGCCGGTCAGACCGAAGTCCTGGTGAGCACAAACGCCCTTGATTTTGACATGACGACCGTTTAAGAAGAACCCCTTGTCCGGATCACAGTAAGCGGTACGGAAGCCGATGCGCACGCTGTCGGCGTCACACACCTTTTCACCGTTTTTGACCGTGGTCTTAACCGTATATAATACCGGAGAATCGATATCCCAAAGGGCGGGATCGGTCACCGTTATTTTAGAGTGGATGACACCCTTATCCTTAGGTGCAACGATCACAGAAGCACTGGCAACCGCCACCGTTCGGCCGTTGGCATCCAGCAACTCGCTGACAGCGGTCAGGCGTTTCGGCCGACCGGCATACAGTTCATTGCGCACCGTTGTTTCAAACAGGACATCCCAGGTATGTTCATCGCGTTTTACGGGTTTTGCGTAAATGCCGTACAAATCAAGACACAGTCGATCGGTCTTGCATAGCCACACATTGCGATAGATGCCGCCGCCTTGATACCACCAACCCTCATATTCATCGGTATTCACATACACAGCCAAAACATTTTCTCTGTCATAGCGAACCACATCGGTGATGTCCACCTCAAAGGAAGTGTAACCACAGAAATTGTGCTTCATCAAAGAGCCGTTAACATACACGGTTGCATGGGTGGCCACGCCCTCAAAGAAAAGCGTAATCCGCTTGTCTTGATCGGCTTCATCCAACTTAAAATGTTTGCGGTACCAGGCGTTTTTGTTCTCAAAAAAGCCGTGCGTTTCGCTTTGATGACGTTGGGGCACCTGATGAATGATATAATCATGCGGAAGACACACGGTTTCCCAACCGGGTTCACTCGTCCAGGCACTTTCATCATCCCGGCAACTATCCGATGCCGGTCCAAAGGATTTCCGGGTTGTTTTCGATTGAGCGTAAGCCGTATTCTTGTTGGTGGTACGGGCCACCTCAATATCACCCTCATGAAAACGCCAGTCTTGGTTAAACAAGATTTTTTCTCTCATAAAACTCCCTCCCATTTATCGACCATTCATCACAATCAGCAAATAATGATTATCTATACCACTCGTTTAAGCCAGCCTCAATGCGCAGGGCATCCACAACACGGTGCACCGCCGGTTCAATAGAGAAGGCATAGTCAATCAGTTGCTTATAGAGCTCTCTGACCTTTTCATTGCCGCTACCATTGTGGTCAGCCTCAAACACCAAAGCATAACGCTTGGCGATTTCACGGTGATACAACAGGTACTCCCAAGACTTTTTGCAGGTGATATGGGTCTGCCGATTCATGTTTTCCTCTATCATCGGCAAGGCAGAATCGGCCAGTTCATAGGCCTTGCGAGCCAGTGACGCCATCTTCTTATCGGTCAGTTTGGGTCCGTTATCCTTACCGCCGCCGTACCGAGGAGCACTATAGGCCGTCAGCTTTTCAAGATACGCCTTGGCCTGCTTCCATCCCTCACCGAAGGAAGCTCTATAATAGTCATCAACTGCCGTCTTATAGTCGGCCGTTTTATCCCACAAAGCCACAGCCATCATATTCATGGGCAGGTTAGTGGGCATACCGAAGCGTTGCGGCTGACAGCTTGCGTAACCATTGCATTCAATTTTGTCAAGGTTTTGGCAATCAAAGAAAATAGAATGGCTGATGCCGGCATAGCCCAGTTCCCTGACACAGCCCGACCACAGATGATAGTCAAAGTCCAAAATATCGCCGGTATAGGCCTTTCTCCAGGCGCGAAGCATCTGCACATTGCCGGCCATATCGCCCGGATAGCTGTTGTGATTCAGATTAAACGGTCTGATGGGAGTTTTGGGATTCATGTCCGTGTTGTCAATGGTGGTGAAGAAATTACGGGTAATAGGTGCAAATTCCATGAGGAAACGATCCGGATTCTTAACTTTGCTTACTGTAGGTGCCCAAAGGGTGTCCACATAGGCCGCCAGCATCAATCTGTTTTTAAGACCTTTTTTGGTCAGTTTCTCATCCATCTCATTGATGATGTCCACCATCCAGTCAGACGGTGTCTTTTTGCGACAGGCATCGCATTCACAATGGTTGTTTTCGCCGTCGGCAAAGGTAACATCAACAAAGGTTGTATTCGGGTGGCTTTCACAATATGCCACAACTGCATCGGCAATAGTGTGTCTAACTTCCGGATTGGAATAACACAGCTGAACTGCAGACGGCGCACCATTCTTAGGCAAGCCTCTCTTGCCGTCCTTCATGGCAATATAACTCAAATATTTCGGATCCAAATCGCTGTCTTTAAGCCCTCTGGCCGTGTCAGACACCCCAAACGGAATGCAGGTCCAACCGTGACCGACCGCCATGTGAATCATGGAACGCTTCGCAATTTCTTCGCAAATCATGTTTTCTACATGATCTGCTTGTTCCAGCGTAAAACTTTCCTTTTGCTCGTAAGCCGGATTCTTTTCATGATTATACCAACGCTTATAGAAAAGATGGGAGCTGAAGAATTGCATAAAGTAACTGTTGAGCCCTACCTTCGGCATCCATTCAATCATGTTAATGGCATGCTCGGCACCGGTGGCGCCTTCAATGCAGACATTGCGATAACGATAAGATGCGGCCTCACAGACGCTGACGCAACACT
>JAEDLK010000032.1 GCA_016295355.1 Clostridiaceae bacterium
CTTTATTATTCTATCACAGCTTCTTTGCTTTGTCAAGAAGTTTTTTTGCTTTTTTGAAGATTTTTTCAAGAAACGCAAAACACTGTAACAGAACAATGATGCGCACTTTTGCCGAATTTATACACGGCAAACAGCGCTTTTTTTTGCTATCGTTACGGACAGCTTTATAGTTATACCGCATATTTCGCCGAATGTCAACACTTTTTTTCAATTTATTAAGGATTTTTATAAAAAGGCTTCGGAGAGGTCCCCGAAGCCTTTTTGCGTGAACTGTTCTGTTATCGGTTTTTGGTCTGTCGGTCGGTCTGCTTTTTATCCCGTTCCAACAGATAATGAACCGTAAAGGCACTGCCCCAGCTAAAATCTCTGACCGCCTGATAACGGATCTCCGGCAAATAGGGATGCAGGGTGATGTCCTTACGGGACAATCTCGGCGGCGCCACCTCGGCCGTGCTGTCGTAAAACTCATAGATCACGCCGTCGTTTAGATACCACTGCTTCATGGTATCCACGCTCTTTTGCATCAGTTCGTCCGCCTCGGCCTGATAGCCATAGCGCATCAGTCCTTGATACACCAAGAAGTTAAAGTTCAGCCAAACCGTCCCACGGAACATATCCTTAGTGGGATAGGTTTTGTCATCCGCCGAAACGGTGGGAATCGGGAACGGCGTTCCGAACTCCTTGGGATCCTTCAGATGGCGCACCAATGCCGCCGCCTGCTCGGGCGAACAGATACCGGCCACCAACGGCAGGAAGGACGCCGCTGTTTTGACCTTGTGAAACTGACCGTCACACAGTTTTCTGTCATAATAAAACTGATCTTCCTCGTCCCAAAGGATCTCATTGATTTTTCGCTTGATGGTTTCAAAGCGATCAGCCCAGAGTGCCGACTCCTCTTCTTTGCCGAGAATTTCGGCAATCTTGGATAGGCAATGCATATCATTGGCCAAAAAGCCGGCGAAATCAACGCAGTCCATCTCGGTTGCCTCGTCAAATCGAGGTGTATTATCCATGCCCGACTCGTCACAGCGGCAGTAAGGGTCATCACCGACCTCCCATTCGGGCAATCCGTTTCCGTTTTGATCGCGGTTATCAATATCCCATTGAATATACTTGCGAAGGCTATCATACACATCGGCCAAAAACTGTTTATTACCGGAGGTCTTATAGGTTTCCAGCGAAGCCCAAGCCAAGGTGGGCGGTTGCGTGATGGAGGACTGCCATTTTGGGGTGATCATATGGGGCAAAAAGCCATCTTCTCTGACAAACTGAAGCACCGATTTGATCGTTTCCTCGGCCAAGGAAACATCCAAATGCTTAAAGCCGAAGCTATGATAGGCCGTATCCCACAACCACATAGCTTTATGCGGATAACGGTCGGGCGTGCTCCAATAATGCTCAATCATATATTCGGGTGTATACACCATGGAGCGCAAATTGGACACGCATTTATAGTACAGCATCTCCTCGGCGGTGTCCTTGAAGGTCGGCCGAGGTAGATTCTCATAAAATGCCAGCCGCTTTTCCTTAATGGCCGCCAGATCGCTCTCAAAGCCGGTTTGAATCAAGTCCTCAGCCTGCTCCCCAAAAGACAGCACATAGGTGTTGACTTCCTCAGTCAACCGAGCGGACACGGCAAAGCGGTTGTTTTTGCCCTGATACACCAAAACACCGTTTTGCTCGCTTATCGACACATCGTCCAAATAAACCAACTTGGCTTTGACACGATGTCCTCGCACAACAACCACATTTTGTGCCACAAACAGAATATCGAAGGGGCGTTTGACTCCGTCCTTATAAAGAGCTTCGGCACTGATGGTATCCGCCACCACCGCTTGATAATACAGATTCACCAGTGATTCTATATCCATATGCAAAAACGCTTGGTCGCCGTTTCTAAATTTGATATTCAGACCGTCCTCACCCAAAGTACCGACAAGGCTTTCGTAATAATGACAATCGCCATCCAGTCCGGAAAACGCAAACATAGCGCCATTCCCCCAGATATTCGGCATTTGAATAGTGCCCATACAACCCCTCCGTTTTTTTATCATTATAGCACAAAAAGCAACGCTGTCAAGGACAATCCATCCTTCAGCCGGCTCTTTCAGACGAGCCCCGCAAAAAAGCCAGGATTTTCTTTTCCCGTCGGGAAACCTGCACCTGGCTCATGCGCAACGCCCTGGCTGTTTCACTTTGCGTCAAGCCGGAAAAGTACCGCAAGGCAATTAACCTGCGATCGTTTTCATCCAGCCGTCGAATCAATTCATCGGCCAACAGTCTATCGTTAACGGCATCGCTATCATCTACCACCACTGCCAGCTCTTGTGTTTCGCCGTTGTCATCGGTGACTGTCAGGGATTGAACAGGATGGGTGGCACACAGAGCTTCGGTGAGTTCTTCCTCATCAACGCCCATTGACTGTGCCAATTCTGACACCGTGACTTCACGCCCCCAACGGTTTTCGAGCTGACTTTTGGCACGGCTGGCCTGTAAAGACAGTGTTTTAAGGCGACGGGAAACCTTAATGGCACCGCCGTCTCGAAACAGTCGCTTAATCTCGCCCAAAATAGTCGGGACAGCATAGGTTGAAAATTGCAAACCCCGACTTTCATCAAAACCGTCTACGGCTTTAATCAAACCTAAACAGCCGACTTGACACAAATCCTCATACTCAATACCCCGTCCCTTAAAACGATGGGCACAGGCATAAACAAGCCCCATATTTTGCGTGATTAAATCATCACGATCCGGCATGAGCCTTCACCCGAACATTTAACCGCTTAAACAGCGTTACAACCGTTCCCTTGCCGGGCGTTGAGCGTACCTTCACCCGATCGGTGAAGCTCTCCATAACGGCGAAGCCCAAACCGGCCCGTTCGCCGCCCACCGTGGTGAACAACGGTTGCATGGCTTGTTCAACATCCTCAATGCCGCACCCTTTATCCCGAATGCGTACCCGTATGAGGTGATCATCCATT
Source organism: Clostridiaceae bacterium (assembly GCA_016295355.1). Classification (GTDB taxonomy): domain Bacteria; phylum Bacillota; class Clostridia; order Oscillospirales; family Acutalibacteraceae; genus SIG607. Next base: position 2,982 of record JAEDLK010000032.1, read on the forward strand.
AGTTCAGCGGTTATGTAAATGGTGCCGATGCTGTCCTTATAGGCATGGACAATGGCATTGGTCACCGCCTCCGACACCGCCGTTTTGATGTCATTTAGTTCCTCCAAGGTGGGGTCCAATTGAGTGATAAAGGCCGCCACCGCCGCCCGTGCAAAAAACTCATTCGTCGAATATGACGGAAAAGTCAGGCTGAATTTATTGGTTGTTTTCAACTTTGAACCCTCCTATGTCCAATTTTGCCAGGCGTTCAATGCCCGATAGCTTCATAATTTTGTAAATTTGCGGAGAGGTGCCGGTGATATGAAGCCCTGCACCCGTGCGTTGCAGGTTGCGAAACCGGCCCATCACCAACCCGATGCCGGAGCTATCCATAAAGCTGACCCCCGAAAAATCCAGCACCAATAGGGACGGCATATTCAGCTCAATGGCCGCATCAATCGCTTCCCTGATCATCCCGGCACTGTGATGATCCAAGTCGCCGCTTAAATAAGCAGACACCACTTCTCCTTTGACATTGATTTTAACTGCCAATGTTTCCACGCTCCTTTCACCTGTCACGCAAGACCACACCGGTCTGTTTCTCCACCATGCGGACAAGCTTTCTTCCATCTTATCGCAAAGAAAACGAAAAAAGTGTCGCTTTTTAGCGACACTAAAAATTTTCATCAGACATTATTTCTAAAGATAGTAACATCCCAGGGGAAAATCCTCCGGGGATGTTGGTTTAGGGGTCATTGATACCCGATGTTCACTTTTTCTACCAACTGCGATACATAGGTGTTATAAATTTCCTGCTGTTCGTGGCTTGATTTGCTTTTGTATTGCTAAAAAAACAGCGTATACATTATTGCGGGACAGTTCCTTTTGATAAGCCACAGAAGCCACCTTTAGGTATTCCTTTTCACTGTACCCCATTTCAGACATATAGTCCTTCAAAAGAGCGGTTGATTCATCCTTTTGCTTCATCAAATTATCATCGTTTTGTTTGACGATCGCTTCGGCTTCGCTGTAGGACGGTCTGATTGGTTTGACAATTCTTGGCGGCCTCTATTCAATCTGACTGCTCTTTGAACCAATAGGGGTTGCCGAAAGCCGTCACGGCCAATACCGCCACGACCGCCATTGACACCAAAACAACAGGAATGAACCTCTTTTTCTTATCACTGTTTCACCTCGTCATCCATTAAAATTCAAATGTGTTTGTCAACAAGCGGGTAGCAAATAACGCCTGATCTAACATGAGAATGTATATGCTGTTAAAGGTGGCATTTTCAAAAACCGTCATATTAGGATAGCCAACCTCACTTGTCCAAATTCATTCAGGCGGAAGCCGACCATTTAGAGTAAGATAAATGATCACCTGCAAAAAGTGTAAAAAGCATACAGGTTGTAATCAAAACGGATAACACCTGTTTCATACATTCAACTCATTTCTTATCATGTATACTCCGATAAGTTATACATCGGTATTGCCCCCTGTCTACAATGAAGCGAAGTCCTTCGCTTGTAAAAAGAATCGCATCATATAGACATATTTGTCCATATCGTTTGCTGATCCATCCTTTTTAACAAATTTGATGCTTCTTCCCCATAGAGCAGGTCCCATCTGTATCAAAAAGACCCGACGAACAGTCGGGTCTTTCGTGAAAACCTATGCTTGCTTCTGTAAATCGGCAATGCTGCTCTTTAGCAGTTCAATGCGATCCAAAGTCTTTTTGAGCTTATCCTTTTGCTCGGCTAACACCTGTTCGGGTGCATGAGCCACAAAGCCGGGATTTTCCAGCTTCTTACTAAAGAACGCCCGATCCGATTCAGCCTTTTCCAAATCCTTTTGCAACCGTTTCAGCTCGGCCTGAATATCGACCAGTTCATTCATTGGCATATAGATATGAGCCGCATCGGTCACCAGTCGAATCGCTCCCGTCATATCGAAGCTCTCGGCAATATCGACCTGCGAAGCACCGGCCAAACGACAAATAAACGGCACACCGGCCTTAAAGGTATCGGTGTAAGTGGTTGCCAAGCAAACCCGTGCCTTACGGGAGGGTGGCACATTCATCTCGCTGCGACGATTCCGAATAGCCTTAATAACCGCCATGATTTTTTCAAACTCATCCTCATCGTCGGCAAAGTTTAAGGACTCATCGGCCACCGGCCAGGACGAAATCATAATGGATTCACCTTCGTGCGGCAGGCTCTGCCAAATCTCCTCGGTGATAAACGGCATAAACGGATGCAGCAATTGCAAGGTGTGACCGAACACATAGGTGAGCACCCGCCTGGCTGTATCGGCCGCCTTTGGATCTTCCCCGTTTAGGCGAGCCTTGCAGATCTCAATGTACCAATCGCAGAAAACATCCCAAATGAAATCATACAGCTTTTGAGCCGCCAGACCGAGTTCGTATTTCTCAATGCTATCGGTCACCTCACTCACCAATCGGTTATACTGCGAAAGCACCCAACGATCCTCCAAAGCCAGTTCATCCGGCAAGGTCAGATCGGTTTGCTCGGTCACATTCATCAATAAAAAGCGAGCCGCATTCCAAATCTTGTTGGCAAAATTCCGACAGGATTCAACCCGAGCCGGAATATAGCGCATATCATTACCGGGACTGTTGCCGGTCAAAAGCGAGAACCGCAGCGCATCGGCACCGTACTGGTCAATGATTTCCAGCGGATCCACACCGTTTCCGAGCGACTTGGACATCTTGCGGCCCTTTTCATCCCGCACCAAACCATGAATCAACACGGTATCAAAGGGCACCTGACCGGTATGCTCGATACCGGAGAACATCATACGCATCACCCAGAACGGGATAATGTCATAGCCGGTGACCAGCGTGTTAGTGGGATAATAATGCTTGAAATCCTCTGTTTCTTCGGGCCAACCCAATGTGGAAAAGGGCCAAAGCGCCGAAGAGAACCAAGTGTCCAGCGTATCCGGATCTTGACGTAGGTGTGTGCTGCCGCAATGGCTGCAACAGGTGACATCATCGGCCTTGGAAACGGTAATCTCACCGCAGTCATCGCAGTGCCAAGCCGGAATTCGATGGCCCCACCATAACTGACGGGAAATGCACCAATCCCGAATGTTTTCGAGCCAATGGAAATAAACCTTTTCAAAACGAGCCGGCACGAAACGGGTTTCACCTGTTTTAACAGCTTGAATAGCCGGTTCGGCCAACGGCTTCATTTTCACAAACCACTGCTTGGACACTCTGGGCTCAACGGTGGTGCCGCAACGATAGCAGGTGCCGACATTATGGCTGTAATCCTCAATCTTAACCAAAGCGCCCTCTGCTTCCAAATCGGCCACAATGGCCTTTCTTGCCTCATAGCGATCCATGCCGGCATAGGCCGGATAATCGTCGGTAATCTTGGCGTCCTCGGTCAATACATTGATGACCTCCAAATTGTGCCGCAGACCGACCTCAAAGTCGTTGGGGTCATGAGCCGGTGTAATTTTCACCACGCCGGTTCCGAAATCGGGTTCAACATACTCATCGGCCACCACTGGGATTTCACGGTGAACAATCGGTAAAATCAATGTTTTGCCGATCACATCCCGATAGCGTTCATCAGACGGATTGACCGCCACAGCCGTATCGCCCAACAGTGTTTCCGGGCGGGTGGTAGCCAATTCCAAAAAACCGTTTCCATCCTTAAACGGATAACGCAAATGCCAAAAATGACCGGCTTGGTCTTCATATTCCACCTCGGCGTCCGAAATGGATGTCAGACAATGCGGACACCAGTTGATCATACGCTCGCCACGGTAAATAAGACCCTTTTGATACAGATTGACAAACACTTCCCGAACAGCGACATTACAGCCCTTGTCCATGGTAAAACGCAAACGATCCCAGTCGCAGGAGGAGCCCAGCTTTTTTAACTGTTCCACAATGCGGCCGCCGTATTGTTCCTTCCACTCCCAAGCACGCTTTAAGAAGCCTTCACGACCTAAATCCTGCTTGGAAAGACCTTCTTCCCTCATCTTGGCAACAATCTTGGCCTCGGTGGCAATAGACGCATGGTCGGTGCCCGGAACCCACAGCGTATCAAAGCCTTGCATCCGCTTGAAGCGAATCAAGACATCCTGCAAGGTGTTGTCCAACGCATGACCCATGTGCAACTGCCCGGTGATATTGGGCGGCGGAATAACAATTGTATATGTTTTTTTATTCTCTTGATTTGTGGCATGGAAATAATGATGTTCCTGCCACGAGCGGTATAGGCGATCTTCAACCTCTTTCGGGTTATATTGCTTTGCCAATTCTCTTGCCACGGTTTCAGCCCCCATTTAATACATTCATAACAACTATATCATTCTTGGATATTATTGTCAAATATTTTATGTATGAAACCGCCTTTTCGGTTCATACTACTTTTGTCAGCTCACAAAAAGCGTTTGCGTTTCTTGAAAAGTTAAGCTGACACCGTCCGACACTGCCAAGCAGAGTCGGACGGTTTTCGTTTACAGTTCTAACGATTCCTGTGTAGCCGGCGCTGTACCGGTCGGCTTTTGTCCGACCGCCGGCAGACTCTTGGTACGGTAACGATGGTCACTGGGAAGTTGATTCGGTGCATACAACGTGGCCGAGACAAGCGACTGCCCCCGTTTTTGCGTCATAACGGCAATGCCGCCGTTATCCTTAGCAGCCTTCAGCGGAATGGCCCCTGTGTGGATGATCAGTACCCGGCCGGAGCTGGAGCGGAGCAACAGATCGGCATCCTCTTCTAACGGAATAACGGTCAAAAGCGGGTACTTAGCACAATATGCCTTAATCAGCTTTCGCCGGTTGGTTTTTGTCCAATACCCGTCAAGCGACACCTTGGCTAAACGACCGTTGGAAAACACAAACACAAGCAGTCCCTTATAATCCTCGGTTGCCACCATATGAACCGGCGCTTCGCCGTCCTCAAAATTGAGTTTTGACGGGATATAATCGCCCAGAACACTGGCCTTGCCGTCGGGAAAATCGGAAACCCGACTCTTATAGGCCTGACAGCGATCGGTGAAGAACAACAGATCGGCCGCATTGGTGGATTCCACACGGCAGGTGATGATATCGTTTTCCTTGAGTTTTTGCTCACCGCTCATCCGCAAGGACAAGGGGGTAATCTTCTTAAAATAGCCGTCCCGTGTAAAGAACAGCGTGACCGGCGAGCGGTCAACCACGGTCTCACCGGCCGTATCCTCCAGTGCATCCTTGCTGACAATCTTGGTACGGCGTTCTTTCCCGTACTTGGTGGCTACAGCTTTTAATTCATTGATCATGATACGGCTGATACGGGAGCGACTGGCCAGGATATCCTCCATATCCTTTATCTCGTTTTGCAGTTGTTCAATATCGTTCAAACGCTTCAGAATATACTCCCGATTCAAATGGCGCAGTTTAATTTCAGCTACATATTCGGCCTGGGTCTGATCGATGCCGAACCCAATCATCAAATTGGGAACGACTTCCTTTTCCTCGGCGGTTTCCCGAACAATGCGGATGGCTTTATCAATGTCTAACAGGATTTTTTCAAGACCCAACAACAAATGCAATCGATTTTTAGCCTTGGTTAAATCAAAATAGACACGCCGTTTAATACATTCCTGACGGAAGGCCACCCATTCGCTCAACAGTTCGCTGATGCCCAGCACCTTCGGCACACCGGCAATCAGCACATTAAAATTGCACGAAAAGCTATCCTGTAACGGAGTCATACGGAACAGCTTGCGCATCAGCACATCCGGGTCGATGCCCCGTTTAAGGTCGATGGTGATCTGCAAGCCCTTTAAGTCGGTCTCATCACGAATATCATTGATTTCGGTGACCTTTTTAGCCTTGACCAATTCAATGACCTTTTCAATAATGGCCTCGGTTGTGGTGGTGGGCGGAATTTCCTTAATGTCAATACAATTCTGCGAAGAATCATATTCGTACACCGCCCGTACCTTAAAGCTCCCCCGACCCGTGCGATATATTTCTTCCATCTCGTCACGGTCATACAGCAGTTCGCCGCCGATGGGAAAATCCGGCGCCAACAGCGTGTCGGCAATGGGCGCATTTTGGTCCTTGATATACGCGATGGTGGTTTCACAAACCTCAGCCAAATTAAAGGGACAAATAGAGCTGGCCATACCGACGGCAATGCCGGTGTTGGCGTTCACGAGAATACTCGGAAAGGTCACCGGAAACAGGGTCGGTTCTTTCAGCGTGGCATCGTAGTTATCCACAAAATCGACCGTATCCTTATCAATATCGGCAAACAATTCTGCTGCAATGGGGGCTAATTTTGCCTCGGTATAACGGGAGGCGGCATACGCCATATCCCGTGAATACGCCCGACCGAAGGAGCCCTTGGAGGCCACATACGGATGCAATAGGGCTTGATAGCCCTCGGACAAGCGCACCATGGTTTCATAAATGGCGGCGTCGCCGTGAGGATTGAGCTGCATGGTACGGCCGACGATATTGGCCGACTTGACGGTGTTGCCGGTCAGCAAGCCCATCAGATACATCATATACAGCAATTTTCGATGCGAAGGCTTAAACCCGTCGATTTCCGGTATGGCACGGGACAAGATGACGCTCATGGCATAGGGCATATAGTTGGTTTCCAGCGTCTGCACAATCGGCTGTTCCACCACGGTACCGGCACCGGCAATATAAGCGCCTTCCCGGTTGGCGGCAATGCGTTTTGTTTCGGCGTTCTTTTTCTTGGCCATCTTATGTCCCCCCTTTACGATACATCGGCGGCATCCAGATACAAGTATCCGTTATCCGCAATAAATTCTTTGCGTCCGGCCAAATTATCGCCCAACAGCAAATCAAACATTTCTGCGGTCTGTTCGGCTTGCGATGGCATCACCTTAATTAACCGCCGTGTCTGCGGATTCATGGTGGTCAGGTTCATCATTTCCGGTTGGTTTTCGCCAAGGCCCTTGGAACGCTGTAGGGTATATTTCTGCCCTTCCAATTTGGCCAAAATTTCGTCCTTTTCCTTTTCGTCATAGGCGAAATAAGTCATATCCTTGGAGGCAATTTCATATAACGGTGTTTCCGCAATGAACACCTTACCGGCCGTAATCAGCGTCGGCATCAGCCGATAAATCATGGTCAAAATTAAGGTGCGAATCTGGAAACCGTCTACATCTGCATCGGTACAAATAATGACCTTATTCCAACGCAAATTATCCAAATTAAAGGTCGATAAATCCTTGTTGTTCTTATTTTTAACCTCCACACCGCAGCCCAGCACCTTGGCCAAATCGGTGATGATCTCGCTTTTGAAAACCTTATCGTACTCGGCTTTTAAGCAGTTGAGAATTTTACCCCTGACCGGCATGATGGCCTGGAACGAGGCATCCCGTGCAATTTTACAGGAACCGGCAGCCGAATCGCCCTCTACAATGAAAATTTCACGCTCGTTGACATCCTTGGTACGGCAATCAATAAACTTCTGCACCCGATTGGCCATATCATTGGCGGTTTGCAGGGTCTTTTTGATGTTAACCCGTTCCCGTTCACTGCGTTCGCGACTACGCTTATTGATGAGAATTTGGTCGGCAATTTTATCGGCCTCAGCCGTGTTCTCAATAAAATAGATTTCCAGTTGATGACGCAAAAATTCGTTCATAGCCTCATAGACGAAGCGGTTATTGATGGATTTTTTGGTTTGATTTTCATAGGAGGTCAGCGTGGAAAAAGAGGAAATGCAAAGCACAAGGCTCTCTTCCACATCTGAAAAGGTGATTTTGCTTTCGTTTTTTTGATACTTATCGGTCTGCTTGATGTAGTTGTCAATCTGTGCCACAAAGGCGGCGCGCACCGCTTTTTCAGGCGAGCCGCCATGCTCCAACCAACTGGAATTATGGTAATACTCGGTCATTTTCACACGGTTGGAGAAACAGACCGCAACCTTCATTTTTACCTTATATTCCGGTTTGTCCGGACGATCCTTTCCCTTTCGTTCAGCTTGCCAAAACTGCACCGGCGTCAAGGATTGGTCGGTGACGGTTTCGTTAAGATAATCCCGGATGCCGTTTTGGTAACAGAATTCCTTGGTCATAAACTTATCACCCTGCTGTTCTCTGAAAACAAACAACAGCCCGTCATTGACAATGGCCTGCCGACGCAGAGTATCCTCAAAATACTCAACCGGGATGTCAATATCGTTAAACACCCGTATATCGGGCTTCCAGCGGGTAACAGTGCCGGTATCCTTACCGTCATACGGCGTCTTTTTCAAACCGCCGACATTATAGCCGTTTTCAAAATGCAATTCATACAAAAAGCCGTCCCGCTTAATTTGTACATCCATATACTCCGACGCATACTGGGTGGAACAAAGACCCAAGCCGTTTAGACCGACTGAATACTCATAGTTGGCACCGTCATTGGTGTTGTACTTGCCGCCGGCATACAATTCACAGTACAGCAATTCCCAGTTATAGCACTGCTCTTTGTTATTAAAGTCCACCGGAGCACCGCGCCCAAAGTCCTGCACCTCAATTGAACCGTCGGCATAATGCGTGACAATGATTTTTTTGCCGAAGCCCTCTCTGGCTTCATCGATTGAGTTGGAAATAATTTCAAAAACAGAATGTTCACAGCCGTCCAAACCATCCGAACCGAAAATAACCGCCGGGCGTTTACGCACCCGATCGGGTCCTTCCAGTTTGGTAATGCTGTCATTTCCGTATTCCTGTTTTTTTACCGCCACAATTTGATCCTCCTTGCCCTACCGTATGGCACAAATGGTAGAGCGATTCCATATTATTATACACTATTTTGTGGTCGATAGTCAAGCGATTGTCCGAAAAACAGTCATGATTCAGTTTAACCCTCTTGCAAATGAAAATACCTGCCACGGATGAGACGCAGCTTGAACACCAGGGGGCGATATATACTGCCTGTATTGCCGTTCCTAAATGGGTAACCACCGTCGTATCCAAATGAACCTTCCTCGAATCTTCCCTTCGGCCAAACGAAGCCAGTTTAACAGTTGAATGGCACAAACGACAAAAACACCCGAAAGAGGTAACCTCTTTCGGGTGTTGCTTAACAATTCAGCGAATTACTGATTAACAGCGGTAACAACGCCGGAACCAACGGTACGGCCACCCTCACGGATAGCGAAACGCAGGCCTTCCTCGATAGCGATCGGGGTAATCAGTTCAACGTCCATCTCAACGTTATCGCCGGGCATGCACATTTCAACGCCGGCCGGCAGAGAAACAACGCCGGTAACGTCGGTGGTTCTGAAATAGAACTGCGGACGATAGTTGTTGAAGAACGGAGTATGACGGCCGCCCTCATCCTTGGTCAGAATGTAAACCTGGCCATGGAACTTGGTGTGCGGATTGATGGAACCGGGTTTGCAGAGAACCTGACCGCGCTCAACGCCGGTACGCTCAACGCCACGCAGCAGAGCACCGATGTTATCACCGGCTTCGCAGTAATCCAGGGTCTTACGGAACATTTCCATAGAAGTAACGACGGTCTTAGCTCTCTCTTCGGTCAAACCGATAATCTCAACTTCGTCGCCTGCCTTCAACTGACCGCGCTCAACACGGCCGGTAACAACGGTACCACGGCCGGAAATGGTCATAACGTCCTCAATCGGCATCAAGAACGGCATATCAGCCTTACGATCCGGAGTGGGGATGTAGCTGTCAACAGCGTCCATCAATTCCTTAATCGGAGCATAAATGGCATCCTCGGGATCAGTAGAAGCGGACTCCAGAGCCTGCAAAGCAGAACCCTTGATGATGGGAGTATCATCGCCCGGGAACTCATACTTATCCAAGGTTTCACGGATTTCCATCTCAACCAGTTCCAACAATTCGGGGTCGTCAACCTGGTCAACCTTGTTCATGAAAACAACGATATAGGGCACGCCAACCTGACGGGCCAGCAGAAGGTGCTCTTTGGTCTGAGCCATCGGGCCGTCTGTTGCAGCGATAACCAGGATGGCACCGTCCATCTGAGCAGCACCGGTGATCATGTTCTTAACATAGTCGGCATGGCCGGGGCAGTCAACGTGAGCATAGTGACGATTGTCGGTCTCATACTCAACATGAGCGGTGTTGATGGTGATACCACGCTCTCTCTCTTCGGGAGCCTTATCAATGTTAGCATAGTCCTCAAACTTTGCATAGCCCTTCAAAGAAAGATACTTGGTAATAGCAGCGGTAAGAGTGGTCTTACCATGGTCAACGTGACCGATAGTACCAATGTTTACATGCGGCTTGGTACGTTCAAAATGTGCTTTTGCCATTTGGAATTCCTCCTAAAAATTAATTTAGTTATAAACTAACTATAGTGTAACAAATTTTCCTGCGAATTTCAAGAATTATTTTCTAATTCTTAATCTTTCTTGGCTCGGGAAGAAATAATCTTCTCGGCAACGCTCTTGGGAACCGGCTGGTAGCCGTCCGGCTCCATAACATACTGGCCACGGCCCTGTGTCTTGGAGCGCAGATCGGTTGCATAACCGAACATATCGGCCAGCGGTACATGAGCGTCAATCTGCTTAATGCCACCTCTGTCCTCAAAGCCCAAGATTTCGCCACGTCGAGCAATCAAGTCGCCCTGCACCGTACCGAAGTAATCCTCGGGAACATTGACAGACACCTTCATGATGGGTTCGAGCAGAACCGGATCAGCCTCACGGCAGGCCTCCTTAAAGGCCATGGAACCGGCAATCTTAAAGGCCATTTCAGAGGAGTCAACCTCATGAT
>JAEDLK010000070.1 GCA_016295355.1 Clostridiaceae bacterium
GAAATTGCAAAGATGACCTCGTATGATAATCTCGACCTCGGACAGCTCGGTGAGAAGAAAAAAGCAATTTTCTGTGTTATTCCCGATAATGACAATTCCTTTAACTACCTTGTAGGTATGCTTTATACGCAGGCGTTTCAGGAGCTTTATTATAAGGCAGACCACGAACACGGCGGAGAGCTGCCAATACCCGTTCATTTTGTTATGGACGAATTTGCAAACGTGGCACTTCCAGATAATTTTGAAAGACTGCTTGCGACTATGCGTTCAAGACGTATTTCCGTAAGCATTATCATTCAGAACATGGCTCAGCTAAAGGCACTTTTCAAGGATAGTTGGGAGAGCTTGGTCGGCAACTGTGATACGATGCTTTATCTTGGCGGTAACGAACAGTCCACACACGAGTATATATCCAAAATGCTCGGCAAGGAAACCATCGACACCCGTACAAGAGGTATAACAAAAGGACAACACGGTTCAAGCAATACGAATTATCAGAATACCGGGCGTGAGCTTCTTACGCTCGATGAGGTTCGCTTGCTTGACAACAGCAACGCTCTTATATTCATTCGTGGCGAAAAGCCTATTGTCGATAAAAAATTCGATATAATGTCGCATCCGAATGTTAAGCTGACCGCCGACGGTGGTGCAAAGCCTTATGTTCATATCAAGCAGAGTAAATATATCAGACAGAACCTTTCCGTTAAGATAGATGACTCCTTTACCATCAATGAGGACACCATTAAAAATTCCGGCATTGCGTTCGTGGATATACCTCCCGAAGCTACTGAACCGGAGCAAGAGGAAAAGAAAGATAAATTATCCGCAAAGGAGCGTGTAAAAACGCTTCTTAAATCAGTTAAATCTAAATTATGGAGGTAAATGCGAAATGAAAAAGCAGAACAAACTTGAAAAAGTTACCCTTGTTTTAAGACGTGTCAAGATTGCACTTGTGTCTATGGTGCTGATGATGTCGCTTATGACAAATACAGTCTTGGCGGCTTCTCCGCTTGACACCATCAACAGTCTTTCCGACTTCATTTTTGCAGCAATTAAGGCTATTGGTCTTATCCTTTTAGGCTTTGGTATCGTGCAGATTGGTCTATCCCTCAAATCTCACGATGCTTCACAGAGAGCTAACGGCTTTTTGACCTTCTTTGGCGGTGTAATCATCGCCTTTGCAAAAGACATTCTCGATATGATTATGTAATTACACCTTATCGGAGCGTAAAAAGTGAAAAAAGTGTAATTTCACTTGACGTGATTCTGTAATCGGAGTAGAATATTTAATGCAAAGTGACGAAAATTGCATTATTTTCGCTCAACTCTTGACTTTTTGCTAAATATGTAGTACAATATGTATGCAGAGGTATGGGAGTATCAAATCCTCTTAATCTGCATACAATGTATAATGTAGGACGAAAGTTCTATTTGTAACAGCGGGTGTATCTCAGCCCAAAATGAGAAACTTATTTAGAGAGCTTCTCTTGGCTCTAATCAAGAAAGTTAAGAGTGAGTGTTTCGCTACTCTAAATGCGAGCGTAACAGAGGGCAAGCTTGCTTGCCCTTTTGTTGTACGCAAGGAGAAAAAGCTATGGACAATATTAAATTTTATGAGATAAGCAACAAATACATAGATTACTTATCTCCCCATGCTCCACACTTGTTCCTGAATAAAAAGCCGCGACAAATAAATGAGCGAAAATATATAGGTATAATCTTACACATAAACAATGTTGATTATTTTGCTCCGCTATCATCGTTTAAGCCAAAGCATAAAACAATGGACGAAATGCTTGATTTCATAAAGATTAAGAATTATGCAGTTATTAACCTGAACAATATGTTCCCGGTTCCTCAATCGGAATGTACTTATGTTGATATTGCTCAGGAGAAAGATCTGCGGTATCGTTCATTGCTTCTTTCTGAATATCGTTACATAAAATCTATTCAGGAGAAAATCAGAAAAAATGCCTTGGTTATATACAAGCATAAGTTGGAAAAAGGTAATTCAACAGGACTTGCTAAAAGATGTAACGATTTTACATTGCTGGAGGAGCTTTGCAAGGATTACAAATAAACTGAATAAAATTTATACGTTTAAGCCATCACCGTAAAAAGTGGTGGCTTTTTTGCGTTCAAGGAGGTGAATGACCTTTGTCCGATAATTGGATTGTAGCAAACCTTGAAAACGCTTTTAATACTTGGAATGACAAAATGGCGGAAATATGGAGCCTTATTACCACATCACCGCAGTCGTTTCGTGGCGGTGCGGTATGGTCTGTCGTTGAGGGCATAAACGGAGGGTTACAAGCTATCGGATATGGCTTGTTAGTCCTCTTTTTTGCTATGTCCGTGTTTAAGTCAACAGCATCGTTTCGTGACTTCCAACGCCCCGAATATGCACTCAGGCATTTTATCCGCTTTGTTGCGGCAAAGGTAGCAATAACCTATGCTATGGATTTAATGACGGCAATTTATTCTATATGCGGAGGTGTCGTCACACAAATTGCAAGCAGTCTTGGCGGTATCGGTGCGGCTTCCGTAACGTTACCGTCTGTTATTGAATCGGCTGTTGAGGATGCGGGCTTTTGGGCGTCTATCCCGTTATGGCTTGTGACAATTCTCGGTAGCCTTTTTATAAC
>JAEDLK010000071.1 GCA_016295355.1 Clostridiaceae bacterium
CCCCTTATACGAAAAAGTATTTTCCACCATGCTGTTTTCCTGTGGGGCAGATGACCGCAGGGAGAAATGAAGAGACATATAGATCAAAAAAAGCTTCCGGCTCTTTGTGGCAGGAAGCTTTTTGCCGTGGCAGTCTGAAAACAGCCATAGGCAGGGTATATTCTTTATTGGAACTCCTTGACCAGCCATTTCTTTGCTTTTTCAAAGTCTAAAAAAAGCCAAGGCTGAAGCCATGCCCATATAACTCTTTTTTCAGCGTGTGGCTGGTTTTTCTGTCCGTTCCGATGAAGCCGACACGCATGAATTTCTTCCCGTGATACAGAAGGGCATCACAGATTTCCTCGATGATCGGTGCCGTCACGGTGGTTTCGTTCAGGCAAAACCGATATTGGATGTCATGGACGGCTTGGAAAACTACGGAATGTCCACTTTCAGCTTTTCAAACTGTCATGGGTCACGGCAAGAAGTATCCTCTCCGAAAAAGCCGGAGGCTTTTTCGGAGAGGATGAAAATCAATCCACAGGGGCAAAAGAAACGATTTTCTCATTCACTTTCTGCACATCCTCTGTATAAATTGTGATTGTGACAGTAGCATTCCCTATGATTGTTGAGCCAAAAACACCATGTTCTGCCCTGTACATGGAAACCTCATATTTATCAAATGTCAGTTTTGTAAAAACTCTTGATTCATCATAGTAAGGCTCATTCTGATCGAAATGATAAACAAATCGATACCTTATGTCACCCACTTCAATCACATAATCCATTTCGTTACGGTCTACGTAAAAGCAACCATAAAGCTGTGCATCTTTTTCAGATATGACAGGACACAGTGAATGCTGCAATTCTTCCGCTACTTTTTTTGCCGAAGGTTGGCTAACAGGTAACGTTTTCTGATGTTCTTCCCAATACTTTTCATACTCATCCCCGGACATGGCAGTTGCCTTGATAAAGAGACGAATATCGTCAATGGAGCGGAAGTCGATCGTATGGGATGGTTCGTCGCCCCCGTACGAAGGAGTGTACGGCTTGTTTTCGGTCGTATGCGGATTGTCTTCTGTCGTCACCGTCGTGGAAGCACTCGTCGTTTCCGACTTTTCTGCATCAGTTGTTGATTCTGCTTCTGTTTGCTTGTCATTGATTGCGCATCCGGTAAAGATGAAAATACAAGCAAAAAATACGATTAACGCCCTCAATAAATGTTTCATATTCATTCTCCTCCTTTATTTGAGTTGCAGATAACTGACCATCATACAATAATAATACAGACAAAATCTACAACCCTTACAGCAATTATACTGTATATTTTCTTATTTGTCAATGCCTTTTTTTGGTTTGGTAAAATATAGCACTATATACAAAACAAGATGCTAAAATCTGTAAAGAATGCCATAATATCCGGATTCATATACTGTTACTGTTCAATCCGACTATACATTTATTTCTGCCTTCGACTGAATTGCGCCATACACAGCCCGGAGTTTTGTGAATCTTTCTTACAGCCCATACGGCAGGGCGGTATTGCTGATAGTTTTCAAGGAGACCTCTACTATCGGATGGGGGACAGCTACGGAAATCCGCGGCTGTCCCCCCTCTTAGCCAACCGTCACCAAAGACCGGGATTCGGTTTTATGATGCGGTCAGCGGGAAGCATATCCGTCACGATCAGACCAACTGACCCGGCAGCTTCAGCTTGATCTTGGGCGGGAAGTGCCTGTCAAACGCCTCTGCCTCGGTCTCATCCACGAAGTAGCCTGCGGGGGTGGCGTATTCGCCAGTCACCCCGTCCAGATACCCCGGGATCAGCTCGATGCAGAGGAAGAAGGAAGCGTCCTCCCCCTCGGGCAGTCCGTGATAACGAATGCCGAACTTCGACGCATAGTCGAAGCCGCTCTTGCCGTAAAAGTCGATGTTGCCCTCAAAGCAGAGCGCGCCGGCACCCGCTTCCCTTGCCTTTTTGAGTGAGTAGTCAAGGAGCGCTTTACCGTACCCCTGCCGCTTGTAGTCCGGGGCGATGCAGATGGGTCCCATCGTCATGATGGGGATCTCCCGACCGTCGTCGGCATGGATCACCGCTCTCATGAAGATGTTCTGACCGATGATCACCCCGTCCTTCTCCATGACGAAGTCAAGCTCCGGTACGAAGGCAGGGTCGTTGCGCAGGCAATGCAGGACATAATGCTCAAGCGCTCCGGGACGGTACACGTTCCAGAAGCTCTCGCGGACAAGAAATTCCACCGTGTCATAGTCGGCAGGTGTCTCGGGACGGATGGTATACGAAAGGTCATTTTTGCTCATTGTTTTTTTCCTCCTGATGATTGTTGACCGCAATACGGGGAGGTCTTGGCGTGAAAGATTGTATTTCGCCGACCTCCCGGTCAGGCGACAATCTCCGGTGCGTTGTACTTTTTCAAAAAGCACTCTCCTGATGTAAATATTTATGATAACTCCCGCAAGCGGGAGGCATCACCGATATCTGACGGCAAAATGACTCCGTCAAAGAAATTATAGCATGAAAGCGGGTGCGTGTCAACGCTTTTCCGAAAAAAGCTACGGCAAGGTTACAGTTCAGGGTGCATGGAATCATTCAATTCCTGAATAAACCTTTGCTGTCCAATGAAATATAAATTA
>JAEDLK010000033.1 GCA_016295355.1 Clostridiaceae bacterium
TGTTAAAAAGGGCGCTGTGGCAGTGATTACCGAGCACCAAACCGGAGTTGCCGGTGAAATTGTGGTGCCGGATACCCATGCGGCGTTTGCCATAGCCAGTGCGAATTGGTTCGGTCGTCCGGCTGATCGTATGACCCTTATCGGGGTGACTGGCACGAACGGAAAAACATCGATTACCTATATGGTAAAACAGATATTAGAGGCGAACGGCTGTAAGGTCGGCCTGATCGGCACCATTCAGAACATGATTGGGGATAAGGTGTTCCATACCGAGCGTACCACGCCGAGCTGTTTTGAAGTTAACGAGCTGTTTGATCAGATGTATAGAGCCGGTTGTACCCATGTCATCATGGAGGTTTCCTCCCATGCGCTGGATCAAAAGCGGGTGTTTGATGTGACCTTTGATGTGGCCGCCTTCACCAATTTGACCCAGGATCATTTGGATTATCACCGCACCATGGAAGCCTATGCCGCCGCTAAGGCTCGCTTGTTTGCTATGTGCAAAAAAGCAGTTCTGAACGCCGATGATGCCTATCATACGGCCATGTTGATCGACTGCCACGCACCGGCAGTCACCTATTCCATAGCGAATGAAAACGCCGATTATGCGGCACTTAACCCGCATTTTCGCCCCGACGGTGTCAGCTACCGTTTGGGCGGTAAAGAGCGAGGAGAGGTGACGCTGCATACCGGCGGCCGATTTTCGGTGTATAATTCCCTTTGTGCCTTGGCCATCGCCGCTGAATTGGGCTTTTCGGTCGATTCGGCTATCCGCGCGTTAGACGCTTTGCGGGGCGTCCGAGGGCGCGCCGAGTCCGTACCGAATGAATTTGGCTTTTCGGTGATCATTGACTATGCACACACGCCCGATGGCTTGGCTAATATTCTGGCGACCTTTAAGGAATGTAAAAAGAATCGATTGGTTGTTGTGTTCGGTTGCGGCGGCGATCGAGATCGAACCAAGCGACCGAAAATGGGAAAAATTGCCGGATTGATGAGTGATTATGTCATTGTGACGAGTGATAATCCACGCAGTGAAGAGCCTATGGCCATTATTGAAGAAATTCTGCCGGGTATTGTCGAAACAGGCACGCCGTACACCGTGGTGGAGGATCGCCGTGAGGCGATAAAGGAGGCTGTTCGCACCGCACAAAAGGGTGATATTATTGTTTTGGCGGGCAAGGGCCATGAAACATATCAAATCCGCAAGGACGGCACGATTCATTTGGATGAACGGGAAGTTGTGGCCCAGGCTTACGAGGAATTGAGAGGAAAGAGAACATGAAAGATATCACACCGGTATTTGCGGCGATTGTTGCGTTTGGCTTTACGGCATTTTCCGGCTTTCTTGCGGTGCCGTTCTTGCACAAATTGAAGTTCGGGCAGACTATTCGGGAAATCGGACCCTCCTGGCATAAGAATAAGCAGGGAACCCCCACCATGGGCGGACTTATGATGATGTCATCCGTGCTGATTGCCTTGCTTTTGTGTGTAGCCTATGCCTTTATTGTCAGGGGTCAATTTTATGCAGAACTGCATAATCCCAAGCGGTTTGCCATGGTACTTGCCGGTGTGGTTATGGCATTTGCTATGGGAATGGTTGGTTTTGCCGACGACTACATTAAGGTTGTTAAAAAGCGCAATTTGGGTTTAACTGCCATGCAAAAAACCGTTTTGCAGGCTGTCGTCTCGGGAATGTATTTGTTGGCATTGGCCTATGCCGGTATGGATGAAACATGGATTCCGTTTGTGGGTATGGTTCCCATTACCTACGGACCCGGGTTGCTGTTTTGGCCGGTAGCGTTTTTCTTTGTGTACGGTTTCACCAATGCCGTTAATTTAACCGACGGTATTGACGGCCTGGCCGCCAGTGTCACGCTGGTTGTCAGTTGTGTATTTATGCTCATTTCCGGCTTTTCGTCGCTTTTTGCGGTGGATACCTTTGCAGCGGCGGTGGCCGGTGCCTGCGGAGGTTTCTTAATTTGGAACTTTCATCCGGCCAAGGTCTTTATGGGGGATACCGGTTCCATGTTTTTAGGCGGTGCAGTTGTGGCCTTTTCCTTTGCCACACAAAGACCGATTTTATTGCTGGCCGCCGGCATTGTTTATTTGATTGAAGCTTTGTCGGTGGTATTGCAGGTTGCTTCCTTTAAGCTGACCGGCAAACGAATTTTCAAAATGAGCCCCATTCATCATCACTTTGAGATGTGCGGATGGAGTGAGGAACGTATTGATTTTGTGTTTTGTATAACAGCGGCCGTCGGCGGAGCGGCGGCCTTACTGCCAATTCTTTTGAATCATTGATTTCGCCTTATTGAGCTGACAGAACGGAGTGTTACGGTGGAGCAGAGCCATAAAAGACAAATCAATAAGAAAAACCGCTTTTGGCAACAGGGCAAAATGGATATCGGCTTCTTTTCGCTGGTTCTGATTTTGCTTGGTATCGGTCTTGTGATGCTGTTTTCGGCCAGTTATGCCTATTGCTATGCTCAGTACGGCGACAGCTATCACTTTATTGCCCGTCAGGCCTTGTTTGCCGTGGTCGGCGTATCAGTGATGATTGTCGTTTCTAAAATCAACTACCATTTCTACCGTAAGTTCGCTTATGTTCTGTATATTGTTTCAGTGGCTCTGCTGACCTTGTTGTTGGCTCTGCCGCCGATGTACGAAGGGGTGGACTATAAACGCTGGCTGGTTATCGGTCCGATTTCGTTTCAGCCCTCTGAAATTGCCAAGTTTGCCATTATTCTGCTGTTTTCTATGCTCATTGCCAAGCACGGCGATAAGATGGGAAATTGGAAGTTTGTATTGACGCTGATTGGTTTACTTGCCTTGGTTTGCGGTCTTGTGGTGGTGGAAACGCACCTGTCGGCCACCATTTTGATTTTTACCATCGGTGTTGTACTGATGATTGTCGGCGGTTTGGCCGTTAAATATATGATCGGCGGGTTAGGCATCGGCGTTGGAGCGGTTATCCTTATTGTGGTGACAGGGCTTGTCAGCTACGCTGCAAGCCGGATTACCTATTGGTTGGATCCATGGGCCGATGCAACGGGCGATGGGTATCAGACCATCCAGTCGCTGTTGGCCATTGGTTCGGGTGGTTTGGCCGGCCGTGGTATCGGGCAATCCCGACAAAAGTATTCTTGGTTGCCTGAACCGCACAATGACTTTATTTTTTCGGTTGTCTGCGAGGAACTGGGATTTATCGGAGCTATGATTATCATTCTATTGTTCTGCGCCCTTGTGTGGAGAGGCTTTACCATTGCCATGCATGCACCGGATCGTTTCGGTGCCTTGATGGCGGTGGGATTGACCTTTCAGGTCGCTTTACAGGCAGGATTGAATATCATGGTGGTGACAAACACCATCCCCAATACCGGTATCAGCTTGCCGTTTTTCAGCTACGGGGGCACCTCGCTACTGATCTTGTTAGCCGAGATGGGCGTTGTGCTATCCATTTCACGAAGCAGCAATATGGAGAAGGTGTGACCATGAAACAAATGCATATTCTGTTTGCCGGCGGCGGTACGGCCGGTCATATCAATCCGGCTTTGGCCATGGCCGGCTATATCAAGCAACGACATCCCGATGCACGCATCAGCTATATTGGGACACCCGATAAGCTGGAGGCTACCTTGGTACCGGCGGCCGGGTACGACTTTTACCCGATACCTTGCTCCGGCTTTATGAGAAAGATTTCGCTTGCCTCGCTAAAACACAATGCTAAAGCGGCTTCACAGGCTGTTTTGGCCTCCAATAAGGCCAAAAAGCTCTTAAAGGAGCTCAAACCCGATGTGGTTATCGGCACCGGCGGGTATGTCAGCGGACCGGTGTTGCGTGAGGCGGCCCGTATGGGCGTTAAAACCGCTATTCATGAGCAAAACGCATTCCCGGGCATCACCAATAAAATGCTGTGTGAAAAGGTTGATCGGGTTATGTTGGCCATGCCCCAGGCAAAAAAACATTTGAAAGAGAATCGGTCTTACGATGTCACCGGCAATCCCGTGCGCAGCGAATTGACCTCCATGACAAGAGCCGATGCCCGTCGAATTTTACAGATAGATGACCGTCCGCTTTTGCTGTCCTTCGGCGGCAGCTTAGGGGCCCGTCCTATCAATGAGGCGGTGTGTGAACTGATTCGCACAGAGGCCGACAACCCGTCGTATTATCATATTCATGCAACCGGCAAGGCCGGTTATCGGACGGTGTGCCATGACCTTGAGGGTGTTGATTTGGGTGAGACCATTACCGTTCGAGAATACATTGACAATATGGATGTTTGCATGGCGGCAGCCGATTTGGTGATTTGCCGTGCCGGTGCCATTACTTTGAGTGAGTTGGCCGTTTGCGGCAAACCGTCTGTTTTGATCCCGTCCCCCTATGTGGCGGAAAATCATCAGTTTCATAATGCTATGACGCTGAAAAAAGCCGGTGCGTCCGTGGTAATTGAGGAAAAGAATCTTACAGGCGAAGCGCTGATTGATACTGTTAATGGTTTGATTGAAAACAAACCGAAATTGCAAGTGATGGCCGAATCGGCTCGTAGCTGTGCCATTGACGATTGCCTTGAGAGAATCTATCGCATTGTCATGGAGTTGTATACGGGCGCTTAAACATCCTTTAACAGTCTGAAATTCGGTTAACAAGTCCCTCGCGGTAGGTCTTTTGTCAAGAATCGAACCGTTGCATAGAATGAAGTATCACAATGGAATGGCGGGGGTGCTTCATGACGGCATTTACGGTTGACGGTGGCAGAAGAACCGACGGAACAATCAGGGTACAGGGAGCAAAAAACAGTGTTTTGCCTATTTTGGCGGCAACATTACTGATACATAACAAGAGCGTCATTCATAATTGTCCGCCGCTCGGAGATGTGGATGCGGCGCTGAAAATTTTGGTGAAGCTCGGCTGCGTCTGCGTGAATGATCACCAATCGGTCATCGTTGATGCCACTGATGTGGCCAATTATGAAATTCCCAAGACGCTGATGCACGAGATGCGTTCGTCGGTGTTGTTTTTGGGCGCTATCATTTCCCGTATGGGTCGGGCGGTGATCACCAGTCCCGGCGGTTGTGAGCTTGGCCCCAGACCGATTGACCTGCATCTTTCCTCCCTCAAGCAATGCGGTGTGAATGTTCGTGAGGAAGAGGGAACACTCTTTTGCAGTGCACCGAATGGTCTTCACGGTGCTACCATCAAATTACCGTTTCCAAGCGTCGGGGCTACAGAAAACATCATGATTGCCGTGGCGGTATCAAAAGGGACAACGGTTATTTACGGAGCGGCTAAAGAGCCGGAAATCAGTGATTTGGCTGACTTTTTGAATGCCGCCGGTGCAAAAATCAGCGGGGCCGGCAGCGATACGGTCATTATTGAGGGTGTCAAGAGTCTGCATAGCACCGAGCACAAGGTGATTCCCGATCGAATAGTGGCCGCAACCTATTTGTCAGCGGCTGCCATTACCGGCGGTCGGGTTTGTCTTAAAGAGGCCAGGCCGGAATACTATTTATCTGTTTTGAAGGTTTTTGAGCAAATGGGCTGTACGCTTACCGGGAAAGGGCAGGAATTAACGCTATGCGCCCGTGAACCGCTTAGGGGCGTTTCGACTCTTGTAACAAGAGCTTACCCGGGTTTTCCGACCGATGCCGGTCCTCTGTTGGTTCCGGTGCTTTGTCGGGCCGAAGGGGAGAGCCGCATAACCGAAACCATTTTTGAGAATCGTTTTCGTTTTGTCGAGCAGTTGCGGTATTTCGGAGCAGACATAAATATAAACGGTCGTACGGCAACCGTAATCGGCCGACCTCTTTTGGCGGCAACGGTCGATTGTACCGACTTACGGGGCGGAACGGCACTTGTGCTGGCGGCACTGGCGGCATCAGGGCGTTCCTTTATACGAGAAGTACATCATATTAAACGAGGTTATTATGACCTACCCGGCTGCTTGAGCGCACTGGGGTGTGAAGTAAAGGAAGTTGAAATAGATGGAAGCCACACAGCGGAAAAAGAGGAAATCACGCCATAAAAAGAAACGCTTGGCTTTTCTTTTCCTATTGGTGGTCGTAGCTATCGGCTTGCTTGGCGGGCTGTCTTTTACCGTACTGTTTCCGGTGCGCCATGTTTCGGTTAACGGCAGTGGTTATTATTCAAATGAGCAACTGTTGCAGGCGCTGGGCTTTAATGAAAAGACCCAACTGTTTTCGGTACGCAAGGAGGCTGTTTTGAAAAAGGTGCAGGCGGCCTTGCCTTACATAGATGATGTCACCATTGAACGACAGTTGCCGGATACCTTGGTGTTGAATTTTACCGATACTGCCGTTTTTTATCGCATATCTTATGATAATAAAGCGGTGCTGTGTGACAGTCGGTTTCGAGTGGTTGAGGAGGACAGTGCCATCAATGTGATCCCGATGCGTCTTGTGTGTCCTTTTGAGATTGAGAAAGACCGTGTGGTTTTGGATGAAGAACATGCGGCTGTGGTGAAGGCACTGACTGAGAACGCCTCGAATAACGCCATGACGCTGAATGAGGTCAATATTCAATCGCTTGATTCGCTGTCTGTGCGCGTTAATGACCGTTTTTTGGTTAAATTGGGCGGCCGCAACGACCTTGAGGGAAAAATATTGCATTTGGCCGGTATGATGCGCAGTATGTCCGAGGATGATAAGGGTGTCGTCGATTTGTCCGAATGGGCCGAGAATAATCATAAAGGTTACTTTATCAAAGCCTTTGATGGGGATTGATTCACGCCTTTTTTGTCGAAAAACGATCATTTTGTAAGAAAAGTGAGAAAAAACAATTTTTTCTGCACTTGCCTATTGAAATTTCCTAATAGTTGTGTTAATATTTATGTGTGTAGTTTTATCTATTGATAAATGAGAAATAGAAAGACGGAGGAATTTACAATGTCGCTTGAAGTAGCTAACGAAACAGAAGATGTTGTTCAGATTAAAGTTGTCGGTGTCGGCGGAGGCGGAGGAAATGCCGTTAACCGCATGGTTGAAGCCGGTGTAAAGGGTGTTGAGTTTATTGCCGTTAACACTGATAAGGCTGCTCTTTATCTGTCCAAGGCCGATCAGAAGATTCAGATCGGTGATAAAACCACTTCCGGCATGGGTGCCGGCGCCAATCCTGAAAAAGGAAAGGCCGCTGCCGAAGAATCCAAGGATGAAATCGCCGCTGCCATTCGCAGTGCCGATATGATTTTTATCACCGCCGGTATGGGTGGCGGAACCGGTACGGGTGCTGCCCCCGTGGTCGCACAGATTGCCAAAGAACTCGGCATTTTGACCGTCGGTATCGTAACCAAGCCCTTCTCCTTTGAAGGAAAAAAGAGAATGGTTCAGGCCGAATCGGGTATTGAAGCGTTGCGTGCTTGTGTGGACAGCTTGATTGTCATCCCGAACGAGCGCTTGAAATTCGTTTCCGAGCAGAAGATCACCTTTAAGAATGCCTTTGATATTGCCGATGATGTTTTGCGTCAGGGCGTTCAGAGCATCACCGAGTTGATCAATGTTACCGCATTGGTTAACCTCGACTTTGCCGATGTAACGGCTATTATGGCCGGCGCCGGTTATGCTCATATGGGCGTTGGTTTCGCCACCGGTCGTGATAAGGCAGAGCAGGCTGCTCGTGCCGCTATCACAAGCCCGTTGATTGAAACGTCCATGGAAAATGCCAAGGGTGTTATCATCAGCATCACCGGTTCCGAGGATATCGGTTTGGAAGAGGTCGAGTTGGCTTCTTCGATCATTTCCGATATGGCTCATCCGGATGCCACCATCATTTGGGGTGCCAAATTTGACGAAACCTTGGAAGATGCTATCCGCGTGACCGTTGTGGCTACCGGTTTGGGCGACGAGGCCAGTGCAAAGAAGCAAGATGTATTGGCCGAAAAGTTGGGCGGCATGGTTCAGAGTAAGGACGAGGATGAGAACTATACCGATTTACTTAACCTGTTCAACAAAAACTGATTATAACAGGATAAAGACAGTTTGCCTATGGCAGACTGTCTTTGCTTTTTGCTTAGAAAAAAGGGCTGTCAACGAAAGTTGACAGCCCTTTTCTGTTTGGCCGAGATTTCCCAGGCGGGAAATCTCGGCCATGGTTACGCTTGTTTAGCAGCAGTCGTTGCCGCCGCAGCCGCTATTACCACCGCAGCCGTTGCCGCAGCAAAGGAGAATCAGAATGATAACCAGTACCCAAGTACAGCAGTTACCACCGAACAAATTGTTGTTACACATCGAACATACCCTCCTTTCTGTTCTATTATATCTTATGCCGATGCAGTCAAAGCGTTACGGGTGGTCAAGACATAATAAAAAATTTTTATAAAAAGTATTTGACTTTCTCTGACTTTGTGCTATAATATAGTCAGACAAAGTCAAAAATCGAGGGATGAAGGATGAAAATCAGTGATATCATCACGCAAACCATCATACAATTATTGGACGAATCGGAGGACGGTCGTGCAGAAATTCAGCGTAACGAGTTGGCCGAGAATATGGGCTGCGTCCCCAGCCAAATCAATTATGTGTTAAGCTCACGGTTTACGCCGGAGCGAGGGTATCAAATTGAAAGCTACCGGGGTGGCGGCGGATATATCCGCATCACACGGGTGAGAATGGATAAACCTACCGCTATGATGCACATCGTCAATTCCATCGGCGAAACCATGGATGCCACGACGGCTCGTATTGTATTGGATAATTGCTTAAATGCGTCGTTGTTAAGCGATTCGGCTGCGACCCTTATTTGTGCGGCTTTATCCAACTATGTGATGGCGGTGGTGCCGCCGGGCGAGCGTGACCGTCTGCGGGCCGCTATCCTTAAACAAATGCTATTATCACAGATTAACGGATGAAGGGAAGTCGTTTTATGTTGTGTCAAAAATGTGGAAAGAATCCGGCAACCACGCATATTCATACGGTTGTCAACGGTGTGACGGCAGATGCCGATCTCTGTGCCGACTGTGCCAAGCAATACGGTTATTCTAAGTTTTCGTCAAACAGCTTGGTGGATATGTTGGCCTCTATGTTCGGGGACGCTGTGCAAAGCGGTTCAGCCTTAGCCGATACTCGTTGTCCTTGTTGTCATTCCAGCTTTTCGGATATTGCCGAAATCGGCAAGGTTGGCTGTCCGGAGTGCTATAAGGTTTTCAAAAATGAACTGTTGCCGTATTTGAAACGGGTGCATGGCAGCACGCATCATATCGGTAAACGTCCGAATCGCCCCGTGCCGGCGGTATCGGTCGATGACCGTCTGACCCGTATGAGAGCCCACTTAAATGAATTGATTCGCAACGAAAATTTCGAGGAGGCCGCTGTTGTGCGGGATGAAATCAAAAAGGTTGAGGGGGAAGAAAACCATGAGTAGTTGGTACAGTCAAAAACAGACAGATGATGTGGTCGTCAGCACCCGTATTCGTTTGGCACGAAACCTAAACGGTTTTCCTTTTGCCGCTCGCATGGATGCTTCTGCCCGCGAAAAGGTCAACGGGTTGGTTAAAAAGGCGATTTTGGAAAGTGATACGCCGTTTGCTAAGCAATTGCGGTTTATTGCCATGAATGATGTTCCGGAAAACGAGGTCTACGCTATGGTGGAACGTCATATCATCAGCCCGGATTTTGCCGAGAACCGTGATGGGCGTGCCATTATCATTTCACAGGATGAGTCCATCTGTGTGATGATCGGCGAAGAGGATCATATCCGGATTCAGGTGTTGCTGTGCGGGTTACAGCTTGAAAAGGCGTATGATTTGGCTAACCAAATTGATGAATTGCTGTCGGCCGGATTATCGTATGCCTTTGATGAACAACTCGGCTATTTGACCGAGTGTCCCACCAATTTGGGCACCGGGATGCGAGCTTCCGTAATGATGCATCTGCCGGCTTGTGAAAACAACGGAACGGTGGCACAAATATTAGAGGCTATCGGAAAGATCGGCTTTACGGTACGAGGCATTTACGGCGAGGGAAGCAAGGCTCAGGGGGCTTTATACCAAATCTCCAACCAGATTACACTGGGCATTGCCGAAAAGAATGCCATGGGGAATCTTGCACTGATTGCACGACAAATCGCAGAAAAAGAAAGGGCAGCCCGAGAAGCGATCGATCGGACGACACTGGAGGATGCTGTTTGGCGGGCGTATGGTACTTTGAAGTATCTTAGAAAGGTAAGCAGTGAAGAGACGGCAAAATTGATTTCCTATGTTAGTATGGGGGTCAGTATGGGTATACTGTCGATAGGCGATAAGAACCCAATGGAAATGCTGATAGAAACACAGCCGCACATGCTGTGTCGAAAATTCGGCGAAAAACAGGCAAGCGAACGAGATGTGCTACGGGCGGATATGATTCGCAAGTGGTTGCAATCATAACACCCATGCGCATTTCAAAAAACCTCAAAAGGAGGAATTTTTATGAAATA
Organism: Clostridiaceae bacterium; assembly: GCA_016295355.1. Taxonomy (GTDB): domain Bacteria; phylum Bacillota; class Clostridia; order Oscillospirales; family Acutalibacteraceae; genus SIG607. The sequence goes on from JAEDLK010000033.1 coordinate 10,429, forward strand.
TAATTTTAACGGATTTACGGAAAAGGCCAACGAGGCCATGAATCATGCCATTCATTCGGCTGAAATCATGGGCCACACCTATGTCGGCAGTGAGCACTTGCTGCTGGGTCTTGCCAAGGTTGGAAGCGGCGTGGCCGCCGGTGTGTTGGCCGCTCATGATGTGACACCGGCTAAACTGGAAAAGCTTATGACGCTGAGAATCGGGGCGGGCACCCCCACAAGACTGTCGCCCGATTATTTAACGCCCCGTGCCAAACGAGTACTGGAGGTGGCGATCAACGGATGTCGTAATATGGGCAAGAGCTTTGTGGGGACCGAGCATTTGTTGGTGGCTATTTTAAGCGAGGGTGATAACTATGCCATCCGTTTTCTAAATGAACTCGGGATCGATGAGACGGCTCTGACGGCCGAAGCACTTAAGGCTTCCGGCATTGATTTGGCAGATGAAGAAACAGACGAGTCTATGCCGGACGGTACTACAGAGCCGGGTGGTAAGGAAATGCCGGGCAATCTGTCACGCTTTGGACGGGATTTGACGGCTGAGGCCAAGAAAGGCAAGATTGATCCGGTTATCGGACGGGAAGAAGAAATTCAGCGAGTGATACAGATTCTCTGTCGCCGTACCAAGAATAATCCTTGCTTAATCGGTGAACCGGGCGTCGGTAAAACCGCCGTGGCCGAGGGCTTGGCCGAAAAAATTGCCTCGGGAGAGGCGCCGGATTTACTGCGTGGTAAACGTGTGTTTTCACTCGATTTAACCGGCATGGTAGCCGGGACAAAATACCGCGGTGACTTCGAAGAACGCATCAAATCGGTGATTGAACAGGTCAAAAAGGCCGGCAATATTATTCTGTTTATTGATGAAGTGCACACCTTGATCGGTGCCGGATCGGCCGAGGGCAGCACGGATGCGGCCAATATTCTAAAGCCGTCCTTAGCACGGGGAGATTTGCAGGTGATCGGCGCCACAACGTTGGCAGAATACCGCAAAAACATCGAAAAAGATGCTGCTTTGGAGCGTCGGTTCCAGCCCGTGATGCTCAACGAGCCCAACATCGAGGATGCTATTTTGATTCTAAAAGGGCTTAAGGATAAGTACGAAGCGCACCATAAGGTAACCATTACCGATGAGGCTATTCGTGCGGCGGTGGAATTATCATCCCGCTATATCACCGATCGGTATTTGCCGGACAAGGCCATTGACTTGATTGATGAGGCCGGTTCAAAAGTACGCCTGAAAGTGTTTGATATGCCGGCCGATGTGAAAGAGCTGGAGGAAAAAATTCGCCGAAATGCTCAGGCCAAGGAAGAAGCGGTCAAGGGCCAGGATTTCGAAGCGGCCGCCCGTCTGCGTGATGAAGGCAAAAAATTGGCCGAACAGCTTAAGATGCAAAAAGAACAGTGGCAGGACAGCCATCGTGAATCACAGGGAAGTGTAACCGCTGAAACAATTGCCGAGATTGTGTCCGACTGGACAGGGGTGCCGGTATCGCAGCTTACCCAGGAGGAAAGCGAGAGGCTCTTAAAGCTGGAGAGTGTTTTGCATGAACGTTTGGTTGGACAGCAAGAGGCGGTCAAGGCGGTATCCGGGGCCATCCGACGTGGTCGTGTCGGACTTAAAGATCCCAACCGACCCATTGGCTCGTTTATCTTTTTAGGCCCTACGGGTGTTGGCAAAACAGAGCTGTGTAAGGCCTTGGCACAGGCTATGTTCGGCAGCGAAAATGCCATGATTCGGTTGGATATGTCTGAGTATATGGAGAAGCATACCGTTTCTCGTATGGTCGGATCGCCTCCCGGATATGTCGGCTTTGAGGAGGGTGGTCAGCTAACCGAAAAGGTGCGTCGTAATCCCTATTCGGTTGTGCTTTTCGATGAAATCGAAAAGGCTCATCCCGATGTGTTTAACCTTTTATTGCAGATTCTTGATGATGGCATTTTGACCGATTCACAGGGTCGTAAGGTCAATTTCAAAAACACCATTATCATTATGACCTCCAACATCGGCGCTCGGTTACTGACTGACAAAAAGACTGCCTTTGGCTTTTCGGATGCATCGTTGCAGGACGGTGAAAGAGAAGTCAATGATCAGGTGTTGGCAGAACTGAAAAAAGCGTTTAGACCGGAATTCCTAAACCGTGTGGATGACATCATCGTGTTCCACAAACTCAGTAGTGAGGAAATCGCCGAGATTGCCGGAAAGATGCTTGCCGGGCTATCCGCCCGTTTAGAAAAACTCGGCATTGACATTCGCTTTACCGATGATGCGGTTAAGGCTGTCGCCGATCAGGGCTTTGATCCCGTATACGGGGCTCGCCCATTGCGTCGTTGCATTCAAAATAAGATTGAGGATGCCCTGAGTGAACGCCTGCTGGCAAATGACTTTAAGGCAAATGATCGTGTGGTTTGTGACTTTTCCGATCATCAGTTTGTCTTTACAATAGAATAATTCATTGGGCGGTTGAACATCGCCTGATAAGTCAGGATCTCCGGTTAAGCCGGAGGTCCTGACTGCTTATGTAAGCGGATGTGATGAATCTTTATTGTCTTTACTTTTTTATTCTGTACTCCCTCCTCCTACGCAGAGGATGAGTAAATCCAAAGGAAAGGAGCTTGCTTGAACGCCTACGCTATTCTACGATATTATTTTTGCTTTATATTCTTTAAGAGATATCCCTGCGTGATACTTAAAGAATTTACGCAATAATTCAGGAGAACCAAAGCCTCATTTATGGGCAATTTCTTTGGTCGAACAGTTTGAATTTTTACCCAGCTATCATTGTTATAGATAGTCGAAATAGTGGTTAGATACACTATTTCGACACCAAATCTTCGATTTGGCAGGAAGTTTTAAAGAAAATTTGCCGATACCATTGCAATGA
>JAEDLK010000009.1 GCA_016295355.1 Clostridiaceae bacterium
CATCGGCTCTATGGCTTCCTTTGCCTACAGCGCTGTTGCTACGGTTTGTATGTTTGGTATGAATGCGACAGAAGGCTTGTCGGCTTTGCATCATTTGTATTATGAATCGGCGGCTATGATTTTAACCCTCATCACGGTCGGTAAGCTGTTAGAGGATTACTCAAAAGGAAAAACCACCAATGCACTGCGTGATTTACTGGCTCTGCGCCCGGTAAGTGCTACCGTTATTCGTGACGGTCAGTCGGTCGTTATATCGGCTGACGAAGTTGCGTGCGGAGAGCATTTTACGGTTAAGCCGGGAGAGAGCATTCCGGTGGACGGGGTTGTTGTATCCGGTGTGTCATCGGTTAATGAAGCGGCTTTAACGGGGGAAAGTCTGCCTGTTGAAAAGAATGAAGGCTCTGCCGTATACGCCGCCACGGTAAATCATGATGGCTTTTTAGAGTGTCAAGCTACAAGTGTACGGGAAAATACTGTGTTGTCCAGAATAATCGCATCAGTGGAGCAGGCCATGGCCTCAAAGGCGCCGATTGCGCGTGTGGCTGATAAGGTGGCTGCTGTTTTTGTTCCGGTGATGATGCTGCTGGCGCTCATAACCTTTAGCATATGGATGCTTCTCGGTAAGGAAATAGGCTTTTCTTTGGCAAGGGCAGTCAGCGTTTTGGTTATCAGTTGCCCATGTGCTTTAGGACTTGCAACACCGGTGGCCATCACAGTTGCCGGCGGTGTCGGTGCCAAAAACGGCATACTCTTTAAGAACGCCGAGGCACTGGAAAAAGCCGGACGGGTGAGTGTTGTAGCGTTAGATAAAACCGGGACTATCACGGCAGGCCGGCCGGTTTTAACCGATGTTATCCCCTTAATCGATATGTCAAAGGAGGATTTGTTAAGGGTAGCGGTCACACTTGAGTCACATAGCGAGCATCCTTTGGCAAAGGCAGTATGCGAAGAGGCACAAAAGCGTCAAATACTGCCTATGACGTTAACGGATTTTCATGCTTTCCCAGGTAACGGTCTTTCCGGATTGTCAAACAATCAGCGGTTGTTGGGCGGAAAGGCTTCGTTTGTTCAAGAAAGATTAGGGGAAAACGAGCCGTTCTGTCGGATCGTCCTGCGCCTGTCAGATGAAGGGAAAACTCCCATGGTGTTTGCTCTTGATGGGAAAGTGATTGGTGTTCTGGCTGTGGAAGATGCCATCAAGCCGGATAGTGCCGACGCCATTGATGGCTTGCGAAAAAATCATGTTCGTGCGGTAATGATAACCGGCGACCATGAGCGGACAGCAAAAGTTATGGCCAAAAAGGCCGGCGTAAAAGAGTTCCGTGCCGGTTTATTACCGGATGAAAAAGCCATGGTTGTGCGTGAGCTGTCAAAAGACGGCCATGTGGCGATGGTGGGAGACGGGATCAACGATGCGCCGGCATTAAGTAGTGCCTACTTGGGCATTGCTGTGGGCCGATCAACCGATATTGCGGCTCATGCGGCAGATGTTGTGTTGTTGACCGACAGCTTGTACGGTGTGCTCAATGCAGTGCGATTATCAAAGTTAACGCTGCGAAACATTCGTCAAAACTTGTTTTGGGCATTCTTCTATAATGCTCTGTGTATTCCGATAGCCGCCGGCGTGCTGATTCCCATAACCGGCTTTGCTCTAAATCCCATGCTGGCAGCATTGGCAATGAGCATTTCGAGCCTGTGTGTTGTATCTAATGCGCTGCGATTGAATTTGTTCAAAGCAGAACCGATTAAAACAAACATGAAAGAGGAGAAAATTGTGATGACAGAATTAAGGGTTAGGGGTATGATGTGCACGCATTGTGAGGCTCATGTTAAAGATGCACTTGAAAAATTGCCGGGCGTTTTGTCGGCCGACGCCGATCACACAACCGGCCTTGTAAAGGTTAAAATGTCGGAACCTGTCAAGGATGAGCTCTTAATTCAGGCGGTTCGTTCGGCCGGTTACGAAGTTGATTAATCAGCTTTTTAGAAATGAAAAAAATTACGGCTTATAATCGAATTTATGATTGACAATTGATAGCATTTGTGGTATCATTAGTCCCGTAATTGCGAGTGTGCTGGAATAGGCAGACAGGCACGTTTGAGGTGCGTGTGTCAACGACGTACGGGTTCAAGTCCCGTCACTCGCACCAAAGCCCCAAGAATGGTAGGTTCTTGGGGCTTACTTTTGTTACATAAAATGGAAAAAGCACTTCTTACGAAGTGCTTTTTCTTTTTGGAGCTGCTAGGCAGACTCGAACTGCCGACCTCATCCTTACCAAGGATGTGCTCTACCACCTGAGCCATAGCAGCATCAGCAACGATAGCTATTATAATCGCAAATATGACGAATGTCAAGTGTTTTTTTAAGGGCGTATTAAAATAATGAGCCGGAATCGTTAAAACAGACAGGTAGAACAAGATTATTAAGAGTGTAATCAAGTGCCGTAAGGTTCCGCATAAAAAATGCGTATGCGTTTTTGTCAAGAACAATCGTTGAGATCATTGCACGGTTGATGACGGTTTGTTAAATCCTATTCAATGTAATTAACCATTGCTTTTGCTCTCATGCGGCTGGTTTCTTGCTCACAGCGCAAATCGTTCACCAGTTAAGTCTTTGCCGACTATCGAAAACGGCTGGTAACATGTGCACTTCTTTTTAGATTAAAATATTAAAAATAGTTACACTTCAGGTGTGACGGTTGACAAAGCATACTTGAATTTGGTAAAATTAGTTGAATATAATGGACTACTATTAGAAAAGGGGAGAATAATGGCAAATAGCATGACTGGATTCGGTCGGGGTGAGTTCACAGGCGAGCATTATCACATCACGGCAGAAATGAAATCAGTAAATCATCGGTATTTGGAAACATCGGTTCATTTACCCAGGGGCTATGCTTTCCTGGAAGATAAAATCACAGCATTCCTTAAGCAGAACCTTTGTCGAGGTAAGGTTGAGGTTTATTTGTCCGTTGAATCGGCCGGTGATGAGAAGGAGCAACTGACCATCAATGAGGAATTTACGGCTTCTTATATCGCCGCATTGCGTCGCTTGTGCAAAAACTACCGTTTGAAAAACGATATTTCTGTTATGGGCGTTGCTAATAATCCAAATGTTTTGTCGGTGACTAAGAAGACTATGGATGAGGAGGCCTTTACCGCCGACGCCTTAAAGGCGATGGAAGAAGCGCTCGGCCATTTCCGTGATATGCGACAAAAAGAAGGCAAGCGGCTGTGCGATGATATTTCTTCTCGTTGTCAAACCATTCTTGATAAAGTGGCCTTTGTGGAACAGCGTTCTCCCGAAACTGTACGGATTTACCGTGAACGGTTGCAGGAAAAAATTAAGGAACTTTTAGGTGACCGTCAGGTTGATGAGCAACGGCTTGTGACCGAAACGGCTGTCTTTGCCGACAGAATTGCCGTGGATGAGGAAACTGTTCGTCTGAAAAGTCACATTCGGCAGATGACCGATTTACTGGCTTTGGAGGAACCGGTTGGTCGTAAACTCGATTTTATTGTACAGGAAATGAATCGTGAAACCAATACCATCGGTTCCAAGGCGCAAGATCTTGATGTAACCAACACCGTTGTGGATATTAAAGCGGAAATTGAGAAAATCCGTGAGCAGGTTCAAAATCTGGAATAAAGGAGCCGACTATGAAATTTGTGAATATCGGGTTTGGTAATTTGGTTGCTGCGGACAGAATTGTTACGGTTGTCAGCCCGGAATCGGCCCCCATTAAACGGTTGGTGGTGGACGCCAAGCAGGCCGGATCGTTGATTGATGCCACCTACGGCCATAAAACGCAGTCGGTTATTGTCACTGACAGCGATCATGTGATTTTGACATTTTTGTCGGTCGGGTCAATGCTGAATCGCTTAGGCGGCGAAAAAGAAAATGCGACGGAACTCCATTCCGATCCGATCGCTCAAACGGAGGATTTTAATGTCTAAAGGTATTTTATTCATCATTTCCGGTCCGTCGGGCTCCGGAAAAGATTCTATTCTTGCCGGCGTTTTCAAAAAAGAACACAATGTGGCATTGTCAATTTCATCGGTTACGAGGCCGATGCGGCCCGGTGAAAAAGAGGGCGATAAGTATCATTTTATCAGCCGTGAAGCTTTTGAAAGCATGATTTCGCATGATGAACTGTTAGAGTATAACTGTTTCGTCGGCCATTATTACGGCACACCGAAACAACCGGTGCTGGATGCGTTGGAGGCCGGCCGTGACATCTTTTTGGAAATTGATGTTAACGGTGCTGCTATGATTCGTAAGGCTATGCCGCAGGCCGTGAGTCTATTTGTGGTACCGCCGACCTATGAAGAGCTGTGTCGCCGTTTGAAAGGACGGGGAACGGATGAGCCGGCCGTGATCGCCAAGCGGCTGGAGGCGGCCAAGGGAGAAATCTCCCGGGCCGGTGAATATGATTATTTGGTTACGAATGACAAACTCGATCAAGCGGTTGAGGATGTTCTTCATATTATGGCTGCGGAACGGCTGAAGGCCGCAAAGCAACAAGATTTAATAAACGAGGTGCTTGGAAAATGTTAAATCCCGCAATTGGAAAGTTAATCGATCATAGTGAGAATCGTTATCGGTTGGTGGTTGATATTGCTAAGAAAGCCAGAAAGATTGCTGAAAAGGCCGAGGCTGATAATGAGATAATTTTGGAAAAAACGGTTAGCCTGGCTATCAATCAATTAGCCAAGGAACGCAATCTGTAATTGTTTTACTGCCATGGTAGGGAGGTGGCCGCATGACTGTTGCTTCGGTTGTTTTGGACGGCACTACGCTGTCTTTTGACAAAAAGTATTCCTACAGTGTTCCGGCCTCTCTTTGCGCTTCATGCGTCCCCGGCGTACGGGTGACAGTTCCATTCGGCCGTGGTAATAAGACAAAGCAGGGCTTGGTCATGGCTGTCTCGTCCGATTTTGACGGAAAGCGACCGCTCAAAGATATATGTCGGGTTGAAGATAACGAACCGTTATTAACGCGAGAAATGCTGGGTCTTTGCGAATGGTTGCGTGAACAGACCTTTTGTACCTACTTTGATGCAATTCATGCCTGCCTGCCGTTTGGGCTGAATTTGCGCCTTGTTCAGCATTATTCGCTCGTTCAGGGCGCACTGATGCCGACAGACTCTCTGTCGGCCGAGATAGTGGCTTATTTGGCACAGCACGGTTCTGTGGCTCAAAAGGATTTACTTAAGGTGTTTTCTTTAGAGGATGACCGTGTGTTGCAAGCCTTGTGTCGTTCCGGTATTATTCGGTCGGACAGCACGGCGGTAAGAAATATGGGCGACACTACCATGAAGATGGTACATTTGGCAGAAGAACAGCCGAACGGCCGTATCACAAGGCAACAACAATCGGTTTTAGAGCTTTTGCGTGACATTGGCGATGTGAGTGTTAAGGAAATTACTTATTTTACCGGTGTCAGTTCATCGGTTGTTGACACATTGAGCCGTCACGGCCGTGTTGAGCTGTACGATAAAGAGGTTCTTCGACCTACCGGTGATTTTCCGAAAAATCCGGTTCGCAAGCCCATTGTGTTGACCGATGAACAGCAGTGTGCGTTTGACGAAATTCGTACCAAGTTGCTGGGCGACAAAGGCTCTGCTCATCTGTTGTACGGCGTGACCGGTAGTGGCAAAACACAGGTGTTCCTGCGGCTGGTTGATGAGTGTGTTGATGCCGGTCTGGGCGTGATTGTCATGGTGCCGGAAATTGCTTTGACACCGCAAACGGTGGCTCATTTCGGTAATCGTTACGGGTGTAAAGTGGCGGTTTTTCACAGTGCCATGTCTTACGGTCAACGCATGGACGAGTGGAAACGGGTAAAAAACGGTCAGGCAATGATTGCCGTCGGTACCCGTTCGGCTGTGTTTGCTCCGTTTAAGAAGTTAGGCCTTATCATTATGGATGAGGAGCAGGAGCATACCTACAAATCCGAACAATCGCCGCGCTTTCATGCTCGCAATGTTGCTCGTTATCGAGCCAATGCTCACCAATGCGTGTTTCTCATGGCTTCTGCTACACCGAGCATTGAAACCTATGCGGCGGCCAAAAACGGCAAATATGGACTATCTGTGCTGAAAAGCCGTTACGGTTTGGCCCATTTGCCCGATGTGTCCACCGTTGATATGCGAGCTGAAATTTTTTCGGGAAATGCCGGGTGCATCAGTCGGCCACTTTTTAATGAACTGGAAACCACGTTAAATGCCGGCAAACAGGCTATTCTGCTTTTGAACCGGCGTGGTTATCACACCTATGTATCTTGTCCGTCTTGCGGGACGGTGGCTACCTGTCCGCATTGCAGTATATCCATGACTTATCATGCGGCCAATCATCGCCTCATGTGTCATTATTGCGGTTATTCCATTCCTGCAACCGAGCTTTGCCCGGCCTGTGGACAGGGGCATCTGCGGTATTTCGGCATGGGAACGCAAAAGGTGGAAACAGAACTGGCGCAGTTGTTCCCACAGGCACGTATTCTCCGCTTGGATGCCGACAGTACCATGACACGGGGCGTTTTTGCCAAGCAACTGTCTAAGTTTGCCGATGGTGAGTATGATTTGATGGTCGGTACTCAGATGGTGGCCAAAGGACTTGATTTCCCCAATGTGACGCTGGTTGGCGTCATCGGGGCGGATCAAGCAATGTACAGTGAAGATTACCGTAGTTTTGAAAAAACTTTTTCACTATTAACACAGGTGGTCGGACGTGCCGGTCGAGGCGATTTTGCCGGAAAAGCGATTATTCAAACAACCTCGCCTGACAGTGAGTTGATTCACTTGGCCGTGAATCAGGATTATGATTCGTTTTACGAAACTGAAATCTTGACTCGTAAGACCATGGCGTATCCGCCGTTTTGCAGTTTGGCCATGGTGGCCGTGACCGGTATGGATCGGGTTTTGACCGAACAGACCGTCCGTCAGGTGTTTGACCAAATGTGTCAATTATTGAAAACGGACTACCAAGATGTAAAAGTGATGATATTAGGGCCGTCGCCGGCCTCTGTTGTGAAGGTGAGCAACCGGTACCGGTTCCGTATGATCATCAAATGTCATAACACTAAACGCTTCCGTGAAATGCTCCGTCGGGCGATTGAAGTACCGTTGAAACGGGATGTGGGTCTGATGGTGGATATGGAGCCGGAAACGATTCTTTAGGAGGAAATTTGATATGGCTATTCGTCATATTGTTCAATATGGTGAAGATGTTGTGCTTCGTAAGGTTTGTCGGTCACAACTGACCTTTGACGAGAAGTTGGCACAGACATTGGATGACATGGCTGAGACCATGTACAAGGCCAATGGTGTGGGCCTGGCGGCCCCGCAAGTCGGTCTGCTTAGGCGGTATTGTGTGGTGGACGTCGGTGACGGATTGATTGAGCTGGTGAATCCTGTGATCATTGAAAAACATGGACATCAGTTCGATCAGGAGGGGTGCCTGTCTATTCCCGGCCGCTACGAAAACGTTGAACGTCCGATGTATGTTAAAGTGCGGGCACAAAACCGCAAGGGTGAAACCATTATTGTCGAAGGAGAAGGCTTTAAGGCCCGGGCATTCTGTCACGAGATTGACCATCTTGACGGTATTGTCTTTTTGGACCGCGTAGCCGAACAAAGATGAAGATTGTCTTTATGGGAACGCCCGATTATGCCGTTCCGACATTACAGGCCTTATTAAACGATGGACAAGAAATCACAGGTGTTTTCTGTCAACCCGACAAGCCGGTAGGCCGTAAGCAAATTTTAACGTCGCCACCGGTTAAGCAATTGGCTTTAGAGCATGGTCTGCCGGTCTTTCAGCCGACCTCTCTAAAAAATGATGAAATCGTTGAGTTGATACGCTCTTTACAGCCGGATGTGATTGTGGTGGTGGCTTACGGAAAGATTTTGCCGAAAGCCGTGTTGGATATTCCGCCACTCGGTTGTATCAACGGTCACGGGTCCTTGTTACCCCGTTATCGAGGTGCTTCTCCGATACAGTGGGCATTGTTAAACGGTGAAAAAGAAACCGGTGTGACCGCTATGTATATGGACGAGGGAATGGATACCGGTGATATTTTGGAAACGGTCACTACTTCCATCGGTCCCGCCGAAACGGCCGAAGATCTATTTAATCGATTGTCGGTTTTAACGGCTGATTTAATGATACAAACCATTCATAAAGCAGACAAAGGAACCTTGCAGCCGCAAAAGCAGCAGGATGATCAGGCAACCTATGCACCCATTATCCGTAAAGAAATGGCTTACTTGGATTTTAGAAGGCCTGCTGATGAATTGGCTTTGGCCGTACGCGCTTATCACGGTTGGCCGGTGGCCTATACCTTTATAGACGGCAAACGGCTGAAGGTGTACGAGGCGCTGGCTGAAAAAGCGAACGGAACGCCGGGAACGGTGTTAGAATCCGATCAAGACTTGCTGGTTGCCTGCGGACAGTCAACGGCCCTTCGCCTGTTAACCGTTCAGTTAGAGGGCGGTAAGCAAATGACTTCTTCTGCAATGCTCAAAGGTCATCCGGTTGCCGTTGGAACCCGGCTCGGTGAGGAGAATACCGGTGGTTAGTGCAAGGAGCTTGGTGGTTTCGGCTCTGTGCCGTATGGAGTCAGACAGAGCCTATTCTAACCTTTTATGGAATCGCCTTTTGCGTGAATCTGGCTTGGAATGCAAGGACCACGCTTTTGCAACGGCTCTGTTTTACGGGGTGTTGGAACGGCGTGTTACGCTGGATTATCGGTTGAACCGTCTTTCTAAGGTGCCTGTTCGTAAAATGGATCCTGTCACCAAACAGGCTTTGCGTTGCGGAATGTATCAAATTTGTTATATGCAAAAGGTGCCGGTCAGCGCCGCTGTGAATGAGTCGGTCAAGCTGGTCAAACAATCAAGAGAACAACGCAATGCCGGTTTTGTGAATGCCGTACTGCGCAGTGCTCTACGGGATATGCCGTCGCTGCCGGAAGGTAATTCACTGTTGGCACTTTCGGTGCGGTATAGCTGTCCGCAACCGCTTGTCAACGAACTGTTGCGAAATTGGCCCATGGATACGGTTACGGCCATTTTGTCTGCCTCTTTAGGACCGGCTCCGGTATATTTGCATACTGTGCCGTTTCGCTGTTCTGACGATGCGTTTCTTAAGGCGGCGTCAGATGACGGATTGACGGCTATTAAAACCGATTTGCCTCATGTGTTTACTTGTCCCGGCTTACCGGATTTGACAAAACTGTCGGTTTTTTGTCAGGGGCTGTGCTATGCACAGGATTTATCTTGTACCATGGCGGTTGAGGCGTTAGGTCCAAAACCGGGTGAACGGCTGCTGGATTTGTGTGCGGCACCGGGCGGAAAATCCTTCACGGCCGCTACTTTAATGGAAAACAGGGGCCAAATATTGTCGTTTGATTTATATGAATCCCGAGTGCCTCTTATCAAAGCCGGTGCCCAACGATTGGGGCTTTCCATCATTGAGGCCGGCGTGGGTGATGCTTCTGTATATCGGCCGGGTCTCGGCACCTTTGATGCGGTCATTTGTGATGTTCCTTGTTCAGGATTCGGCGTGATGCGTCGCAAGCCCGAAATTAAGGATAAATCGACGGATGATTTCGGTGAGTTGGAGACCTTGCAAAAGGCAATTTTAGCTTGTGCGGGTCGTTATTGCCGTGAAGGCGGTCGCATTTTGTATTCGACCTGCACCTTGCGCCACGATGAAAATGACAAAATTGTTGAGGCGTTTTTGGCTGATTATCCCAAATATTCGTGTCTGTCGCAACGAACGGTGTTTCCGTCATCCGACGGCGGGGACGGATTCTATTACGCTATTTTGGCACATAATGGTAGGTGAGGGTATTGGATAAGCTGGACATCAAGTCCATGGATAAAGAGGAGTTGGCCGATTTAATGCGTGGGTGGGATGTTCCGGCATTTCACGCTACTCAAATCTTTCGCCGATTGCAATGCGGTATAACTTCCTTTGACGAAATGACCGAGCTTTCTAAAAGTTTGCGAACAAAGCTGTCGGAGACTTGTTATATTGCCGATGCGACCGTTGAAAAAAAGCTGGTTTCGTCTTTGGACGGTACGGTCAAGTATTTATACCGTATGCATGACGGTGAATTGATAGAGTCGGTTTTGATGAAGTATCATCACGGATACACGGTTTGCATTTCCACGCAGGTTGGTTGTCGCATGGGCTGTACCTTTTGTGCCTCCGGGCGTAGTGGTTGGTTCCGTCATTTGACTGCCTCTGAAATGCTGTCGCAGTTAATGACAGCCGAGCGGGACAACGGTATTAAGATTTCCAATGTGGTGATGATGGGCATGGGCGAGCCCCTGGATAATTTTGAGCAAACCGCCCGATTTTTGAAGCTTGTAAATGATAAAGACGGTATGAATATCGGCTATCGGCATATTTCTCTTTCAACCTCCGGCGTGGTACCGGGCATTAAGCGGTTGGCCGAGTTGAATTTACCGATCACACTGTCTGTTTCGCTTCATGCTCCCAATGATGAAATTCGCAGTCGGACAATGCCGGTCAACAAAAAATGGCCGATTGCTGAACTGCTTGGTGCCTGTCGAGAGTATCAAAAGGTGACGACAAGGCGTATTTCCTTTGAATATGCTTTGATTGCCGGTGTCAATGACAGCGATGCCTGCGCCAAAGAGCTGGCTGGGCGGTTAAAAGGACTTTTGTGTCATGTTAACCTGATTCCTGCTAATCCGGTTGCGGAAACAGATTTTTGCAAGCCGGATTCCGCAGCAATTCATCGGTTTGAGCAAAAACTCAATGGACTGGGCATTCATACCACCGTGCGGCGTACGTTAGGCGCCGATATCAATGCTTCCTGCGGCCAACTTCGCCGCAAAACATTGCAAAGTAAGGAGGAGTATCATGAGGTTGTACGGTCAGACGGATAGGGGTCTGCAGCGCCAAACCAACCAGGACGCTTTTTATTACTGTCGCTTTTCCGATGACGAGGCTTTTGCCGTGGTTTGCGACGGTATGGGCGGCGCCAATGCCGGTAATGTGGCCAGTGAAACGGCTGTCAAAATCATTGCAAATTATATGAAGAAGGCTTATCGACCGAATTTAACAAAGACGGCCGTGGAGAATGTTCTGCGTTCATCCGTCCGGTCGGCTAATGTGGCTATCTTTGAAGCGGCACAAAATAATCAGGACATGAGTGGTATGGGAACGACGGCTGTTTTGGCTTTTGTGAGCGGCGATAGCCTAACGGTTCTTCATGTGGGTGACAGTCGGGCGTACCTCTTTGCCGCCGGAGAACTGCAGCAATTAACGGTCGATCATTCTGTAGTACAAACCTTGGTGGATTCCGGTAGAATTTCGCCGGATGAAGCAAAGAATCACCCACAAAAAAATATCATCACCCGAGCTCTTGGCGTGGCTGAAGATGTGGCGGTGGATGTAAACCATTTTGTTTTTGACCAAGGTGCGGTATTACTGCTGTGTAGCGACGGTTTATCAAATTATGTCAGTGAAGACGTAATCGTAGAGCGACTGCGTGAGCCGGGCGAAAATGTAGCCGAGCAACTGATTGCCGATGCCCTTGGCGGTGGCGGCGGCGATAATGTCACGACGGTTGTTATGATGAAATAAGAGGAGCGAGCAGAATGGAAAATTTTGTTGGAAAACGATTAGACGGACGTTATGAACTGTTGGAAATCATCGGCGTTGGCGGCATGGCCGTTGTGTATAAGGCTTTTGATAATGTGGAAGCCCGTACCGTTGCCGTGAAGATCCTCAAGGACGAATATATGTCCAATGAAGAATTCATTCGGCGCTTCAAAAATGAATCCAAGGCAATTGCCGTTCTTTCTCATCCTAACATTGTTAAGGTGTTTGATGTAAGCTTTGGCGCCAGAGTACAGTATATTGTCATGGAATATATTGATGGTATCACTCTAAAGCAGTTGATAGAACAGCAGGGAACATTACGCTGGAAAGATGCGCTGAACTATACCGTGCAGATTCTGCGTGGTCTACAGCATGCACATGACCACGGCATTGTTCATCGGGATATTAAACCGCAGAACATCATGGTCTTGTCTGACGGAACGATTAAGGTGACCGATTTTGGCATTGCCCGTTTTGCCCGCAGTGAGCAGAAAACGCTGACCGATAAGGCTATTGGGTCGGTGCATTATATCAGCCCCGAACAGGCTCGCGGCGATAACACCGATGATAAGTCCGATTTGTATTCCATCGGCGTGATGCTGTATGAGATGCTGACCGGACGGTTGCCCTTCCAAGCCGAAAGCGCCGTTTCGGTGGCTATTATGCAACTACAGCGTGATCCGGAATTACCTACCAGCATTAACGGTTCTATCCCCGAAGGATTAGAGCAAATCACCATGCATGCCATGCAAAAAAATCCGGCAGTCCGGTATCAGTCGGCCTCCGAGATGCTCTGTGATTTGGAAGCCTTCAAGCGTGATCCGTCGGTAACCTTTGAGTATGCCTATTATGTGGATAACGAACCGACACGTTATGTTGGGGATTTGAACGAAACGACCGAAAAAGTGTCCGCCAAAAAGAAAATGAAAACCATGTGGTTGCCGATTATGGCCGGCATTACTGTGACCTTTGTGGCAACGCTTGTGATTTTAATTGCTACCTATTTGCCCGGTATGCTCGGCAAGACACCGGAAGAGCCTTGTCCCAAGTTTATCGGCATGATGTGGGATGATATTCAAAAAAGTGATTATGCCGAAAAATATGAATTCACCCCGGTGTTTGAGGCCAGTGATCAAGCTACCGGTACGGTGATTTCCCAGTCGATTGCTGAAAGTCATCGTATTAAATCCGGTCAGGCCATCACGCTGACCATTAGTAGCGGTGCCAAGCAAATCATTGTTCCCGATGTCACCGGAAAGAGTGAAGAATACGGGAAAGCTATGTTGACAGAATCTGGCTTTGTACCGGAGGTTGTAACGGTTTCGGATAATGATGTGGCCGAGGGATTGGTCATCCGCACCAGTCCAGAAGCGAAGCTGTCCGTACCGGAAGGCAGCACCGTAACTATGTATGTTAGTTCAGGTAAAGCGACTGTAAAGGTTTCATTACCCGATTGCTCCGGCTTAAGTAAAGCCGATGCCACCAAGCTGTTAGAGTCGAAAGGACTGAAGGTTGGCAATATCACCGAGGTTGATAATACCGATAAGAATTACTCGGCCGGCGTGGTACTGTCGCAAACACCTGCATATGAGCCCGGTGCGCAGGTGGGTAAGGGCTCTGCGGTTGATTTAAAAGTCAGTAGCGGTAAATTTAAGGTTACGGTAAAAATAGATTTGCCGACCGATTTTGCCCATGACAAGGGGTATATCGGCATCTGGAGCGGATCTGAATGTATTGTTAAATCCAAAACTATTGAATTCCACGGCACCAAGACCAGTTGTGAATTGACCTTTACCACGGACAAGGAAACCTTACCGAACTGTTTAGTGAAAGTCAGTGGGGAGGATCAGACCTTTAAGAATTACAAGGGCCTTTCCATTAACTGCAAGAGTGGTGTTACCCAAGTAACCAAGGAATATACGGATTATAAGAGCTGATATGACAGGAATTCTTGTTAAGGCGATAGCCGGATTTTATTATGTGGAAGACAACGGCGTGCGATATGAGTGCAAAGCAAGAGGTTCGTTCCGCAACAACGGAGTAACGCCGCTTGTGGGGGATAGGGTAGTATATTCGCTGTCCGATGCTACCCACGGCGTGTTAGAAGAAATCCTTCCCAGACACAATGCTATGGATCGTCCGGCTTTGGCAAATCTGGATCGATTGTTTATTCTGTCCTCTTTTACGACACCGGCTCCGAATGCCTTGTTGATTGATCAAATGACGGCCGTGGCTTTGTTTCATGGTATCGAACCAATTCTTGTGTTCAATAAATGCGATCTCGGCTCATTTGAGGAATGGAGTCGGTTATATCGGCACGCCGGCTTTACCGTTTTGGTGGTGTCCGCCGCCACCGGTGAGGGCGTTGAGGCATTCAAAACATATTTGTCCGGTTGTGTTTCGGCCTTTACCGGCAATTCCGGTGTCGGTAAGTCCAGTTTGCTTAATCTGCTGTTTCCGAATCTTTCTTTGGCTACCGGCGAGGTGAGCGAAAAATTAGGACGGGGACGGCATACCACGCGGCATACAGAGTTGTTTTCGCATCCATTTGGGGGATATATAGCAGATACACCCGGCTTTTCGACTCTGGATAGCGTCAGCCTTGGGTTGCCGTTTAAGGAACGCTTACTTTCCTGTTTTCCGGATTTAGAAGCGCATGCCGATACCTGCCGTTTTACTTCATGTACGCATACCGGCGAAAAGGGTTGCGCGGTTGAGCAGGCGGTGCGAGACGGCATGGTTGAGCCCTCCCGTTGGCAAAGCTATCGAAATCTGTATCATGAACTGAAAGATCTTCGTCCTTGGAACACAAAATAAGAATAAAAATCGACCGCCACATTCCATTGGGCGGTCGGTTTTATATCACGATTTACAGTGTAAAATCCACACAGGTGCGACTTTCCCGTATGGAGAGGCACAGTGCCGAAACGGACATGTGTCGTGGATCTTCCTTATACCGTTTCAGTGCTTCTAAATCGGCAAAGTCGGCTATCAATACAGCATCGGCATTGCTGTCTTCACCGATGTTGCGCTCGATTCTACTATTTAGTAATGCCGGAATCTCACCCTGTAGGGCAGCTAATCGGGTCAAAAATTCTTCCTGTTCGCTCTTTGTGCCGGCACGGAATTTCCACATAACAATATGTCGAATCATTGGGCTGCCTCTTTCGGTTACGACTCATCGTCTTTTACATTGTGTTGTTTGTATTTTTCACGCACACACTCAAAAATTTCAGCCTGCTCTTTGCTGGGTAACAACAAGAACATATTCAGAAGTTTTTTTTGCTTGGCTGTGATGATGGGGGGCATATCGCCGGTATCGGGTAAATCATGATGATAATCATTCGCTTTGGGTATGGGTGTTTCGTTTAAGCCCTCCATGAGAATACGGGGGGAAACATGAAACAAGCGTGATAAATCATCGATAAACTTCGGAGAAAGGCGCTTTGCTCGGTTCTCGTTATAGGCGTATTGTGAACGTGTCATGCCGAGCGCTTTGGCAACATCATCCTGTGTCATATGATATTGCTTGCGCAACATACGGATTCGCTTTTTTACATCATTATCGGTCATAAAAAAACTTCCTTCTAAATATTGACTAATTCAAAAATTTTTGATATAATAATCATTGTTGATTCTATATGCTGAAGTGGCACAGTTGGTAGCGCAATTGATTCGTAATCAATAGGTCGTGGGTTCGAGTCCCATCTTCAGCTCCAAAAAGTCGCAGAAATGCGGCTTTTTTATTTTACCCAACGGAACACAAAAATAACTATCCTATTTTAGTTTACATTTTTCGACAATAAATGTCAATATTTTTTGGCAAACAGGTTGAAAAATTCTTCTATGAACATTATAGTATTCCGGTTACAATAACGATTTGTCGCGGTTCTTCACATTAAAAAACACTATGTAAGAACAGCGTCATCATTGCTGCAATTTGATTCAAATATCAGACAGACCTTCCATGTGCACGGGTTCAAATAGTTCGTCTTTGAAGACGGATAGATGTATTTTATCAACGACAAACCGATTGTGATGACAACAAAACTGACCCCGGTGGAATACCGAAGTCAGTCTGTTACTTTTAACACAATGTTCAAGATCCATGTAAACTTTTTTACTGTTGCACCATTTGATGCAGTTCACGAGGGAACCCTTTATGTATTATTTCATGTTCACTTTCGAAAACCGCTTAAAAAGGTAGAAGCCCAATTTGCAAAGCTCACCGGAAACTGCCACCAGAGCCGAAAGTAGAGTGGCCTTGACAAACAGGTCAAAGGAGAGGGGCGACAGCCCAAACAGTCCACCCACAGGCGTGAGAATCAAAAGGATGATCAGCAATACGGCGAGGCCGGTTGATATCAACGAATAGCGGTGGATAAGGTGGCTTGCCTGCCAGAGGAATCGTTTGGTCTTAACGGTTAGCATATTGAATAATTGACCGGCGGCCAATACCGTGAAGATCAGCGTGGATTGCGTTGAAGTGTCCTGACATAGGCTGGCAGCACTCAAAGAAAGAACAGATAATACAAGTGCTTGAACAGAAATAGTGACGACCGAACGAAGTGTAAAGAACTTTTTGACACCCGGTTGTGCAGGGGTGAGACGGCGTTCACCGTTAATGTGATCGAACAAAAGTGTAAAGACGGGGAATGAATCGGTAATCAAATTTAATAACAGCAAAGCGGCAGCAGTCATGGGAAAGCGCTTGAACAGCAGAATTGAGAAAAAGACCGCCATAAATTCACCGATATTGCTGGAAAGCAGATAGGTTACAGTGCGTTTCAAAGCAACGAATAATCTGGCAGAAACCGTAGCCGATCGGATAATCGAATGGAAGTGATTATCATTCAAAATAACATCGGCGGCACCTCTTGCCACATCAGTGCCGGTGGTGCCCATAGCAATGCCGACATCAGCAACCGAGAGCGCCGGAGCGTCGTGAACACTGTCGCCGGTAATGGCCACCTTTTCAGCGTTGTTTTGAAGGGCACGAACAATCCTTAATTTATCATTGGGCGAAATACGGGCAAACACGGCATATTGATGGATGCATTCGGTCAGTTCTTGGTCGCTTAACTCTGCCAACGCTTCGCCGGTCAATACATCGGTATCATCGGTTAAAATGCCCAAACGGCGTGCAAGGGAACGAGCGGTTTCAACATGGTCGCCCGTGACCATCACAATGCGAATTCCGTTGCGACGGCAGGCTTCGATTTGATCGACAATGTTGGCTTGAATGGGATCGGTTAAGGCCATCACACCCATGAAAATCAAATTGTTTTCCAGTTCTTCAGATGTCGGATTGGCGGGGATTTCATCCAAGGGTTTATAGGCAGCGGCTATCACTCGCATGCCGTTTGAGGCGTATTGCTTGATTTGAGTATGAATTGCCTCATAATCCATCGGTCGGCACATGGATAACAACAAATCCGGCGCACCCTTTACAATGGCGTAGGGGCGACCGTCTATCATATTGACGCTGGTCATGATTTTTCTTTCGGAGTTAAACGGGATTTTACAAAGACGGGGATAACGGCTGAAAAAGTCATCCGGCGTGTCATTGATGGCGCCCATACAACAACGAATAATGGCCATTTCCGTTGGATCACGGTACATCAAGCTGTCACGGTCATCCGGGGTTTGATTGGTGCAGAGCGAAGCGGCTCTTAGCATGGCCATGGCAAGGGGATGGTTAGCGACATCATCGGGGGCAATCGGGCCTTCAAATGTGAATAACTCGGTGAGCTCCATGGTGTTACAGGTTAAAATGCCGGTCTTATCGGCACAAATCACCGAAAGCTGTGTGAGCTTATCAAAGGCTTCCATGTTCTTGATAATAATGTTATATTGAAGCAGTTGCAGCACTGAAATGGAAAAGGCCAGCCCGGCAACAATCGGCAAGCCTTCCGGTAATACACAAATCAGCAGGGAAATGGAGTTGGTAATGGCTTCGGCCAGTAACAAAGCAAAATTTTGGCCGTTGTGAAGATTTAACAGCACATACAAAAAGAACAACACGAGGCAACCGATCAGCAAGGTAACACCGCTGATTCTTCCGATGGCAGACATTCGCTCCTTCAAACGAATATCCACCGAATCAAACTCGCGAAGCACCCCGGACTCACGGCCTATTTTGGTGTTCGGACCGGTTTCGGTCACAATAGCGCGAGCACTGCCGCTGACAACACTGGAACCGCAGTAAACCATGTTAATGCGTTTGGAAACACTGTCAATATCATCTAGCAGAGCATCAGCGTCTTTTTGAACCGGTACTTTTTCACCGGTAACAAATTCTTCGTCGCAACGAAAATCGTTTGTTTCAATCAAACGGGCATCGGCGGCGATGTATTCGCCCGGTTCAAGTACTAAAATATCGCCGGTGACAACGGTGGAGGCGTCCAATCGGCGTATGACGCCGTTGCGCAGAACATGAACCTTCGGCGTGACGCGGTTTCGCAGGCGGTTGACGATTTTTTGACTTTGAATCACTGTAATAATGTCCACGGCAATTTGCAAAGCCAGCACAAGAACCGCCAATACCGGTAAATACCAGCGGGACGGATCGTAAACCAAATAAATCACGAACATAGCGGTCACAGCCAACAGGAAAAGAATGTGATGAAAGTGGCTGATTCGTTCCGATATCATATGTAATACAGAGGTCTTTTCCGGAGGAATCACCAGATTGGGTCCTTCATTTTTCAGTTTTTCTTCAACTTCATCGGTTGAAAGACCTCGTTTTTCGTCTGTACCGAAGGCGCTTATCACTTCGTCTTTGGGCGAACTGTGCCATATCATGATCAGTCGCATCCTTTCTTTCAAAAGAAATGAGAAATAACCCAACACATTATACACTTATTGCAGAAAATAATCAATAAAAAGGTTGGCAAAAGTGAAAAAATGTGATACAATAATTTGAAACATATTCGGGAGAAGAACTATGAATTGGTTAGAAATTATTTTGTCTGTACCGGTCGAATGGACAGACACGGCTGCCGCCATTGCGAATATGACGGTGCCATATGGTTTTTATCTTGAGGACTATTCGGATTTAGAAAAAACCTCGTATGAAATTGCTCATGTTGATTTAATTGACGAGGCGCTTTTGGCAAAGGACCGCTCGCATAGTCGTATTCATTTGTATTTGCCCAAAGATACAAACCCGGCAGAAACATTGGCCTTTTTAAGGGATCATTTATCGGTTGACGGTGTGCCTTTTTCGATTGAAACCGGCACTGTTGCGGATATTGATTGGAATGAATATTGGAAGAGCTTTTTCCACACAACCGAAATCGGAAAACGGCTCGCGGTCGTTCCTGTGTGGGAAACCTATGGAAATGAGCATAAAAGAGTTGTGTTGCAAATCAATCCGGGTGCCGCCTTCGGAACCGGCACTCACGCCACGACCGAGCTATGTCTGACCTTTTTAGAGGAACTGGTGAAGCCCGGCATGAAGGTATTGGATATCGGTTGCGGCAGTGGCATTTTGGCCATCACAGCCGTTCTGTTGGGAGCCGATAGTGCCACCGGCGTAGATATCGATCCCATCGCCGTTAAGGTGGCCTGCGAAAATGCCCAACAAAACGGCGTGACATCTTCATGTCACTTTGTGCAGGGCGATTTGGATGAGAATGTCTGCGGTCAGTATCACTTGATTTGTGCCAATATTGTGGCCGATGTGATTATTCGCCTTTGTGAATCGGTTGATAACTATTTATTGCCGAACGGACGGCTTGTGGCATCAGGCGTCATTGATGAACGGGCAGACGATGTTCGCAGAGCCTTCAACACTCACGGGCTTACGATTGTTAGAGAGTTGCAAAAGGATCATTGGCACGCCTTTTTGCTTGAGAAGAAGGGAGATACATTCGGTGCTTGCATTTGAGGAATTAAAATTGCGTTTAGAGGGTTATCATGATGAATTGGTGGATTTGAAGGATGCCATCGGTTATGATAACGCCAAGATGGAAATTGATAAACTGGAGTATAAGACAGCCGAAAACGGCTTTTGGGATAATCCGGAGGCTTCGCAGGTTATTTTGCAAAAGTTGGGGGCCTACAAGAATAAGGTTGAAAATTATGATCGGCTCTGCCGTGATTATGAGGACACCTTGGTGCTGATTGAAATGGCCGATGAAGAGGAAGATACCTCTATGCTTGAGGAAATTAAAACGGCCATCAACGGTTTCGAAGAGAATTTGTCCGGACAGCGGTTGCAAACCTTGCTGACAGGCGAATATGACGCCAACACTGCTATTTTGACCTTCCATGCAGGTGCCGGCGGTACCGAGGCGCAGGACTGGAACCAGATGTTGGTTCGATTGTATACCCGATGGAGCGAGCGCCACGGATTCAAAACGGATTTGGTGGACTTCTTGGATGGTGATGAAGCCGGATTGAAGAGTGCTACCCTGAGAATTGAGGGATTAAACGCTTACGGTTATCTGAAAAGCGAACACGGGGTTCATCGTTTGGTGCGGGTTTCTCCCTTTGATTCCTCGGGACGGCGCCACACATCCTTTGCTTCTTTGGAAGTTATGCCCGAAATCAGTGATGATGTCGAGGTGAACATTCGGGAAGAGGACTTAAAGGTGGATACCTACCGCTCCAGCGGTGCAGGCGGGCAGCATATCAATAAAACTTCCTCGGCTGTACGAATTACCCACATTCCCACCGGTATTGTGGTGGCTTGTCAGACCGAAAGAAGCCAATTTCAGAATAAAGATACCTGTATGCGCATGCTACGTTCGAAATTAGTGGAAATCAAAGAGCGTGAGCACTTGGATAAAATTGAGGATATTAAAGGTGTTCAAAAAGAAATTGCCTGGGGTTCGCAAATTCGTTCTTATGTTTTCATGCCGTATACGCTGGCAAAAGATCATCGTACCGGCTTTGAAAACGCCAATATCAATGCGGTAATGGACGGCGATATTGACGGCTTTATCAATGCATATCTTAAGGCTTCGGCCGCTGGAATAATTAAAAAATAGGAGAGTGTGATATGAAAAAAGGAATTGCATTGTTAATAGTGGTTTTCCTGTTAACAGCCGTGATGACCGGATGTGGTAAACTGGAACGGGAAAACTACAAAGAAGGTACCAAAAAGTATGTGGATCTGTGCGATTTAAGCGGCATCACCGTTGAAGAGGACAGCGACGACTATAAGCAGAATTTAAGCGGTCGTATCAATGACTATCTGTCCGGTTACCCGCAAACACTGACCGAGGGAACGGTGGCAGACGGGGATGTCGCAAAGATTGACTATGTTGGAAAAATCGGCGGTGTGGCCTTCACAGGCGGTACAGCGCAAGGTTATGATCTGACCATCGGTTCTTCAACCTTTGTGGATGACTTTGAACAGCAGTTGATTGGTATGAGCATCGGGCAGACAGCCGATATCACGGTTACTTTCCCGGACGGTTACAGCGATACAACCGATTTGGAAACACAGTCCAAAGCAATTAAATTGGCCAATCAGGATGCGGTCTTTACTGTTACCATTCGTTCGATCAGCCGTCCTTATACCGAGGCAAACGAGGAATTTGCCAAGGCCGCCGGCTTTGATTCTGTGGAAGCTTTTATGACCGAAATGAAGGATTATGCTTTGAAGGATTGTGTCTATAGCCAAATGGTTGAGAAAAGCACCATTAAAAAGATACCGGCAGAGGATGTGGGCACGCCGTATCCGTACTTCAAAAACTATTACACACAGTATGCAACTGCCAACGGTGGCAAATTTGAGGATTTTTTGACCTATAACAAAATGACAGAGTCCGCCTTCCGGGAGGAGCTGCTCAAGCCGTCCTTAATTCTATATGCCTGTTTTGACCGGTTAAATCTTTCATTGGATGCAGGCGCTGTCGATGAACAAATCAAGACATTAGCTACTGAGAACAGTGTAACAGAGGAACAGGTTGTCACCGATCTAACCCGAAATTATATTGAATTTCAATTGGTTTCCGAAAAGGTGATGGACGCTGCAGCTGAGAAGGTGACCTTTGTTCCGAGTGCTACATGAAACTCTTGACGGCTAACATTCGTTTGTATTCACGGGAACAATCGGCGGATGTCTTTCGTCGGTTGCGTCCTGTAGCGGCCATGCGCATCAATCGTTTGGCGATCTATGATGACCGTCTGCGTTCGGCAGTGGCACAACAGTTGGTTAAAGAAGGAATGGATTGTTTCTTTTCTCATGACCGTTTTGCCGATAGACCCTATGAACAAAACGGGGAGGCCGATGGCTACTTCAGCATTTCTCATTCGGGTGATTATGTTGCTGTCGCCTTTTCGCATCGCCCGGTCGGTGTGGACATTCAGTGCCCCGTGAAACCAGATCAACAAGCCTTATATCGGTTTTGTACCGAAGAAGAAAGGGCTTATTTGGATAACGGTCGGCAGGAATGCTTTTTTACCCTGTGGACGATGAAAGAAGCCTATGCCAAAATGCACGGATGCGGTTTATCCGGCCTGGGTATGTTTCATGCCTTGTTTTATGACGGAAAACCGCTTTGTCAGTATGATGATTGTCATTTCGAATGGATCGATTTAGAAGGATGTTACGGTTGTGTTTGCGAATTGACAACGCCGTGTATGAATTCAGCAACATGAGTGATACTATGATTGTGCTTTGGGAGGAGTGATACTCTTTGAAGGTGGTTTTGAATCCTGACAGCAAGGTTGTAGAGGCGATTAAGGAGGGGCTTAAACGAAAAGACGGTTATTGTCCGTGTCGTTTGGCGCGAACGCCGGAAAATAAATGTATCTGTAAGGAGTTTCGTGACCAAATCAATGACCCTGACTTTGAAGGTTTTTGTCATTGCCGGCTATACTATAAACAGAAGGATTGATATAAATGGAACTGACAGTTACAAAGGATAATTTTGAAACGGCTATTATGGCAGCCAAGGATGTTGTTTTATTGGATTTTTGGGCTGATTGGTGTGGACCGTGCCGAATGCTGGCGCCGGTTTTAGAGGAAATTGCCCATGAATATGACGGACGAGTGATCGTCGGCAAGGTTAATGTGGACGAGCAACCGGAATTGGCAAACGCATTTTCGGTACAATCAATTCCCATGCTGGTTGTTATGAAAGACGGCCGAATTGTTCATCAGACGGTTGGCTTCCAAGAAAAGAATGCCGTTGTTAAGCTGTTAGAATTGTAAGAACAACTTCTCTATGAATCGGTTAATATGGTAATTGTGTGTTGCTTATGCGGTGCGAGACCTCTTGGCATCTATCGTTTTGGTAGTGCGATTGAGCACCGGTTAACCGATAAACAAAATCCTCCGTTTGTGATACAGCAGAGATCTGCCGGTCAATGCAAAAGCACAAAACGGAGGATTTTACATAAGACATGATGGATGTAACTTGGTTTGTCTATCCATGTCGGGATTGCAAGAGACATGTGGTTTTTGTACCCTTGCACGGGCGACAGAGCCGTTAAAAACGAACTTGTCATGCGGTATCGGCAGGGCCATCTCTAAATGTCACCGGTTCGCTATACGGTGGATATGGATAGCTGTAAAAACGACAACTATATTCATGGGCGTGATCATACATATTCGCTCTTAAACCCACAAAAAAAGTCCCTATAAGGGGACTTTTTTGAACAGTGAATTAGACTTTTTGACTTTTATCGGATTCTTTTGGTTTTGAACCGTATAAGATGGTGATGAGATGAACGCCCGACATGTTGCAAATAACGGTTGAAACAGGGTTTGTGTTTTGTTTTAGCACCAAATAACCGGGGCCAACCTTCAATAATTGACCGACAACGGCATGCAAGTCATTTCCGAGTAACATTTCAACCTTCATCCATTTGCCTATTTGTCGGCTTAAATAGAAGGGCAGAAAGGCTTCCTCTTTGTTATAGGGATCGCCGATTTGCGTGGACTGATATGTTACCGGTGAAAGCGGTTCGGCCATTTTCTCGGAAAACAGGTTGGTTAAGCCTGTTTGTTTATCTCTCATGAAGTCCATAGAACACCTCCAAATTGTTTCTTGTTATATTCTATTCAGTTAAGAAAAAAGGGATAATGACGGTGGTCATTATCCCATAAAATTATTTTACGGCTGTATTAAAAGGCAATCGTCCGGCCGTTAGGAGCCAATCATGGAACTCATGTCGTAAAGACCGGGTTGCTTTTCGCACATAAAGGCGGCGGCCTTGACAGCACCGGTGGCAAAGATTTCACGTGAGGTCGCCTCGTGAGTCAGTGTAATAACCTCATCCTTGCCGGCAAACAACACCTGATGCTCGCCGACTATGGTTCCGCCCCGAACGGAATGAATGCCGATTTCACGACTGTCCCTTTGTTGACGGCGTGAGTGTCGGTCATATTCAAACTGCATACCGCCGCCTCTGGATTCATCTACAGCTTTGGCAATCATTAAGGCGGTGCCGGAAGGAGCATCTAACTTTTGATTATGGTGCTTTTCAATGATTTCCACATCAAAATCGCTACCCAATAAACGGGCGGCCTGACCTGCCAAGGAAACCAGTAGATTGACACCCAGTGACATATTAAAACTGAAAAAGATCGGAATTTGTTTGGCAGCCTCATGAATGGAGGCAACGTCTTCTTCACTGTAGCCGGTGGTACATAAAACAAGAGCTGTGCCGGTGGTCAAACCGAATTTCAGCAAATCCGGTAAGGCGCTTGAGTGGCTGAAATCCACCAACACATCGGCCTGCTCGGCGACCTTGCTGACAGAATCGTAGACCGGAAAATCGGCGGTTTCCGGCAAGACATCAACTCCGGCAACCAGTTTGAGCGAGTCGGAGTGTGCCACCATGGCGGTCACTGCCCGACCCATCCGACCGAAACAGCCGCTTAAAATCATTCGTTTCATATTTTTTACTTCCTTATGCGTCAAGCCGATGAGCGCCGAAGAGACGGGCAACATAGATTCGACTTGATCAGTTTATTTTACTTCAAACAGCCACAGGCAATAAGTTGCTGCCGTAACGCCTCGCGGGCCGAATCGGTCATTTCGTAAAGCGGTAAACGGCAGGGGCCGATATTCAGTCCCATCATGTTCATCGCTTCCTTGATCGGAATGGGATTGACATCCGAAAACAGGGCTTTAATCAGACCTATGTAATCAAGCTGTGCTTTGGAGGCCTCGGTCACTCTGCCGGCAAAATAATCTTCACACATCTTGTGTGTTTCGTTCGGCATAATGTTGGATAACACAGAAATGACGCCGATACCGCCGAGTGATAAAATGGGAACGACTTGGTCGTCGTTGCCCGAATAGACATCCAAATTGTCACCGCACAGATGGCGAGTCATGGCAACCGAGGCAATATCGCCGTTGGCTTCCTTTGTAGCCACAATATTCGGGTGTTTTGACAGCTCACGGTATGTTTCGGGTAAAATGTTTACGCCGGTACGGGAGGGAACATTATACAAAATAATCGGCTTATCGACCCGATCGGCCACATAGTTGTAATGGGCAACCAGGCCACGCTGTGAGGTCTTGTTGTAATAGGGGGTAACCATCAACAAAGCATCTGCGCCGCAATCAATGGCATCCTTACACAGACCAACGGTATAGACTGTGTCGTTACTGCCGGTGCCGGCAATGATTGGCACACGCTGATCAGCCTGCTTCACGGCTTCTTCAATGACACGAACATGCTCTTCATAATTCAAAGTGGATTTTTCGCCGGTGGTTCCGCAGATAATCAGCGCATCCACACCGCCGTCAATCTGTTCGTCAATCAATTGGCGCAAGCGTTCAAAATTGACACTTCCGTCCGGTTTCATAGGGGTTACCAAAGCGGTTCCGGCACCTGTAAAGACTCTTTTTTTCATGAAAACACCTCATAAATCCGTATTTGTTAAATTTTACAGTTGCGATTGACAACAAATTGCAATATAATACAGTTTGTACTCTTTTAGACAATCATACCATTTGCACTTTTGTTTGTCAAATATATTTTATGCAGGTGAAACCATGATTCAGAACGGATCCGACATGAAAAAAAGCGATTTTTATTATGATCTTCCCGAGGAACTGATTGCTCAAACGCCGATTGAACCGAGGGACGCTTCTCGATTGTTTGTCCTTGACCGAAAGACGGGCAAAAAAACACATACCGTTTTTCACGAGCTGGATAACTATTTGCAACCGGGTGACTGTTTGGTGCTGAATAATACCCGTGTGTTGCCGGCTCGTATATTTGGCACGCGCCAGGATACCGGTTCGGTTGTGGAATTTGTGCTGTTAAAGCAAAAGGCAAATCTTGTGTGGGAGTGCTTGGCAGGACCCGGCAAAAAGGCAACGGTTGGAAAGCAATTTCGCTTCAGCCAAGAGTTGTCTGCCACGGTGAGTGAAGTGTTGGAGGATGGCAACCGTATTTTAACCTTTTCTTGTGCCGGTAATTTTTTTGAGGCCCTGGACAAGGTAGGAAAAATGCCGTTGCCGCATTATATTAAAGCGGAATTAAAAGATAACGAACGCTATCAGACGGTTTATGCTAAACCTCTGGGTTCAGCGGCGGCTCCGACGGCAGGTCTTCATTTTACCCAAGACATGCTTGAACGGTTACAACAAAAAGGTATTCGAATAGCCTATGTAACGCTTCATGTTGGATTGGGAACCTTCCGACCGGTTAAGGCCGAGAGAATTGCGGATCATCATATGCACACCGAGCATTATGAGATTACCAAAGAAGCCGCCGATTTGATTAACACTGCCAAAAAGGAAGGCGGCCGTGTGATTTGTGTCGGCACCACTAGCTGTCGGACGCTGGAAAGTGCCATGACTACGTTCGGTTGTATTAAGGCTTGCAGTGATGACACGGGTATTTTCATTTATCCCGGGTATCAGTTTCAATGCATGGATGCGCTCATCACCAATTTCCATTTGCCGGAAAGCACGCTGATCATGTTGGTCTCGGCCTTTGCCGGCTATGAAACGACCATGGATGCTTACAAAGAGGCTGTACGGGAAAAGTACCGTTTCTTCAGCTTCGGCGACGCTATGTTCATTCACTAATTCTTTTGGGGGGTTATTATGTTTGAGGTTATCGGTACGCAGGATTGTGCCAGGCGTGGTGTGATGCACACCAACCGGGGGGATATTCAAACACCGGCCTTCATGAATGTCGCTACCGCCGCAGCCATTAAGGGAGCTGTATCGGCTACTGATTTAGAAGCCGTTGATTGTCAGATAATGCTGAGCAACACCTATCATCTTCATGTTCGGCCGGGTGATGAGGTTATTCGTCGGTGCGGCGGTCTGCACCGTCTTTCCACCTGGAATGGTCCGATTTTAACCGATAGCGGCGGTTTTCAGGTCTTTTCCTTAGCACAATTGCGTCGCATTACCGAGGAGGGTGTGACCTTCCATTCACATGTGGACGGCAAAGAAATTTTTATGGGACCCGAACAAAGTATGCAAATCCAAAGCAATTTAGGTTCCACCATTGCCATGGCCTTTGATGAATGTGTGGAGAACCCGGCCACTCGTTCGTACGCCATCGAATCCTGTGAGAGGACTACCCGTTGGCTTAAACGCTGCAAGGCCGAAATGAGCCGTTTGAACAGTCTGGAAGGCACCCTAAATCCGCAACAGATGCTGTTCGGCATCAACCAAGGCTGTACCTACCCGGATTTGAGACGAGAGCATATGAAACAGATTGCAGAGCTTGATTTGGACGGTTATGCCATCGGCGGTTTGGCTGTTGGCGAACCGACCGAAACCATGTATGAAATCATTGAAGCGGTCACACCTTGTATGCCGACTGATAAAATTCGCTATTTGATGGGTGTGGGTACTCCGGCCAATATTTTGAATGCCGTGGAACGGGGCGTTGATTTATTTGATTGTGTGATGCCCAGCCGAAACGGTCGTCATGGGCATCTGTTTACCAAGCAGGGCATTATCAATTTAAACAACAATAAGTATGAAAACGATATGGCCCCGATTGAAGAGGGATGTTCATGTCCGACATGCCGGCGCTACAGCCGTGCGTATATTCGTCATTTGATTAAGAGCAAGGAAATGTTAGCCAATCGCCTATGCGTTTTGCATAATTTGTATTTTTACAACCATTTAATGCAAGACATCCGTACAGCACTGGATGAAGGATGCTTTTCGGCATTCAAGGCCAAGTGGGAACCGATTCTTTCTACCAGAATTTAAGTTGCAGGAATTAAACCGCACTCTTCTTACCATTGTCAAGGAGCGTTTTACTTTATGCCAAGGGTGCGGGTATGAGGGACTTTATAATTTTGATTTGTACGATTCAACGATGTTGCAACCGTCGGATTTCTGTGCAGTGAAGCAGTGCTTTTTCGGCAAAGGTATCGACTTGCCAAACGGAACAAAGCCGTACAAAAAGCGCAAAGCAAAACCGTGTATGGTTCAACACGCATCAACTTTAGGGCTTGTAAAGTTTTTCTTGCTTTTTAAGAGGATATACTCTATAATGTTATAGGAAATTTTAGAAATAGGAGAATGGTTATGCAAGCAGGACAAATAATTTATATTGTCGTTTGGGTCGCTATTATCGGTCTTATGTTTTATTTTTTGATGATTCGTCCTCAAAAGAAAAAACAAAAAGAAGAGCAGAAGCTCCGTGATTCGATTCAGGTCGGCGATGAGTTGTTGACCATCGGCGGTATTCATGGCCGTGTGGTTTCGATTAAGGAAGATAGCTTTGTACTTGAATCAGTGGCCGATCACAGCAAATTCAAAATTGCCAATTGGGCTATCAGCCGAAATTTGACGGTGCATGATGACGCACCGGCGAAATAAGCTGTTTGCAAGAAGCGATTTCTATCATTGCCTGATAATGCTTATCTTTGTCAGTTCTAAAAAAAGTCCCTTCGACATACGCTTTTGTCGGAGGGATTTTTATGCGTTCTTTTGATTACGGCGGTGATAAGCGGAATTTGGGTCGGCTGATGGCGATCGGTTGCGGTATCGGCGTGGGTGTAACGGCGGTTATGGTGGTACTGTTTGCTTTTTTAATGACGGCCTTGTCTCTTTCGGCACAAACAGCGGCGGTGTTTTCTACCTTGGCTTTGGTGATCGGTAGCTTAGTGGGTTCTGTATTTACTGTGTCAAAAATTGGTTCGTCGGGACTGTTAATCGGTTCGGCTGTCGGCGGTATTTTGTTTTTATTAGTTGTCTTGATCGGATTGATTGTCTCGGACGGTGGTGTGGGACTGTTTACGGTGTTTCATTTTGTCGGTAGCGTCTTGGCCGGCGGCATCGGCGGACTGCTGTCTGTGAATCGTGCGGCTAAAAAACGGTACCGTATTCCTAAATAGCGCAAAACATTCTCGGCCGTTGTCAATGGGCAACGGCTTTTTTCGTTGACAAAGCAGGACTGGCTGTTTATAATTGAAAAAAATACAGCAACTGCGTGTTGAATTTGTTTTCGGAAAGCGTGAAGAATCGTGGCTTCTCTTTTATTAGCGGTTATCTATTTAGCCTTTATCAGTCTCGGCTTGCCTGACTCCCTGCTCGGCTCTGCCTGGCCGGTTATGCGACAGGAATTTGATGTAGCGTTGTCAAGTGCCGGATTGGTTTCCATGATTATCAGCGGCGGTACCATTTTCTCCAGTCTGATGTCTGAGCGTTTAACCAAGCGATGCAGAGCCGGTGTTCTGACGGTGGCCAGTGTCTTTTTAACCGCGGTGTCCATGTTCGGCTTTTCGATTTCTTCCCGGTTCTATATGCTTTGTTTGTGGGCGGTTCCATATGGTCTCGGCGCCGGTGCAATTGATGCTACGCTGAACAATTATGTAGCGCTGCATTATTCTTCCCGTCATATGAACTGGTTGCATTGTTTTTGGGGAGTTGGAACGGTTATCAGTCCGTATGTGATGAGTTATGCACTGTCACATGGCCTATGGAACGACGGCTACCGTATAGTTTCCGCTGTTCAGCTGGTAATCACGGCGGTTTTACTTGCTTCTTTGCCGGTGTGGCGAATCAATCGCAAGATCGATGAACAAGTGCAACGATCTACCGTCCTCGGTTTAAGAGGTGCACTCAAAATCAAGGGTGTTTCCACTTTATTGGCTGGTTTTTTTGCTTATTGTTCTGCAGAAGCAACCACCATGCTGTGGGCGAGCAGTTATTTGGTTGATGTTTGTGGCGTGACAAAGGAAACAGCAGCGGCCTTCGGTTCTCTGTTCTTTATGGGAATGACGGTCGGTCGCTTTCTATCCGGTTTCATATCGGATAAAATCGGTGATAAGCACATGATTAACGCAGGCCTATTGCTGGCTTTGTTCGGTGTCGTCTTGATTGCCTTACCGATACAGACGGCAATGACAGGTCTCATTGGGTTTGTGGTGATCGGCCTTGGTTGCGCACCTGTTTATCCCTGTATTATCCATATGACACCCGATAATTTCGGGGCAGAGAATTCACAGGGCATTATCGGCATTCAAATGGCCAGTGCGTATTTGGGCTCTACATTGATGCCACCCTTGTTCGGATTGCTTGGACAATGGTTGTCCCTAAAGCTTTTATCGTTGTATTTAGCTATCTTTCTGTGTTTGTGTTTTATAATGATATATTTGACCAACCAACTTGTCAGGTCAAGCAGTGACTAAATATTGTTTTTGTTAAATATGCGTGTGAAAAGGATTTGATTGTTAAGATGGAAAGACTGAAGAATATTGAGTTGTTTTTATTTGATATGGACGGGACGCTCTATTTAGGAAACAGACTGTTTGCTTTTACCTGCGAGATGCTGAATGCCATTAAACTTAAAGGCAAAAAGTATCTTTATATCACCAATAATTCTTCAAAAAGTGTGTATGCCTATGTTGAAAAACTAAACCGATTAGGCATAGAAGCCCATGAAAGTGATTTTTTAACCTCTGCACAGGCCACGGCCTTTTATTTGAAAAAGCGTTATCCCAATGCGATCTTGTATGTCTGCGGTACCAAGTCACTGAAAGAGGAGCTGTCCTTGAACGGCTTTCATATAACGGGGGATATCAAAAAGACCGATGTAATCGTTATGGGTAATGATACCGAGCTAACCTTCAAAAAATTGGAGGATGTGTGTAAAATGCTGTGTACAAGGGAATTACCCTATATTGCCACAAATTCCGATTATGTTTGCCCAACCGAGTACGGCAGTGTGCCGGATTGCGGGAGCATCTGTGATATGGTGTTTAACGCTACCGGCAAACGGCCTATTTTTATTGGAAAGCCTTCACCGCTGATGATAGAACTTGCTATGCAAAAAGAACATATGTGTAAAAATAACACGGCGGTTATCGGTGATAGAATCTATACCGATATCAAAAGCGGCTTGAATGCCGGAGTCTTGTCTGTGCTGGTGATGAGCGGTGAAACAACCGAAAAAATTCTTAAAGAGAGTGAAAATAAGCCGGATGTTGTGTTACAGAATGCCGGAGAAATCATGAGATATCTGTGAATCTGTGTTTTATAGGGGAAATAGAAGATGAAAATTGCTTGCTATACCGATATACACAACCAACAATGTATGCTGAATCTGCCGACGGTTTTAAGAGCTTCGGCCATTCAGGCGGCCGCACAGACCGTTGAGGAGTTCGGAAAAGTGGATTTATCCATTTTGGGCGGTGATTACTTTTCCGATTATCCGTATTGGAACCGCTCCTGCGCACTTCCGAAAAAGAATTGGCAAGACATCAAACAGAAGCTTACGGATACCTTTGCAAAGACGGCAAAAGGGGAGCGGGTTCTCTATGTCAGTGGTAACAACGATTTGTTACTGGCCGATTTGCCGACGCCGGACAATGAACCTTATAACACATGTGAATTCTACTCGAGCGGTCCTATGAATCAAACTTTGGGCGAATTAAGCGACGATGAGTGCTATAAGCGGTATTCAAAAATCAAAGGAAAACAAGCCGGCTTTTATTATTTGGCCTTTCATTATGTGGTGGATGGTGTTGACTTTTTTGGATTAAATATCGATCCGGATGATGCTTTTAATAATCACGACTGTTTTTTTGATTATGAAGCCCTTAAATGGTTGAAGAACAAACTCAATGAGGTTGACCCACAGGGACATAAGCTACTGTTTGTGGTCGGACATAATTCATTTACCGTGCGTACAACAGACGGCGAAATCCAAAAAAGCGATTTTGATGAAAAACGCTATCAAGCCATCAAGGATACTTTTTTGGGTCACAAAAACCTATTTTATCTGTACGGTCATGTGCATGGTCAGGATTATCTGCGGTCGGCTTCGTATGAGGGCATTTTGCATTTTGATAAAAACGGAGACATCATCAACCATCAGAATCATGAGTCGTTCCGCCGAACCGGCACGGATGTGAGTTTTCATACCGTTCACATGGGTGGGTTAAGGCCCTTTAAGACCGATACACCGTTTGAGTATTTTGAAAAGGACGGCTTGGTTGGCCAACTTCCGGGTATGGAAGGCGAACAATACTATGAGGCGACCGGCACGCCGAAAATTTCTCAGTATTTACTGATTGACACCTTTGACGACCGAGTGGTGTTTTCTTACCGAAACGCCGGGTCGCTTGCCGGATTTACGGTACAAGATAAACCGAAATCCTACACGGTCTATTTATAGCCACTGTTACATTGCCGGCCAAGGTTGGTTACCAATCACGATAAACTGAGCCTGATATTGGCCGATGAAATTCCATAAACATAAGCCTGTTGTTGTGCTGTTTGGAGCGTTTTGAAAAACCTCATTGAAATTGAAATCTGCCTACCAATAGTTTAATTCGTTGATTTGCACTCAATATTTACAATATAAAATAAAGACGAGATATCAAAATGATTATCTCGTCTTTATTAGTGGTTAACAGTTGGGTTAGAGAGTTATACGATTCGATTTAATTCTAAGCACGGATAGGCACATTGAAATAATGAATACCCCCCCAATTTTATTCGCTATTTTGAAAAAATGGGATGAATGTTTAAGAAACATCAATACTCTGTGATGCCGTCAAACACTTTAACCGCATTGCCTGTTAAAATGACGCGCTCATCGTTGAAATTGATGGTAAGGTCACCGCCCTTGACCTTTACGGTAATATCTTCGCCTTTTTTACACTTGCCGATAGCACAGGCGGCGGCAACAGCGGCGCAAGCTCCCGTTCCGCAAGCGGAGGTTTCGCCGTTTCCGCGCTCCCAAACCCTCATTTTAAGCGTGTTGGAGTTTACCACTCGGACAAATTCTGTGTTGATTCTTTCAGGAAAAATCGGTGCGTTTTCAAATTTCGGTCCTATCTCTTTAAGATCAATAGACTCGGTATGATTGCAAAAGACAACACAATGCGGATTTCCAACATTAACGCAGGTAATATGATAGCTTTTATCCTCTATCATAGTAGGATAGTTGATAAGTTCTTTGGCATGGACGGTCGTCGGCAGTTCCTTTGCAGAAAAGCTGGCCCTGCCCATATCAACCGATGCAAGCGTGACCTTGCCGCCCGAGGTATAAACCTCAACCGTCTTTATGCCGCTGGCTGTTTCAATTCTTATAATATCCTCATGAACAATGCCGTTATCATAGAGATATTTGGCTGTACAGCGTATGCAGTTGCCCGCCATTTTGCCCTCAGAACCGTCGCAGTTAAAGATTCTCATCTTAGCATCGGCAAGTTCTGATTTTTCAATCAGAACAATACCGAAACCGCCTATTCCCGTGTGACGATCGCAAAGGGTGACGCAAAGGGATTCAGGGCAGGTAATGGAATTGTCGAAATTTTCGATATAGATATAATCGTCGCCCGTTGCCTGCATTTTTGAGAACTTCAAAGACTTCCTGTTTTCACGCATATGGTTAATATCAACAAGCTCTGTGTTTTGTTGATTATAACGGGCCGCCGTTATATCGGCAAGGGCATTGGCGGTATCAAGTGAGGTAAGACAGGGAATAGAAAGCTGTAATGCCCTCCTATGCAAGGCAATATAATCGTCAACGGTTGAGTCCATAAGCGCACCGGTATAAATGATGTAGCTTATATCGCCGTTTTCAAGCAGCTTAAAGGCATTATCGCTTTCCTTAATGCCTGCAATTTCGGTAACGCCGATACCGAGACTCCTTATAGATTCGGCTGTTTCAGATGTTGCATAAAGCTTAAAGCCTAAATCATAAAACTTTTTGGCAAGCGAAACAACCTCGTGCTGATCATGGGTGTCAACACTGATAAGCACCCCCACATCCTTTTGAAGAACAGATGATTTAAGGGTCATTCCAGCCGCTGTCAGTCCCTTAAACAGCGCCTCGGTCAACGTTTTTCCGATTCCCAACACTTCGCCGGTCGACTTCATTTCAGGCCCTAAGTAGGAATTTACATCATTGAGTTTTTCAAAAGAAAACACAGGCACTTTAACGGCAAAATAGGGCGGGATCTTGTGTAATCCCGTACCGCAGCCAAGATTTCTTAAAGAGCTGCCCGTCATAACTTTTGAAGCAATATCAACCATCGGCACGCCTGTCACCTTGCTTATATAAGGAACAGTGCGGGAGGCTCTCGGATTCACCTCGATAACATAAAGCTCGTTGTTATAAATCAGATACTGAATGTTGACAAGTCCCTTTGTGCCAAGCGCCAGAGCAAGCTTTTTTGAGCAATCCACGATCCGCTTCATCATTTTGTCATCAATGCTGTAGGGAGGGTAAACGGCAATGGAATCGCCGCTGTGAACACCGGCTCGTTCTATATGCTGCATGACACCGGGAATCAGCACATCAGTGCCGTCTGATATGACATCGACCTCTAATTCCTTGCCTGCCATATACTTGTCGACAAGCACGGGATTGTCGATTCCCTGGGCCAAAATACGCTCCATATATACCCGAATCTCATCATTGTTGTGAACAATTTTCATATTCTGTCCGCCGATAACATAGGAGGGTCGTAACAGCACGGGGAACCCTAAGGTGTTGGCGGCACTTATTGCCTCGGCAAGTGTGCTTGCTCCAAAACCTTTGGGTCGTTTAATATCAAATTTTTCAAGTAAATTGTCAAAACGCTCTCTGTCCTCGGCAATGTCAATGCCTTCTGCCGATGTACCTAAAATGTTAATACCGTTTTCATTAAGATATTGGGTGAGCTTAATGGCGGTTTGCCCTCCGAAGGCCACCACAACACCCACAGGCTTTTCAACCTTAATGATATTCATCACATCTTCGGGATTGAGAGGCTCAAAATAGAGTCTGTCTGCCGTGTCATAATCGGTAGAAACGGTTTCGGGATTGTTATTAACGATTACGACATCATAGCCCGCCTCTTTAAGGGTCCAAACGCAGTGAACGGAAGAATAGTCAAATTCTATACCTTGTCCTATTCTGATAGGCCCTGATCCTAAAACCATAATAACCGGCTTGCCGGATCGTTTGAAGGTACGGGATTCACACTCATGACCGTAGGTGGAGTAAAAATAGGGTGTAACGGCATCAAATTCAGCGCCGCAGGTATCAACCATTTTGTAGGAGGCATCGGCGGTCGGCAGAGTTTTAGCTCCCGAAATTCTCATGAGAGCCTTATCGGTATAACCGAGCTTTTTGCCCCTAAAATAAAGGTGCTCGCTTATACCGTTTTCTATTTCCTTTTCATAATTTGCAAGGGTTAAAAGTTTATGAATGAAAAAGCGGTCAATTCGAGTGATCTCGAATATTTCATTTGGCGAAATACCTTTTTTAAGAGCCTCAAACACTGTGAATAGACGACGGTCATCGGCAATTTTAAGGCGTACTTTTAGATCATCGTCTGAAATCGGGGCGGCATTAAGGGTATCAAGTGAAATTTCCGCTCCCCTTACAGCTTTCATAATCGCTTCTTCAAAACTCTCGCCGATTGCCATAACCTCGCCCGTGGCTTTCATTTGCGTACCGAGCTTTCTGGAAGCTCCCATAAACTTATCAAACGGCCATTTTGGGAGCTTTACAACAACATAGTCAAGCGCAGGCTCAAAGCAAGCACAGGTTTTGCCTGTAATATCATTTGTTATCTCGTCAAGAGTGTAACCTAAGGCAATTTTTGTAGTGATTTTGGCAATAGGGTATCCCGTAGCCTTTGAGGCAAGGGCAGAGGAGCGGGAAACTCTCGGGTTTACCTCAATAACTGCATACTCAAAGCTATGGGGATTCAGAGCAAACTGACAGTTACAACCGCCAACTATGCCAAGAGCCGAAATAATATTAAGAGACGCACTGCGCAGCATTTGATACTCTTTATCAGAAAGGGTAAGAGCCGGGGCTACAACAATGCTGTCTCCTGTGTGAACACCGACCGGGTCAAAGTTTTCCATACTGCAAACGGCAATAACATTTCCGGCATAATCTCGCATGGTTTCAAATTCGATTTCTTTCCAACCGAAAATATATTTTTCAACCAATATCTGAGTAATCGGTGATAAATCAAGACCCGTTTTTGCAATAACTGTAAGCTCCTCGGCGTTATTGGCCACACCGCCGCCGGCACCTCCCAAGGTAAAGGCAGGGCGAACAATGACAGGATAACCAATTTTATCGGCTATGATAAGGGCCGAATCAATATCGTTTGCAATGTCCGACGGGATAGTCGGTTCTCCAATCTCGGTCATTGTGTCTTTGAATAACTGTCTGTCCTCAGCTTTGTTGATGGCCTCTGCATTAGTGCCGATCAGTTTAACACCGTTTTGGGCTAAAAAACCGTCCTGATTCAGCTGCATAGCAATGGTAAGTCCTGTTTGACCGCCCAGCCCCGCCAAAAGACTGTCGGGCTTCTCCTTCAAAATAATGCGTTTTACGGTTTCTTCAGTGAGCGGCTCTAAATATATTTCGTCAGCAAGCGCCTTGTCTGTCATAATGGTGGCGGGATTTGAGTTTACAAGCACAACATTAACGCCGGCCTCTTTCAAAACACGGCAGGCCTGCGCGCCCGCATAGTCAAACTCCGCCGCCTGTCCTATAACAATAGGACCGGAGCCTATTACCAAAACCTTTTTTATAGAATTGTTAAAAGGCATTTATTTTTCCTCCATTAGCTTCAAAAAGCGGTCGAACAAAAAGGAAGTATCGTGTGGACCTGATGCCGCTTCCGGATGAAACTGTACCGAAAAGGCGTTCAAATCTTTATAATCGATTCCCTCGCAAGTGCCGTCGTTAGCATTTATAAAGCTGATTTCGCCCATTTTTACACTTTCCGGAACAACGGCATAGCCATGATTCTGGCTTGCTATGTATGTTCGAGGTCCTTTTGTTTCCTTTACGGGCTGATTGACCCCTCTGTGACCGTATTTTAGCTTCTGCGTTTGTGCACCCATAGAAAGCGCTAAAAGCTGATGACCTAAGCATATACCGAATATCGGCTTTTTGCCGGCAAGCTCTCTGATGACCTCAATTTGAAAAAGGTTTTCCGCAGGGTCGCCGGGCCCGTTTGAAAGCATGATTCCGTCAGGGTTTGTTCTTAAGATATCCTCCGCAGAAGTTGTGGCGGATACCACCGTTACACAACAGCGACGCTTGTTTAATTCTTTGATTATATTGCGTTTGGCTCCGTAATCTATAAGTGTAACCTTGAATTGTGGGTCTTCGACGGGATAAATAACTGTGTCCCGGGTGGTAACGCTTTCAACGGCTTTGACGATTTTATAGTCCTTAACCTTGCTTAAATCGGACGGAATCTCATCACATATCATAGCGTTCATCACTCCGTGTTCACGGATGATCTTGGTTATTGCCCTTGTATCAACGCCGTAAATAGCAGGGATTCCTTTTTCCCTTAAAAAGTCGTTAAGCGTTCCCTTGCATCTGAAATTCGACGGATGATTGCACTGTTCGCGCACAACATAGCCCTTTATACAGCACTCGCCCTCAAAATCTTCGGGGATGATTCCGTAATTACCGATTAACGGGAAGGTTTGTAACACAATCTGACCCCAATAGCTTTCATCAGTAAGGGTTTCAATATAACCGCACATGCCCGTGGTGAAAACAAGTTCGCCAACAGCGGTGCCGTCTGAGCCAAAGGCATAACCTTCAAAAACCGTCCCATCCTCTAATACCAAATACGCTTTTTTATCCATAGCCTTAACCTAAAGTGGCCGCCATAACAGCCTTTATCGTGTGCATACGGTTCTCCGCCTCATCGAAAACGATCGACTGCGGCGACTCAAACACGGCGTCTGTTACCTCGAAGCAATCTCTGCCGAATTTTTCACCCATTTCTTTGCCGACCGTGGTTTTTAGGTCGTGGAAAGCGGGGAGACAATGCATAAACACCGCCTGCTTTCCTGCGTTATCCATGATGTTTTCGTTAACCTGATAGGGGGAAAGCTCATGAACTCTTTCTTTCCAAACGTCGATAGGCTCGCCCATAGAAACCCACACATCTGTGTAGATGACATCGGCATGATTTGTGGCCTTTATCGGGTTTGTTTCAAAGCTTAATGTAGCTCCGCTTTCTATGGCCAGTTCTTTGCAGGTGTTGATCAATTTCTCGTCCGGGAAGTATTTTTCGGGTGCACAGGCAGTAAAATTAAGTCCGGCTTTGGCACATCCGACCATAAGCGAATTACCCATATTGTAACGGGCGTCACCCATATAAACAAGATTGATTCCCTTCAATCTTCCGAAATGCTCCTTAATAGTCAGAAAATCTGCCAGAACTTGAGTTGGGTGAAATTCATTCGTCAGCCCGTTCCATACGGGAACTCCCGCATATTTTGCTAAATCTTCGACAATTTCCTGTCCGTAACCCCTATATTCAATGCCGTCAAACATTCTGCCTAATACTCTTGCGGTGTCGGCGATGCTTTCCTTTTTTCCTATCTGTGAGCCGGTCGGATCAAGGTAGGTGACATTCATTTCAAGATCGTGCGCCGCAACCTCAAAGCTACAACGGGTTCTGGTACTCGTCTTTTCAAAAATCAGGGCAATATTTTTACCGCTGCAAAGCGTGTGCAGAATACCGTTTTTCTTTTTATATTTAAGTTCTGCCGCAAGGTCGATAAGGTAAGCAATCTCCTCAGCAGAGAAATCTAATAACTTTAAAAAGCTTCTTCCTTTTAAATCCATATTTATTCTCCTATTTCACAGGCTTTTTTTAACACTTCAACAGCCGTTTGCAACTCTTTCCATGGAATATTCAGGGCAGGGAGCAGGCGCACTTTGTTTTTTGCCTTGATCACAAGGACGCCGTTTTTACGGCAATTTTCTATTACCTCGTTCACATCTTTTTCGGTCTCAATGCCCAGCATAAGACCCATACCGGTAACCGATTTTACACCCTTTGCTGAAGACAACTCGTTGATGATATACGCCGATTTTTTCCTTACATCCGATAAAAGCTCATCATCAATGCGGCTCATCATATTGATCGCTCCTGCACAGCAAACGGGGTTGCCTCCGAAGGTGGATCCATGGCTTCCTGTCGTGAGTACATTCTGAACCTTTTCCCCTAAGAGTGTTGCCCCAATAGGCAATCCACCGCCTAATCCTTTGGCTGTGGTGACAATATCGGGTGTTATGCCGTAATGCATATAGCCGTAAAGCTTGCCCGTTCTGCCGTTACCGGTTTGTACCTCGTCAACAATGGTCAAAATATCAAGCTCTTTGGCCATTTCCGCTATTGCCGCAACAAATTCCTTATCTAAAGGTATGACGCCGCCCTCGCCCTGAATGGGCTCAAACATGATGGCAGCAACCTTGTTGTCTCGTACCTTTTGCCTTAAATCTTCGGTGTCGTTGGCCTTGGCATATACAAAGCCTTCGGTAAGAGGCAAAAAGTCTTTATGAAAAACCTCTTGACCTGTTGCGGCAAGGGTGGTTACCGTTCTGCCGTGAAAACTGTTTATAAGGGTAATGATGGTGTTATATTCTGTGCCCTTTTTCTCAGCGGCGTACTTTCGTGCTGTTTTTATAGCGCATTCGTTTGCTTCGGCCCCCGAATTTGAAAAAAAGACCTTTTTCATTCCGGCCCGATGACAGAGAATTTCTGCCAAATCGGCGGCAGGCTTTGTATAATATAAATTGGAGGTGTGCTGAATCTTATTTAATTGTTCATTGACGGCGGTTATCCATTCGTTATCCGCCACACCGAATGTATTTACGGCAATCCCTGTGCCTAAATCGATGTACTCTTTTCCGTTTTCATCGGTTAAAACAGAACCTTTTCCCGCACTGATAACAAGCGGGAATCTGGCATAGGTTGCAGCGATAAATTCATTATCTTTTTGTTTAACGTTCATTATTTTTATCTCCCGTAACCATGGTGCCGGCACCTTCATCAGTAAGTGTTTCAATGAGCAAGGCGTGAGGCACTCTGCCGTCCAGAATAATGACCTTATTAACGCCACGGCGTATGGCTTCTATACAGCATTCAACCTTAGGTATCATACCGCCCGATATGGTACCGTCCTTAAAGAGTGCATTAGCCTCCTCAATATCAATGCAGGGGATAAGAGAATCGGGATCATTTTTATCACGCAAAATACCCTCTATATCGGTCATGGTGATAAGCCTTTCAGCCTGCATAGCGCCTGCTATATGTGCAGCGGCTGTATCTGCGTTGATATTGTATACATTTCCCTGGCTGTCGCAACCGACGGTTGAAACAACCGGAATATAATCATTCTCAAGTAAATCGATAATCGGCTCGACATTAACTTTTGTGATTTCTCCGACAAACCCCAGTTTTTCATTCTTAGGAACAGCCTCTATCATATGACCGTCCATTCCCGAAACACCCATGGCCTTGCCGCCCTTTATTTCCAGAAGATTAACAAGGCTTTTGTTAATTTTACCCGCCAAAACCATTTGAACAACCTCGGCAGTTTCCTTATCGGTTACCCGAAGTCCATCCACAAAAACAGATTCCTTACCGATTCTTTTAAGCATATCGGTGATTTCAGGACCGCCGCCGTGAACAAGCACAACCTTTACGCCTATAAGCGAAAGCAAGACGATATCTTCCATTACCTGTTGCTTTAGTTCATCGTTCAACATGGCGTTTCCGCCGTATTTGATAACCACAATTTTTTTATAGTATTTTTGAATATAAGGCAGTGCTTGAGTAAGTACCTCGGCACGCTGTGCATTTGAGAGCTGAAGAACCATTGTTTAACTCCTTTATGTTCTGTAATCGCCGTTTATTTTAACATAATCATAGGTTAAATCACAGCCCCACGCAGCGGAGGAATACTCGCCTGAATTAAGAGCCACAAGAATTTCAATTTCGTTTTCCAGCAAAACTTCTTTTGCCTTTTCCTCGCTGAACGGAATCCCTGTACCGTTTTTGCAGACTGCAATGATGCCCTTGGCCGATTTAAACGAAACATCAATTTTACCCACATCCACTTTTGCTCCCGAATAGCCTATCGCACAAAGCACACGTCCCCAGTTTGCATCGGCACCGAACATGGCAGCCTTTGTCAGTGACGAGCAGACAACTGATTTTGCCACCGTCTTGGCTATTTCCATAGTTGCGGCAGAGGAAACCTTACATTCAATCAGCTTTGTAGCACCCTCGCCGTCACCTGCAATCCTGCGACAGA
Organism: Clostridiaceae bacterium; assembly: GCA_016295355.1. Taxonomy (GTDB): domain Bacteria; phylum Bacillota; class Clostridia; order Oscillospirales; family Acutalibacteraceae; genus SIG607. The sequence goes on from JAEDLK010000009.1 coordinate 41,142, forward strand.
GATAGACGGTTACTGTGTTAAGTGCCTGCATGAAGATGTCAAACGCCTCTCCCTCGGAAGAGATTTCCTCGTTTTCCGCCATTCCGTTTGCCAGAATGGCAACCATATCGTTAGTGGAGGTATCACCGTCAATACTGATCATATTAAAGGTGTTCTTAATATCGCCTGATAGGGCTTTTTTAAGCATATCAACACTTATATTGCAGTCGGTAGTGATGAAAGCAAGCATCGTTGCCATATTCGGATGAATCATACCCGATCCCTTTGCAATGCCGCCAATTTTACATTCCTTACCGCCGATATGGAAGCTGACGGCAACCTCTTTGATCTTTGTGTCGGTTGTCATTATTCCTTCGGCGGCCTGCTTGCTGCTGTTTTCAGAGAGAGCACGGACAAGCGCGGGTATACCGTTTTGAAAAGGTGCTATATCAAGCGGTTGGCCTATAACACCCGTAGAGGCAACAACGATATCGTCTGCCGGTATCTTTAGCTCTTTACCCAATAAATCACAGACCTGCTCAGCAATTTGAATACCGTTTTCATTACAGGTATTTGCATTTCCGCTGTTGCAGATGACGGCACTGGCATAGCCGTCCTCAAGATGATCTTTGGTAACGACAAGCGGAGCACCCTTCACAAGATTTGTGGTATAGACGGCAGCAGCTGCAGCCTTTTTCGTGCTGTAAATAAGGGATAAATCTCGCTTTGTGCGGTTTTTTCTTATACCGCAGTGCACACCAGATGCTTTGAAACCCTTTGCGGCACAAACGCCGCCCGGAATAATATTCATAAATCATACTCCTATAATTCAAGACCTGTGGTTTTGTCAACACCCATTACGATATTCATACACTCAACCGCTGCTCCCGAAGCACCCTTGCCGAGGTTATCGTAACGGGAAATAAGCAGAATTCGATCACCGTTGCCGGCAACCGAAATTTCCATATTATCCTTGCCCGAAAGCCTGTTTGCCGAAACAAACCCGCCTTCATCTACGTTATCGTTATACCTAACAATAGAATTACTGTATGTATCTTTATATACTCTCTTAATGTCCTCTGCTGTGCCGTTTAGTTGACCTTTGAAGAGGGGTACCGTCACAGCCATGCCACTGTAAAAATCATCCACAATGGGAGAAAAAATCGGTGGGTTGGCAAGTCCGCAAATTGCCGTCATTTCAGGCAAATGCTTGTGCATCTGTGAAAGCCCGTACTGTCTCGGCGCAGAAAGCAGGGAATCCCTCTCTTGGCTTTCATACTCGGCGATCATTTTTTTGCCGCCACCGCTGTATCCCGTCACCGAAAAGCAGGTGAGCAACGCGTCCTTGCTTAAAATACCCGCCTCCACAAGCGGAAAAATGAGTGAAATGAAGCCACTCGCATGACATCCGGGAACGGCTATGCGCTTTGAATTAGCAATTTTTTGCTCTATGAAAGGCGAAATCTCCGGAAAACCGTATACCCAAAATGGATTTGTGCGGTGTGCAGTAGAGGTGTCGATGATAACCGTGTTTTCGTTACCTACAAGTGAGACCGCTTCTCTAGCCGCCTCATCCGGCAGGCAGAGAAAGGCAATATTAGCCGCATTCAGAGCCTCTTTTCTTGCAGCCGAATCCTTGCGGAATGCTTCCGAAAGGCGGATTAGTTCAATATCCTTTCGGCTTTCAAGCCTTTCGTAAATTCTAAGACCGGTTGTTCCGGCGCTTCCGTCAATAAATACCTTTGTCATCTAAAAACTCCGTAATATATTTTATCTGAACTTCAACCGAAGCGGCACCCGTTCCGCCTGCCGAAATTCGTTTTTTGACGCAGGTGTCAAGCGAAATTTCATGGTACAAATCTTGGTCAAATAAGCGGTCAAACTCTTTGTATTTTTCAAGCGGTACGGTCTCTAAAACAAGCCCGTTATCAATACAGTGGGCGACAATTTCACCCACCTTTTTATAGGCTGTTCTAAAAGGCACACCTTTTTTAACCAAATAATCGGCAAGATCTGTAGCGTTAATAAAGCCTTTTTTAGCTGCTTGGCGCATATTATCGGCCAAAACATGCATAGTAGCAATCATAGGCGTGAAAACTTCAAGGCATTTTTTAACGGTATCAACTGCGTCAAATATTGCTTCCTTATCCTCCTGCATATCTTTATTATAAGCAAGGGGAAGACCTTTAAGTGTGGTGAGCAGCGCCATTAAATCGCCGTAAACACGACCGGTTTTGCCACGGACAAGCTCCGCCATATCAGGGTTCTTCTTCTGTGGCATTATGCTTGAACCCGTCGTGTAGCTGTCATCCAGTTCAATAAACTTAAACTCCCACGACGACCATAGCACAATTTCCTCTGAAAAACGGGAAAGATGCATCATAACCAGGGAAAATGCAGCAAGCAATTCTACGCAAAAATCACGGTCAGAAACGCCGTCAATACTGTTAAGCGCAATCCCAGTAAAGCCAAGCTTTTGAGCCTCAAATTCACGGTCGGTATTATACGTCGTTCCCGCAAGGGCACAAGAGCCGATCGGGGAAGAGGACATCATTCTTTTGTGTGCATCCTGTACTCTGTCGAAATCGCGGATAAACATCATTGCATAGGCTAAAATATGGTGTGCAAAGGTAATCGGTTGAGCTCGCTGAAGATGCGTATATCCCGGCATAATATCATTCTTATGCTCCTTTGCCAGGTCACGGATAGCCATAATAAGCTCTTTTAATAGCTTGCCTATTTCCTCGCACTCATTTGCAAGATGAAGCCTCATATCAAGCGCTACCTGATCGTTACGGCTTCTTGCGGTGTGAAGTTTCTTGCCTGCTTCGCCGATACGCTTTGTCAGCTCGGATTCTACGAACATATGTATGTCTTCGGCATCCATATCAAACGAAAGCTTACCGCTTTCTAAATCTTCAAGAATTGAAGATAGACCGTTAATAATTTGTGCCTTTTCGCCGTCCGTTATTAAACCTTGCTTACCCAGCATTTGAGCATGCACAATCGAACCGGTAATATCCTGCTTATACATCCGAGAATCAAAGTGAATTGACGAGTTGAAATCGTCCGCCGTACTGTCAAGTGCTTTCTGAAACCTGCCTGCCCACATCTTATCCATCAGTTTTCTCCGTTCCTTATCGCTGACTATTTAAGCCCGTTTTTAGCCTTCATTTTTGCATAAACCTTTGTCGGCAGACCGTAAAGATTGATAAATCCTGCAGAATCTGCCTGATTATAAACCTCGTCCTCATCAAAGGTCGCAATTTCGGGGTCATAGAGTGAGTAAGGAGAGGTGACACCCGCATTGATCATATTCCCTTTGTAAAGCTTTAAGGTAACATCGCCGGTAACGGTCTTCTGGGTGGTCTTTACAAAGGAAAGAATAGCCTCTGTAAGCGGTGTGAACCACTGTGCATTGTAAACAAGCTCGGCCAACTTTTGTGCTACAAGCGACTTGTAATGGGCCGTTTCCTTATCAAGACAGATACTTTCAAGGACACTGTGCGCCTTGTAAAGAATGGCACCGCCCGGAGTCTCATAAACGCCCCGGCACTTCATACCCACGAGACGGTTTTCAACAATATCAAGAAGTCCTATGCCGTTTTCGCCGCCTAATTGATTGAGTACCGTAACCAACTCAACCGAATCCATTTCTTTGCCGTCAACGGCGGTAGGAACACCTTTTTCAAAGTGAAGTGTTACATAGGTCGGCTTATCGGGAGCCATTTCGGGAGAAACGCCCATCTCGAGAAAGCCTTCTTTATTATAGTTAGGTTCGTTTTTCGGATCCTCAAGGTCAAGACCCTCGTGCGACAGGTGCCAGATGTTTTTATCCTTTGAATAATTGGTCTCACGGTTGATTTTAAGAGGAACATTATGCGCTTCGGCGTAATCGATTTCCTCCTCACGCGACTTAATATCCCATTCACGCCAAGGAGCAATGATCGGCATATCGGGAGCAAAAGCTTTAATAGCAAGCTCAAAACGAACCTGGTCATTGCCCTTACCGGTACATCCGTGGCAGATAGCGTCCGCACCTTCGGCAAGAGCTATTTCGGCTATGCGCTTTGCAATAGGCGGACGGGCAAAAGCCGTGCCTAACATATATTCCTCATATAAAGCACCGGCTTGAACGCAAGGGAAAACGTAATCGTCAAGAAATTCCTTTGTAAGGTCTTCAATGTAAATCTTTGAAGCACCTGTCTTTAGCGCCTTCTCTTCAAGGCCCTCAAGCTCACTTGCCTGACCTACATTTCCCGAAACGGCAATAATTTCGGGATTATTGTAGTTTTCCTTGAGCCACGGAATGATGATAGAAGTGTCAAGACCGCCTGAATACGCAAGTACAACCTTTTTGATTTCATTTTTATTCATGATTATTCCTCCAAATTGCATATTTTTAATTTCTATGCATAAATTATACCATATACAGAATAAATATGCAATAGTTTTTTGGAAATTCTTAAGATTTTACTTCCCGTACAGTTATGTAAACACATTGTAGATTTTTTTGTTTATTTTCAACTAAACTTTCCAAACAAAACAGCACCATAACGCTTTGTGTTCTCAAATATAGCAAAGGGTCAGACAAGAGAGAGCCTACACGGTTTTTGTTATGATCATGGCTTAATGGTTGTCGGTTCTTATCTGTGCGTGCTTTGTTGTTTAAGCGTCACCGAACACTATTTTTCTATTGTCTTGATTTCGTTCGGGCTGCCGACGATTGGTTTTCTTGTTATGTTACGGTGCCGTCGACATGGTGACCGGCATGGACGGATGGCGTCCGGACAGCTCTTGGTGCCATCGGTAATTTGACTGCGTCTGTTTGCTGATTTCGGCATTCGAAAATGACGGTATGGCAGCTGTGTACATCCTCACGGTAGTTTTAATCGATTGTATATTTTGGTTTGATAAAAAAAGACCGTAAGCGATTCCGGTAACTCGCTTACGATCGGTTTTATGAGTTCAAAATATAAATGCCTATATTTAAGTAGGCGGCAAAGGCGACCCAAAGTAAATAAGGGATTTGCAGATAGGCGGCTGTTTTATCATATCTTTTATAGTGCAAAATAGTCAGTAAAATGGAGAACCACAACAGAATAATCCAGATAAAGGAAAACAGAAACATCCTTCCGTTGAAAAAGATGATACTCCACCAAAAATTAAAAAACAAGCTAACAGCGTAAATTGTTAACGCAATAAAGACGCCGGATGGATCTTTTCGGAAATGCTGATAGATCATGGCCGCGCTGATTCCCATGAGGATAAATAAAAACGTCCAAACTATGGGAAACAGGATAGACGGAGGCGACAGAGGGGGTGTTTGAATGGTTTCGTACAAGTCCATATTGTTTTTGGTTAGAAGTGCCGACAGACCGCCGACCCCAAGTGAAATAACCAAACTTATCAGATAGGGCTTCCATTTTTTCCACATATGGTTCACCTCAATATAAGCGTATGCCTTTATCAATAATTCTATTCATTTTTTCTTGAAAAACAAACGGGAATATGCTATGATGATAAAAACAGATAGGGGTGCTTTTATGAAGATAGAGGCTATGTTTGATTCTAACGAAAAACCGCTTGATACTTTGGTGAGTGACGGCGGCTTTTGCGGTATTTTTCGCACCATTGGTTGCATTGGCGACAGCCTTTCCTCCGGTGAATTTGAGGCCTTCAATGATAAGAACGAACGTTGTTGGCATGATTGCTATGAGTACTCATGGGGCCAGTATATGGCTCGCACTCTGGGAAACACCGTTTATAACTTTTCAAAAGGCGGTATGACCGCTAAATGTTATATGGAGAGCTTTGCGGAGGAAAAGGACTTTTTTAATCCCGAAAAGCAATGCCAGGCCTATATCATTGCTATGGGTTGTAACGATATTACCGCTGCTCTTGAAAATGGAACCGATTTGGGCAATATGGCTGATATCAAAGAGGATTACCGTCATAACGCCGATAGTTTTGTCGGTTATTATGCGGCCATCATCGCTCGTTATAAAGAAATCAGCCCGAAAGCAAAATTCTTTTTGGTGACCATGCCTATTACACCTGGTGATGACCCGAAACGGGCAGCTTTAAGAGAGGCACATGCCGGTTTGGTTAACGAAATAGCGTCGCATTTTGAGAATTGCTATGTGATTGATTTGCGTAAATATGCGCCTGTTTATGGTGATGCGTTCCATGATGCCTTCTATCTTAACGGTCATTTAAGTGCCGCCGGATATTTGTTTACGGCGCGTATAATGATGAGCTATATTGACTATATCATTCGCCATAACATGGCGGATTTTCGCAAAGTGGGTCTGGCAGAGATCGGCCTGCATTAAGCGGCAAAAAAGCCCGGGAAATGTTCCGTGGCTTTTTTACTGCAAAAACAATCACTGCATGAACGGGAATTTAAGGATGGGGGACTTCTTAAAATGAAAATCGGATTTGATAATGAAAAGTATCTGAAAATGCAATCACAATACATAGGAGAAAGAATTCAGGCGTTCCAGGGTAAACTGTACTTGGAACTCGGCGGAAAACTGTTTGATGATTTCCATGCATCCCGTGTATTGCCGGGTTTTCAACCCGATAGCAAAATCAAAATGTTGCTTCACCTGAAGGATTTTGCTGAGATTGTTATTGCTATCAACGCCAATGATATTGAAAAAAACAAGATTAGAGGCGATTTGGGCATTACTTATGAATCGGATGTTGTGCGGTTAATTGACGCCTTTCGCGGCATGGGACTTTATGTCAGCAGTGTGGTGATTACCCAATATGCCGGTCAGTATCGAGCCGACCGTTTTAAGAAAAAACTGACCGAATTGGGTGTCGGCGTGTATCTGCATTATCCGATTGCCGGTTATCCCAACAATGTCCCGTTCATCGTGTCAGAAGAAGGCTACGGTCGCAATGAGTTTGTGGAAACCACCAAGCCGTTGGTCATTGTGACCGCTCCCGGGCCGGGCAGCGGCAAGTTAGCAACTTGTCTGTCTCAGATGTACCATGAAAACAAACGGGGTGTTACAGCCGGTTATGCCAAGTTTGAAACATTCCCCATTTGGAATCTTCCGCTTAAGCACCCTGTTAACCTGGCTTATGAGGCGGCCACGGCTGACTTGAATGATTTGAACATGATCGATCCGTTTCATCTAGAGGCCTACGGCAAAATGACGGTCAATTATAATCGCGATGTTGAAGCGTTCCCGCTTTTGAAAGCTATGTTAGAAGGAATTCTTGGCAAAAGTCCGTATCAGTCACCGACCGATATGGGCGTCAACATGGCTGGAAATTGCATTTTTGACGATGAGGCGGTGTGTGAGGCTGCCAAGCAAGAAATCATTCGCCGTTATTATAAGGTGACCTGCGACAAGGCCATGGGGCGTGTCGGTCAATCGGCTGTGATTAAGGCTGAATCCATCATGCAACAGGCCGGCGTATCCGCTGAACAGCGTTTGGTTGTGGAACCGGCCCTTAAGAAGGCCGAGATGACCGGCGCTCATGCCGTGGCCATCAGCTTGGATAACGGGACTATTGTCACCGGCAAAAGCAGTGAGCTTCTCGGCTCTGTTTCAGCGGCTCTCTTGAACGCCATGAAGGTGATGGCCGGCATTGAGGACGATGTACCGCTATTGGCACAGCCGATTATTGAACCAATCGTTAATTTGAAACGAGATGTCTTCCGTTCGGCCACTTCTCATTTGAATTCCAATGAGATGCTGATTGCGTTGTCCAGCAGTGCAGCGGTGAATCCGCAGGCCGAAAAGGCATTGAAACAGATTTATCGGTTGCGTGGCATGGAACTGCATTCGTCGGTTATGTTGTGCGATGCTGATGAAAAGGTGCTCAAAAAGCTGGGCGTCAATTACACCTGTGAGCCGGTAAGACGAACGGCGAATCTTTACTCATAAAAGTATGCGGTGGCCAAACCGGATGACAGTTTGCATTTCGTTTGCCGGTTTTCGTTATTGGATACTGTATCTGTGGAAATGATTTTAGGAGTGCAGAATGGTTAAAAGAGAGATTAACAGAACGGTAACGCAAAAGAGAATCTACCTCTGGAATGCTGCAGGCAGTTTATGTAATGCTGGCGCCAGTGTTATTTTGCTCTGGGCTGTTACTCGTTTGGCCGGTCCGATTGCCGGGGGGATTTTCTCCATTGCTTTCGCCGTAGCACAACAGATGTTGACAGTGGCCAGCTTTGAAAGTGCTACCTATCAGGTGACCGACGGTCGCAATGTCTATCGGTTCGGCACCTATTGTGCTTTAAGGTTGATTCTGTATCTCTTGTCGGTTCTGATTGGTTTTGTTGTTGCCGTCTTTTCGGGTTATTCAATCTATAAATGCTTGGTTGTGTTGTTCCTTTGCCTGTATAAGGGGTTAGACTCGTTTAATGCGACCTTTTCGGCTTCATTACAGCGACACGGCCGTTTAGACATCGGCGGTAAGTCTTTTGCTTTGCGCATTTGCTTTTCAACGGCTATCTTTATTGTTGTTATGGCCGTCACCAAAGAACTGCTTACCGGTGCGATTTCTATGCTGGCGTTTTCAGTGCTTTGGGAATTCTTTTATGAAATGCCGTATACAGACCATTATGAAAAGATCAAGTTGGATTTTTCGGTAAAACCCATGATCAGCCTGACTATGGAGTGTTTGCCGCTGTTTTTGGGCAGTTTTTTGATGATGTATATTTGTAATGCACCCAAGTATGCGGTGGATCGTATTTTGGTAGACGAAGCCTTGAATACCGACTTTGGTATATTGATGATGCCATCCGCCGTTATCAGCCTGTTGAGTATTTTTATTTACCGACCTGTTTTGACCAAGCTGACCGATTGGTGGCTGAACGGGGAAGTGGGTTGCTTTGTACAGAGTATTGCCAAGATGGGTCTCCTGGTGTTATTACTGACCGGTATTTGCGTGTTGGGTGCCTTCTGGTTGGGCATTCCGGTCTTATCCTTGCTGTTCGGTTTGGATTTATCACCGTACAGATCTGCGCTTTGCCTGATTGTTGCCGGCGGTGGTATGTATGCGCTGGCGAATCTTTTGTATAATGCCATTGTGATTTTTAGAAAACAACGGTTGATGATTGTCATGTATGCTGTTTCGGCGGCCTTTGCTTTTGTGATGGCTCCCATTATGGTAAAACATAACGGTTTAGAGGGTGGCTCAGTTACCTATTTGCTCTCCACAATGGTATTGGCATCCTCGATGACGGCACTGTTCGCATTTCTTGTTCGCAAAAATACGAAAAAAAGTTAAAAATATGGTTGCCAAATCGTCAATAATCGTGTATAATTGACGGGTAGGCAGGCGTAGTTTAGTGGCAGAACATCAGCTTCCCAAGCTGAATGTGTGGGTTCGATTCCCATCGCCTGCTCCAACAAAAAAGGAACTTTTGTCTACCAAAAGTTCCTTTTTGTTTATCCAGCCGCAGGCTTGGTATATCATCACTGCGCGAAGTGCGGTGCATATCATCAAAGG
>JAEDLK010000072.1 GCA_016295355.1 Clostridiaceae bacterium
TTTTCTTTTGCAGGCGTTTTCTTTTTCAAATAAAAAGAAAATGCCGAAACGCTGTGAACTGCCCCAAGTTGTGCAGACAGTACAAAAACAGACTAGCAATGGTAGAAAATTAAAATTTAAGCAACAAACTGATTTCGTTTTTCAAGCGGAGTCAGTTTTGTTTTTGTTTGAATACGATATTTGTTGTAAAAGTTGATATATTCGGATATGAGGAGGCTAGCCTCCTCATATCCGGCGAGTTTAACTCGGTGGATGCACTCAGTCTTTAGAATTGAAAAGAAATTTTCGGCTAATGCGTTGTCATATGGATTTCCTCGTCTTGACATTGACGGCGTAATGCCGTATGATTTAGTTAGCAAATGGTATTCGTGAGATACATATTGCGATCCTTGGTCACTGTGGAGTTGCAGCTCTGCGGTGACCTTTTCCTTTTTCATCGCTTTTTTGATTGTATCAAGCACAAGCTTAACCGTCATATCCTTTGATATTTGATATGATACAACACTGTTGTCATAAAGGTCTCTGATTACTGATAGATAGCAATTGCCTTGTGTTGTGGGTATATATGATATATCTGTAACCCATTTTTGATTAGGTCTGTCAGTACTGAATTCTCTATTAAGCAGATTTGGATATTTATGTAGATGCTCTGATACATACTTAAACTTCTTTCTGCGTACTACCGACAGTAAATTGTACTTTTGCATTACTCGCAGTACAGTCTTTGGATTCCTGTATATCCCTTGTCTTTCAAGCCATATATGTACTCTGCGATAGCCATATGTGTTATTCGTTTCTTCCTGACATTCTCTGATCTTATCTGCTAAAGGCAAATCTCTATCCGGTATATCTATTCGTTTCAAGAAAGCATAATACCCACTTCTTGATACTCCAAAGAACTTACACATCTGACTAATGCTGTATTTGTCCTTGTGCTTGTAGATTACTTGATATTTAACCGACGGCTTCACTTCCTTTCTGTGTGCGAGAGAAAATCCCGCATTAACTCGTTTTCCATTTCTAATCGCTTAATATATCTGTCTTTGCTTGCCATTACATATCGCATTTGCGCAAGCTTATCCAAATTCTGAATTGATGGTGGTAATCCACCATCTTGATTTTTACACGGTCTGCCTTTCTTATGAATTGCTTGTCCTGCTTCTATCATTCGTTGCTTTTTGTTGTATCTTGTTTTGAATTCTTGTACTTGCTTATGTGTGAATCCTAATTTTTCTGCTATTGCTCTTAATGTCATTCCTTGATTATACGACTCTATGATTTCTTTCTCATATTGACTTATTTGTCTGTAACTTCTGGGCATAAAATATCCTCCTATGGCAGTTCCTTTTATTCTACCATAGGAGGTCTGTTTTTTCTATTGTCCATTTTTTACGGACTTGTTCAGGTTCGCAGTCCTGTTTATATTATTTTGACAGCCGCTGCTGATTTGAAAACTTCACAGCGTCTTTATACAGCTTGCTCTTGGTTTCAAGCAATCCGGAGTAGATTCGTCCGTTGCTGAACAGTATTATTACATCACGGCTTCTCGCTTTGCTCGTTATATGCCTCTCCGTCGTCCGGCTTTCCCAACCGATGACTTTCGGATAATATTCCGTTTCGTATACAGTCTCAGTGACATATTCCGGAGATTTGAACGAAACATATATCATTTTGACACAGTCGCAAGCCTTTTGAACATTGCGAAAAACTACTCCGGAAGATAAAAACTCCGTTAAGAAAATATCCCATATTTTGTCGGTAACGGGCGGACAGGATATAGTAGGAAACAGTGCGACCAATCCGTCGCTTGTGATACAAAATTTAATTCTGCACTTGCAGCGCGGCTTTTTGTGCCGGAGCTTTACTTTTATATAGCCGCGGTTTTCACGCACTCTTTTTATTTTAATGCAATCAATGCGCCGAAGAGCCGACAGTACATATTGAAAAGTTTCGCCGCTCGAAACATTGGATTTGAGAAAATAAACCTTTGTTGCCGTCTTGCATCCGTTCCGCCTGACCCATATGCTGAGAGGAACGGCAGTTATCAAAACCTCTACTGCAATAATTATAGCTGCTAACAAAAGTATCCTAAGAATTGTCATGGTACGCCTCCCCGAGATACAGCTGTAACGCCTATCTCGAGTTTAGTATAGCACCTGTTTGAATGCGCACAATGATTTTCGGGAAATATACACTTTCCGCAAGAGCAGAGTCCAATAAAACGGTCACACGATGCGACTGCGTTGAAAGTACAGACACCTCAGCGCTCCGATCTGCAGAAATCAACCGCAAAAAACATCCCCCGCACCTCTCGGTGCAGGGGATGCATTATATCAATTTTTACGCAGCTTTCTTTTCTTTTCTGCGCTCTGCCGCGCGTCTGATAGCCTTGCCTATCTCGAACACCGGGATAGTGGAGACCGAGAGACCTGCGGAAATGAGCAGCTCATTGAGCTGGAATGTGCCGGGCGCGATGTCAAATTATTATATTATCTGGAGACTTTTCTTTTCGCTGCGGCACGCTGAACGGCC
>JAEDLK010000034.1 GCA_016295355.1 Clostridiaceae bacterium
GAAGTCATACCGGAAACAACCTCGGCATAGTCGAAGGCGCCGACATAACCGATCACAGCCTTATCAGCGGTGATGGTGCCTTTATCGATCATTTCATTCAACTTCATACCGGCGGCAATACCGGCCAAATAACGACCTTCATAAATAGAGGCAAATGCATTGTGGAAGTTGGCCACATTTTTGGTTTTTGCCTGAGTGCCGGTGGCATGGCAGAACTGAACATTCGGGAATTCCTGAGCAGCCTGAATCATGAAGGATTCATGACCGAAGGAGTCAGCAAAAACAACATTACAGCCGGCGTCAACCAACTCGGCAGCGGCGGTATAGCAAGCATCATTCTCGGCAATATTGGTTTTAATCAAAACCTGAGAATCGCTCAAACCTAATGTTGCCTGAACTTCCTTCAAAGCCTGAATGAAGTTGTTGTCGTAGGTAGAGTTTTCGTCGTGCAGGCAGATCAGACCGATCTTGACGTTCTGCATGGTGAGCTTACCGTCGGTAGCCGTTTGGCTGTTACCGCAAGCGGCAAAAGCAAACACCATAGCAAGTGCCAGCAAAAGGGATACGATTTTTTTCATGGACATTGACCTCCTCGCCTTTCGGCAAAATTTACAAAATATAAAAACCGTCCGCTTAAGAAAAAGATGGACGGAATTTAACACCGTTTTCATCCATGCTGTCGATAATGGCCATAGACTCAACTCGCACGCCCTGTGCCCGCAATGTATCGCCGCCGGACTGAAAACCTTTTTCAATTGCAACGGCCACACCGACCGTTTGAGAACCGGACTGTTCAATAATGGACATCAGTCCGTTAATGGCATTGCCCATTGCCAGAAAATCATCCACAATCAATACCCTGTGCCCTGCAGAAAGGCATTCCTTACTGACAACCACCTGATAGTCCTCATCGTGGGTATAGGAGTGAACCGTAGCTTTATAAATATCACCGGATAAATTGGTGGATTTATGCTTTTTTGCAAAGACAACCGGTACCTGCAAAGAAGCGGCGGCAGCTACAGCCACGGCAATACCGGATGCTTCAATTGTCATAACCAAATCAACGCCGTCGTTTTCAAACAAACGAGCCATTTCCGTGCCCATTTCCATCAAAAAAGCGGTATCAATACGGTGATTCAAAAAATGAGAAACCTTCAGAATATTGCCGGGAAGAACATGGCCTTCTTGCAGAATCTTTTCTTCCATTGCTTTCATGCCCGGCAACTCCTTTTCAAACAAAATAAAAACAGACCTGAAAAACAGATCTGTTGCCAATACCCCACACAACACCGTGGGTGAGAAAATACCAATAGTCGTAACTGAACGGCGTTACGGTAGAAACATTTGGGCCATCTATCCAAAACTATATTGGCAACTGATTCATTTGACATTAGCATTGTATCATGGTGCACTGAACTTGTCAAGAGCGACTGGATAATTTATGAACATTTTGATAACATTAACAAAAAGAAATCGTTTTTTGCAAAAAAATAAGGCTTTTCGACATACCGTGTCATGTCCTGCCGAAAAGCCCAATATATGGTAGTGCTGAAACTGCCGAAACGTTATAACGTTACGCCATCCTTAAAGATAGACAGTTCTGCCTTGGAGAGTCGTTCACTCTTAACCGTTTGTCCGGATGCGACCGCCAAAACGGTGTTAAGCAGTTCATCGCTTAACTGTTGCATTGACATACCGTCCACCAATCGGCCGGCATTAAAATCAATCCAAGAGGCTTTTCGTGTGGCCAAATCGGTATTGGTGGCAATCTTTAAGGTCGGCACGGGACCGGCAAACGGGGTACCGCGACCTGTGGTAAACAAAACAATTTGAGCACCGCTGGCGCACAAGGCACAGGTAGCCACCAGATCGTTCCCCGGCGCCTGCAGCAAAGACAAACCGTTGGCCTTAATGGGATCACCATACGACAGCACATCGTTCACTGCCGAAAACCCGCCTTTTTGAATACAACCGAGCGACTTATCCTCCAACGTGGTAATACCGCCGGCCTTATTGCCGGGTGACGGGTTTTCTCCCACGCCCTCCCCATAACGGCCGAAATAATCCTTGAAATCGTTAATTAACCGAACGGTCTTTTGGAAGGTCTGCTCATCACGACAGCGATTCATCAAAACCGTTTCGGCGCCGAACATCTCAGGCACCTCGGTTAACATGGCTTTGCCGCCCATCGCAACCAAACGGTCACACACACGGCCGACCAACGGATTGGCCGTAATGCCCGAAAGACCGTCACTGCCGCCGCACTTCATACCCAGTACCAAATCGGAGGCCGGACACGGCGTACGGCGAAAACGGTCGGCATAGGCACACAGCCGCTTCATAATCGCATCAGCGGCCGCTAACTCATCATCCTCATCTTGGCAAATCAAAAACGCCACCCGTTCTTCATCCACCGGTCCCAAGATTTTTTTGAAATCATCAATCTGGTTATTCTCGCAACCAAGACCCAAAACCAGCACGGCGCCGGCATTGGGATGCCGAATCATACCGGACAACAGCTTCTGCGTATACAACAGGTCGCCGCCCAACTGGGAACAGCCATACGGATGGGTAAAATGATAGATTCCGTCAATGTGATCAGTCTTATACGCTTGAGCTGCCACTGCAATTTGACCGGCAATGGCATTGACACAACCAACCGTAGGGATAATCCAAACCTCATTACGAACGCCGACAGAGCCATCAGCGCGGCGATACCCGTTAAAGGTTTTAGGTTCTTCCTTCGTCAAATCCGGGATGGCCACCGGCTCATAGGTATAGTCCCCTGCGCCGGTGAGTGCTGTGGCCACATTATGCGTGTGAACATGACTGCCCGGTTGTATATCACAACGCGCCGTACCGATGGAATAGCCGTATTTAATGACATGACTACCGGCGGGAACAACCGTAAGCGCCATTTTATGCCCACACGGAATATCCTCCAAAACCGTTATGGTATGACCGCCGACCGTGACGGTTTCGCCGGCCGAAACCGATCGCAAGGCAACAGCCACCACATCCGACGGATGGATTTGAATAAAGGCGTTCATAGGCCGAGCACCTTTTTCATGGCCGCTTCGGCTCCAAGCGTACGAATGCTGGACAGATCGTCAAGAACAGACTCTTCAAAGCCCTCATACTTTGATAAATCCTCGCCCCAGAAGCGTGTTTCACGACAGGCTGCCGCCACATACTTTGTGATATCCCCTGCGCTGTATTCCTTAAAGAATTCCAAAGCCGCCGCATCATCCTGCAACTGATATTCACTGCCGTCAGACCGATGGCAAACCAGCTTGCCGTCGTGAATGGTATCGGAGGTATAAAACGCCAGCATACCGGCAAAGGAGAAAGTAATCAGCTTCGGGATGACGCCGTGCATACGGACATAATCCTTAAAGGAACAGAACAGTCTGGTTTTCCATTTAGAAACCGTGTTCAAAGCAATCGAAAGCAGTTGATGATCAATGGTGGGATTGTCGAACCGCTCTAGAACCTGAGCGATAAATGCCTTGACCTCATCAGCCGGAAGCGGAACACCCGGAAGGATTTCCGAATACAAAATGGTGTTGACATACTGACGAATGAGCGGATCCTCCACACAATCACGGACGATATCCTTGCCGATCAGATAGCTGATGGGCGTTAAAGCCGTATGGGCACCGTTGAGCACACGAACCTTGCGTTCACGGTAAGCCGGCAGATTATCCGTAAAGATAACCGGCATTCCGGCCTTGGCCAGTGCAAATTCTTCGGAAATGTCAACAGGACTTTCAATGACCCACAATCCAAAAGGCTCCGCAACATCCAACAGTTGATCCTCATAGCCGAGTTTTTCGCAAAGCTCGCCGGCATTTGCCGGATGACCGGTAACAATGCGGTCAACCAATGTGTTGCAAAAGACGTTGGCACAAGAAACCCAGTCAACAAATGCTTGCGGCAGTCCCCAGTTTTCGGCCATGGCCAACACACACTTTTTCAAATGATCGCCGTTAACCTCAATTAACTCAACCGGCAAAAATACCAAGCCCTTGGTCATATCGTTGCCGAAGGTCAAATACCGTTGATACAAAAACTCGGTCACTTTGCCCGGGAAGGTCTGCGGTGTCCCCTCCATACGGTCGGATGCATCATAAACGATACCGGCCTCGGTGGTGTTGGAAACCACGAAACGCAAATCAGCACTCTTGGCATAAGCCAAATAGTCCTCATGCTCGTCCCCACTTGAAAGAACCTTTTCCACACAGGATATAATGCGTGATTCCTCCACGGTTTTTCCGTCCTTACGACCACGCAACAACACGGTGTAAAAACAATCCTGATTCTTAAAGGCCGGAAAAGGCTTAAAAGCAGCCAACGGCACAACCACAGCCACATTGCTGTCAAAAACACCCTTCTCATTGGCACAGTCAATCATATAATCAACAAACGCACGCAGGAAGTTTCCCTCACCAAACTGAATCACACGAACAGGACGGTTTTTTCTGACGGGACGGACTTCATTCATATTCTTCATATTTTTCCTCCTAAAAAGAAATATGTAAATGCTTACATTTCTTTTATTGTATCACCTCTATCAAAAAAGTCAACCAAAAAATCAAGTTATTGCATTCCTAATTTCAGTCCGTTATAATAATAGTATCTAAAGGGAAGAGATGTGGCACATGAATATTTATGATGTAGCACAAAAAAGCGGTGTTTCCATTGCAACGGTGTCCCGTGTGCTCAACGGCAGTGATAAAGTCAGCCTGACCACCCGTCAAAAGGTGTTATCGGTTATGGCCGACGGTCACTATGCCCCCAATGCCTTCGCTCGTGGCTTGGGACTAAACACCATGCGCATGGTCGGCGTTTTGTGCACCGACATTGCCGTTGATTTTTACGCCGAGGCAGTAGCTCTGATTGAAAGTGCTTTACGGCGCAAGGGACTTAAGGTGATTCTTCGTTGTACCGGCGATGATGTTACAGCCAAGGCCGACAGCATAACAGAATTGTCTACCCAAGGCGTGGATGCCCTGATTTTGGTCGGCTCCCCCTTCCGTGAGAAAATAAACAACGACCATTTAATAGCGGCTGCGGCTCATGTGCCGATCATTCTGATTAACGGCTATTTAGATTTAGAAAACGTTTATTGCGTGTTTTGCGATGAACGCCGGTTAATGCGCGATGCCGTAGTAGCCCTTCATCAAAACGGCTATCAAACCCCGCTATATGTCAGCTTGAACAATCGTTACAGCAATGCCTATAAATTAGACGGCTACCGCGAAGGCATGGCGGTTTGCCATCAGCCTTATGATGAAAGCCATGTGATTCTTTGTGAAAACGCTGGCTTTGATGCTGTCGGCGAGGCACTGGATATTGCCAAGGAAAATCATGTTAACTTTGATAGCGTGTTGTGTACCAATGACCAGTTGGGTATTATGGCTCAACGGCATCTTAAGGCCGCTGTGCCGGTCATCGGATTTAACAATTCGGCGTTGGGTGAATATTGTACTCCGACCCTTACCAGTCTTGACAATATGCTGTCCATGATGTGCCGGGTGGCCATCTCTTTGCTGGACGGATTGCTTAACGGCAACGAGCCGCAGCCCACCAAAACCTGTATCAGCGGACGCATTGTTTACCGTGACAGCTTTAGAAAAAAGACAAACCAATCCGACTGAATCAAAAGAACAGCGCCCGATGGTGAAGATCACCATCGGGCGCTGTGTCTTTATCAATAATAAGATAGACGCTTTGTATCAATCGAAATACCGCTGCCGTTTAACGGATACATATCGTTGCCGGTCAACGAATCTATCGGTATCGTCCCATGCCACACGGCAACCGTTGTCAGTTTTTACAAACGATGCTTTATCAGAGAAAACTGTCAGCACAATTATGAGCGAATGATAATGCTTTCTCTCTCGGCGCCAACCGACACATAGGTGATACGGCAGCCGACGGCCTTTTCAATCATGTTGACATAATCCTGTGCGGCCTTCGGCAAATCCTCAAATCGACGACAGCCGGAAATGTCACAGTGCCAACCCTCAACATACTCATACACCGGTTTGGCTTTCAACTGTACACCGGTTTCGGGGAAATCGGTGATGGTCTTGCCGTCTAGCTCATAGGCCACGCAAACCGGAATCTTATCAAGATAGGACAGAACATCCAACTTGGTCAAAGCGATTTCTTTGGCTCCCTGAACAGAAGCACCGTAGCGGGATGCCACCACATCAAAACCACCAACACGTCTCGGGCGGCCTGTAGCGGCACCGTATTCGCCGCCGGCTTGACGCAGAGCTTCGCCCTCTTCACCGAATAGCTCACACACAAACGGTCCCTCACCCACACAACTGGAATAGGCTTTCATAATACCGATAACCCGATCGAGCGAGGCAGCCGGAATGCCGGCGCCAAGCGGCGCATAGGCCGCCAAGGTGTAAGAAGAAGAGGTGTACGGATAAATACCGTAATCAATATCGCGAAGGGCACCCAACTGTGCCTCAAACATAATGGACTTGTTCTGCTTGACGGCCTCGTTCAAATACACGGTGGTATCTTTAATATACGGCAGAAGCGGTGTGCCGTAGGTATCCAGCCATTCCATCATAGCGTCCACCGATACCGCCTCATGCTGATAACCGCCGGTAACGGTCAGATTTTTCCACTCAACCAAATCGGCCAAATGCTCACGCAGACCTTCTTGATTCAGCAAAGCACCCATGCGAATGGTCTTTTTCATATACTTATCAGCATAAACCGGACCAATGCCGCGACGGGTAGAACCGAACTTCTTATCCTTTAAGCGGTCCTCCTCCAAAATATCCATCATCTTATGATACGGCATACAAATGGTAGCACGGTCGCTGATCACCAACTGCTGCGGTGTGATGTCAATTCCCTTGTCGGTCAATTTTTTGATTTCACCGCACAAGTGCTCCAAATCAATGACCATTCCGGCACCCATCACATTAACCGTACCTTCCCGAACAATCCCCGACGGCAACAGGTTCAAAATGAAGGTTCCCTTTTCATTGATGACCGTGTGACCGGCGTTGTTGCCACCTTGATAGCGCACGACAACATCATAATCACGGCTGAGCAAATCGACCATGCGGCCTTTTCCCTCATCGCCCCAGTTGGTTCCCACTATAGCAGTCAGCATATAAGTTACTCCTTTGTTTTTCGGGACTTTTCCAAAACCCCTCATTACAGTTGACGGCACAAGGCCTGCCAACAAACACAAACATTATAACACGGTTGTCCACTTTTTTTCAAGTGTTGCGACCATTTGTATGAAAAAAATTGTTTTTTGCAGAAGAATAAGGATCCGGACCCTCCATATATCCGTCTGGCGCAATATCGACCTGCCGCCAGAAGTGCGGCACCCATTGCCTTCCCTGTAACAACACAGCGGGATAATACACGTACCTCATCGCCCCGCCAAAAAAAGTTGGTGCTTGTTTGTTGTACAGACTCACAGCCTTTTCTGTGCACGAAAGGTTGACATGGCCTTTTCTGTGACGGAAGATGTTTTTTGACTGATTGTGCCTTTACAAAAGGAAATTCTCCGAGACTTTCACTTCGCCAAAAAAACGCCCATTATGCAAGGGAGCCAACATTTCGGCGAAACCATTCATTGAAAGACCTTTTTTGAACCTCGGTTTGCAGGTGGTTCCCGGGATACAACAAGCATGATTTCACAAAGATTGATCGTATGTGCGGATAATCCGTTCGGCCGCTTCTCGTCTCGAAATGCTTGAATCCATAGCCAATCGCTCAATATAATAATGTGCGTCTGTTTCACTCATGTTCAAATTGGTAATCAAGGCCCATTTTGCTCGGTTGACAATTCGAATATCGGCCATTTTTTCCTGCAAGGATAAATTCTTCTTTTCCATGCGGGACAAACGGGCGCTTACAGCCGTCAAGAGCTTAACGGCACTATAAATGCCTTGACGGGTGTTTGGCTTTACCAAGGTAAAAACGCCTTTGTCCTCGGTCTTATAGCAGGCTCTGTCATAATACTCCTGTTTGACCAGTAAGAGAATACCGCAAGTGCCTTCTGAAAGATCCATGGCCAAGTCCATGCCGAATTCGTCCGGCAAAGGTGTATTTATAATGACCAAATCGGCCGGCCGTTCCAACAGCAGACGGCGAGCTTGTCCGGCATCCCCTACCTTGGGCAACAGCTCATAGTCGGCGGCCGGCAACAAAGATTCCATATATTCGTATATCTTATCACCGGCCGAGGCGACAAGAACACGATATTTATTTTTCCCTGTCGCCAATGATAAACCCTCCTTATTTACAGAATGTAGTCAGGAGGTAGAATGGCTTTGATAAAGTCACTCTCTCTGGCAATTTTTCTGGCTTGATCTAACGATTCCGGCAAGGTAGGTAATGAGTCTTTAACGCTTTTATCAGCTTTGAACAGGTTAATATTAACCGGTTGTGGCGGAACCAACCGACGCATAATACCGTCAAGCCCTGCCCGAATTAGCAAGGCATAAGCAACATAGGAGTTGGCCATGGCATCGGGAGAGCGAAGTTCAATGCGACGGTATTCGCCCCTGGCCGCCGGAATCCGAATGAGTTGTGAGCGGTTTTCGGGAGACCAGGTAATATATTTCGGCGCTTTCTTTTCACCAAGTCGGCAATAGGATTGCTCGGTCGGATTCAAGAAAGCCGTCATTTCCGGAATATGTTGCAAGATCCCGGCCATAAAAGCATCAGAATAGTCGGCACCATCGTCCGCCTTCACCGATAAATTGATGTGCATCCCATTGCCGCTCTCGCCTTTGATCGGTTTTGGGGAAAAATCGGCATAAACACCGTTTTGGGCGCTAATGGCTTTGACAACCATACGAAAGGTCATGGCTTGATCGGCAGCCGTCAAAGCGTCGGAATAGCGAAAATCAATTTCATTCTGTCCGGGGCCCTCCTCATGGTGCGAGCTCTCTGGAGTCAGTCCCATGTCCAGTAGCGTCAGACAGATCTGGCGACGGATGTTTTCGCCCTTGTCCTCTGGTGCAATATCCATATAACCGGCCTTATCAAACGGCTTATCAGTCGGCTCACCCTCTTCATCGGTTTTGAAGAGATAAAACTCAAATTCCGAACCGATTTGTACGCTGATTCCCTGCTCCTTTGCGGCGGCCACAGCCTCCGTCAATAGCCGTCGGGGATCCTTTTCGTACGGCCGACCGTCGGGATAGCAAATCTCGCAGAACATCCGTACAACTCTGCCGTGAGAGGGTCGCCAAGGCAGAACGCATAAGGTTGACGGAATGGGAAACAACAACAAGTCCGACTTTTCCTCATGCCCGAATCCGGTAATGGCAGAGGCATCAAACGAAATACCGTCTGCAAAGGCTCGACGCAGTTCGCTTGGCATAATCGAAATATTTTTTTGCTTACCCGTTGCATCGCAAAACACCAAACGAATGAAACTGACATCCTCCTGTTCAACAAAGTCAAATACTTCCGAAGCCGTGTATGTCATACGACCGACGCCCTTTCAAGAAAAATAAAAAAGGGACATTTACCGTGTGGGGTCCTCGCCTCACCAGCAAACATCCGTGTTTACTAAATCAGTATACAATATAATACGACATTTGTCAACCAAATTCTACAAAAAAGCAATTGACAAAGCCATCCCGTAATGATAAAATAATCACGGAAAAGGGACAAAAACTACAGGCATACGGTTTGTCTGTGGTTTTATTTTGACTGTCTGCAAACAACGGAGGAATAAAACTATGAACCAACGAGAAGCCATCCTGATCTTGGATTTTGGAGGACAGTATAATCAACTGATTGCCCGTCGTGTGCGTGAGTGCGGAGTTTACTGCGAAGTACACCCTTATCGTATGTCGATGGAAGCAATCAAAGCCTATGCGCCGGTCGGTATTATCCTAACCGGTGGTCCAAACAGCGTTTATGACTCCGATTCGCCGCAGATCAGCCCGGAAATCTTCCGTTTAGGTGTCCCGGTCTTGGGCATCTGCTATGGCTGTCAGTTGATGGCGTCTCTCTTAGGCGGAAAGGTTTCCCCTGCTCAAAGTGATACAGCCCGTGAATATGGCAAAACCGAAACCACCTTTGATAAAACCTGCCGCTTGTTTAAGGATTTGCCCGAAACCAGTATTACCTGGATGAGCCACGGTGACTATATGTCAAAGGTTCCCGACAGCTTCCGCTTAATGGCTCATTCAAAGGCCTGCCCTAATGTGGCCATTGCAGACGAGGAGCGCGGCTTTTACGGCGTGCAATTCCATCCCGAGGTTAACCATACCCAGTACGGCTTTCAAATGTTGCATAACTTCCTGTATCTTATCTGCGGCGTTTCCGGTAACTGGACCATGTCGGATTTCTGTAAAAAGACCGTTGACTCTCTACGGAAAGAAATCGGCCCTGACGGACGAGTTCTGTTAGCTCTTTCCGGCGGTGTTGATTCCTCGGTATTGGCCGCATTGTTGGGCCTTGCCATCGGCGACAGGCTCACCTGTGTGTTTGTCGATCACGGTCTCATGCGTAAAGACGAAGGCGATATGATTGAAGCTGTCTTTAAGGAGCGACCGGTTCATTTTGTGCGTGTAAACGCACAGGATCGATTTTTAGGCAAGCTGGCCGGTATAACCGATCCGCAGGAAAAACGCCGGATTATCGGTGCGGAATTCGGCTATGTTTTCCGTGAGGAGGCAGACCGCTTTCATATCACCAATCATGACTTTTTGGCTCAGGGCACCATTTATCCCGATGTCATTGAATCGGGTGACGGCGATGCCGCTGTGATTAAAAGCCACCATAACCGTCTGTTGCCTCCCGAGGTTGTCGCCCGATTCAAAGGCGTGTTAGAACCGCTGTCTTATCTGTTCAAGGATGAAGTTCGGGCTCTCGGTCGTGAATTGGGTCTGCCGAAAAGCATGGTCATGCGTCAACCCTTCCCCGGCCCCGGCCTAGCCATCCGCATTCTCGGTGATATAACGCCGGAAAAAACAGCCATTCTGCGTGAAGCCGACTTCATCATGCGTGACGAAATAGCCAAACAAGGCTATAGCGACCAACTAAACCAATATTTTGCCGTTTTAACCGATTCCCGTTCGGTCGGCGTTATGGGTGACGGACGAACCTACAGCTATGTGCTGGCGCTGCGTGCCGTCACGACCGATGACTTTATGACAGCCGAGTGGGCTCGTATCCCCTACGAATTGCTCGACCGCATCTCCACCCGCATTGTCAACGAAGTCAGCGGCATTAACCGCATTGTCTACGATATCACCTCTAAACCCCCCGCAACCGTGGAGTGGGAATGATCCTACACCTCTGAAAACCCCTTATTTTAAGGGATTTTACAGTTCTCGTTTTGCTATTGACAGCAATATGACAGCAAAAAAACCAAGATGCTCTGCTTTTGACGGCAGAGCATCTTTCTGTTTTATGAGGTTCTTCACCAAACTCTATATCACAACCGATGAAGTTGCAGTTTAGTTCCTGGCAGGCAGTAAGCACCGAATATCCACCAGCGGAAGGGTCAAGAATCCAGTCGCCTTCTTGGGTGGTTGCTTCAATCAGTGCTTTTTGTAGTTCCAGTGGTTTGGAGTGCGGATGTAATTTAGGAGTCTTTTCATCCCACACATCGGGGATGTTATGGACAGTCCATTTGCCTTTTGCTCTAACAGGGCTCTTCTGGCAAACTATAAGATATTCGGACTTTCTTCTGGTACGGAAGCCCATACCAATTTTGCACTTGTTCCAAACGACCATATCAACCAGATTAAGGTCCGTATTCTAATGACCTCCTAATATGTGTTTTACACCTCGGTGGGTGACATATCATCCAGATATGTAAGCGGTTGGACGACCACATACTCCCGCAGTAATCAGCAGTTTTCTGAGTTTTATTCTCGACATGGAGAACTCATCTGCAAGCACATTGAGGGACATTTTCCCGTTTTCATCCGCAGTATCTTCCGTCGGATTCAGATACGCATCGGTAACGGCTTCAAGGACTTGCTGTGACAATTCTTCCATGTTGTTTTTCTTCTTTTTTGGTCTTGGCATATACACCTCTGTTATTTTCGTTGGTTATTATCGTTTCAATTCAACAACGATGGTCTAAATAAAAGCAGCGCAACCTCTGCTTTTTATAGTATATCATATGAACGTATTGTTTTCATCTATATTTTGCAAATTATTTGAAATTTTATAATCCTAAACGCTCGCACATTAGCGTAATGGTGTTTATTTTGTCATCAGACACATCCTTGGCGGTTTTCAATTCTCTGATTGTGCGTTTTGTTTTACCGCCAAACAACATTTTACATAATCGCGCGATCCAACAAAACGGCAAGAGAAATGGCAATTTTTTTAATACCGGGTATAGAAATACCATGGTTTTGTATGGCAAGAATAACCGTTGCAAAGCATACAACAGGGTACTTTTCGATTTGGATTTTTTTACGGCTATTTTGTTCTGTGATGTGCCATATACACCGCCGC
>JAEDLK010000010.1 GCA_016295355.1 Clostridiaceae bacterium
TTTCTTGTTATTCGTTGTCATGGCTCATAGCTTTGAGCATCTGAATCGCTGCGGATTTCTGGCTCGGTGTCAAACAAACCCAACAGTCGAACAGTTCTTTCATATCTGGGGTCGGTTCGACCATATCGGTATCAGCGAAAAACTGCGACATAGTGATGCCGAATCCTCTGCACATCGTCTCAAGGGTCGCAACGGAAGGAACCGTGTTTCTTCTGAAAATGTTACCAATCGTGGATTGTGCCAAACCGCACTCTTTTGAAAGTTTGTACTCCGTCCATCCGCGCTCTCGCAATAACTGCTGGAGACGAGCGTGCGTATCCATAGCATCACCAGCTTTCTCATATGGCAAAAACAGAAACACTTCACGTCAGGGTCGATCCCGACACCAAGCGGAGTACCGATGAGATACTCTCGGCTCTCGGACTGTCAACGGCTGAAGCCGTGAATATTTTCCTGCACCAGATCGTGCTTTGCGGCGGTCTTCCGTTCAAGATCACGCTCCCCGCGCCGAACGATGAAACGCTCGCTGCAATGCGGGAAGCACGCGATATTGCGTCCGGAAAGATTCCGGCAACATCCTACAGAAGTGTCAAGGAACTGATGGAGGACCTGATGAGCGATGCTGACAATCTGACAGACGAGTAAATTCAAAAAGGAATTCCGGACGGCTTTGCTTCGCTTTGCATTATTTGATTTTATCATTCAACTGGCTAAGTTTTACGGCTTAACCACCGACTACCTACTCGGCATTTCTGAACAAAAGACAGCAGACGGGACATATATATGTCCTGACAGGATTATGAGTATGAGCTTCAATCCGATATGCCAGATCACGCATAATGCCGGTGCATGGCTGATGTCCCCCAGTCGTGCACCGGCATGATTTATGAGTTCAGGTCGTGTACCAAATCGCGGTATCGGCGCATTGCCTCATCGGAAGGCGCTTTGAAGAGCCTTGGCTCGCCGAGTCCCAGCGCACGGAATTTGTTCTCGCCCATCGCATGATACGGGAGCAGCTCTACCTTTTCCGGCGGATATCGGTGCAGAAATTCGCTGATTTTCGAAAATTCCGCATCATTCGCGCTGCAATCGGGTATCATCGGGATTCGCACGATAACCCGGCAGCCGGCTGACAGCAGACGTTTATAATTATCGAGTATCAGAGAATTGTCTGCTCCGACATACTTCCGGTGCAGCTCGGGCGTGATACATTTGATGTCATATAAAAACAGGTCTGTATATCCGAGAACCCTTTCAAAATTTTCCCATGGTACGCATCCGGCAGTATCAACAGCTGTGTGAATATCAGCTTCGAGGCATTTTCTGAGAAGCTCCGCGACAAAATCGGGATTCAGCATACATTCGCCGCCGGATATTGTCATTCCTCCGCCGGTAGCTTCGTAGAATATCCGGTCTTTTTCTATCACCCCGAATATTTCACCGGTGCTCATTTCCTTTCCGCAGATTTTTATCGCATCGTTCAGGCACTCAGAAGCGCATTTTCCGCAGAGACGGCATTTATCTTTATTAAGGACGGGCTTCCCGCTTTCCGGGTCATACGAGAGCGCCTTTTCCGGGCAGACCTCGGAGCATTTTCCGCATCGGACGCAGCTGTTATCGTACCACATCCGCTCCGGCTTTGCCGACCGGCTTTCGGGATTGTGACACCACGCGCAGGACAGATTGCAGCCCTTTACGAAAACAGTCGTTCTGATACCCGGGCCATCGACATAGGAGCCGCGCTGAATATCAAATACTATCGTCTTTTCTTCCATAAATATACCTCCGGCGCGGTCAGTTGTCATGCTGAGTGCGCGCGATAATCTCGTCCTGAAGCGCGCTTCTTAGCGTGACAAAATACTCCGAAAATCCCGAAACGCGCACACGCAGATTCCGGTATTTTTCAGGCTCGGCCTTCGCTCTTATCAGTTCCTCACGCGAGACATAGGCCAGCTGAAAATGCGTTCCTCCGGCTCTGAAATAGGTCTCGAACAGCTTTACCAGCTTCTCGAACTGCGCATCGTCGCGAATCAGCTTTTCGTCAAGCATGACATTCGTTACACTCGGACCGGTGAGTATCGAATACGGGTCGCATTTCGCCACCGAGAGCAGCAGTGCGGTAAGTCCGCTCATGTCTTTTCCGTTAGTCTGACCGATGCCGAAGGTCAGCGCATCGCCCGAGCGCCGTCCGTCCGGAGTCGCTTTTGTCGCGTCGCCGAAGAATTTGTGATGCTCGTTGTAGCCGATAAGATTTCCGAATATCCAGCGTTTTTTCAGATAATTCGTATCGTTGTTCCACTCATCAAGCGCAGATGTGAAAAGTCTCGCCGCTTCGTTCGAGGTGTCGTCATCATTTCCGAAAAATTTACCCCTGCGCAGGATAGTATGCTGTAGGTTCTCATATCCTGCCCAGTCCGCTTCAAGCGCGTCGCAAAGCTCCCTCATGTCAGTCAGCTTTTCGTCAAAAACGAATTGCTTTGTTATCGAAAGCGAATCGATTACGTTCGGGATCCCAATGAGATCGGCGACGGCGGTGTATTTAGTTGCTCCGCCCTTTGTCATACTCGCTGCGTTTTCGATACATCCGTCGATGAAAACGGCACTCACAATGTTTGTATCCCGTGAGCGGATATTCTGGAGTCCGTGGCTAATTTCCTCGGCTTCCCAGAGATCCTCGAAAAGCACGCGCTTGTAGACAGCAAAAAACTCATCGAAGGTCGCGGCGTTTATGATCTCGTCCCGGAACTCATGAAAGGTCCGCTCGATTGACCGGAGAATATTCATCGGGTCGAAGCCAAAGATAATTCCGCCCGGAATAGCAAGCTCGTTGCAACCAATCATAGAGTATTTTACCGCTTCGCTCCTTGTGAAGCCCGAGTATTTCATCAGTCCCTCGATGCGAGGAACATCATTCACGAATGCAATTCGCTTATTCGGGTCGTTTCTTTCGCAGTCGAGCATATAGCGAAAGACCTCAGACGGGGTTTTGGGCGTCCAGCGCAGAGAAATCTGCGGTATCCAGGTTGGCAGCTCGAGCAGTGAATCGACGATCAGCCTTGAAAACTCATTGAAGCCGTCCTCGCCGTTTTCGAGGAATCCGCCGACGCAGAAATGCGTCTCGCCGCCGCGGTGGAAGCGGTCGGATTTCACATATATCCTCCCCTGAAGCAGCAGGAAAAATTCCTGTAAAAGCGTCCGAATCTCGTCGTCGGATACTCCGGCGGCTTTGTCTTTTTTATACAATGGGTATAGATAGCGGTCGATAAGCCCGATGCTGTCGGGGAGATAGGGATAGATCATACTGAGCGAGAGTATCGCTTCGTAGAAATTCTCGGCGGGATATTCTGGGACTTTTCTGAGCTTTTCGGCGAGGAGCAGGAGATTTTCTCGGTGTTCGGCTTTTGCCGATCCGGCGAGATTTTTAGCATAGTCCGAGCATTTGTGCGCCCAGTTTATCGCAGAATCGCAGAAAGCCGCGAGAGCTTCGAGATATTCGACCGCATCGGCGTCGTTTCGGTGCGATGCGAGCGAGTCAGCAATCTCCCGCTTTATCTGAATAAACCCGCCGTTTATTACCTTTTCGAAATCGCCCGCCGAATGCTGCCACTCGAAGGTGAGCAGGTTATGTACTGGGTTGTTATAAAAATTTCTGCACGCCTCGTCTATATTCTTATGCCCGGCGCGAGTAAAGACGTCGCCCTCGACGCTGCCGTCAAACGCCATAAAGCAGGGGAGACGGCTCTCCTCAAATATGAGCGGAGTCTGGTTAGCCATGTACTCGCCGAGCCGCTTGGATGACATTCTGACTGGGGAGAGGAAAAGATCCTCGCGGTCATAGGCGGTCGGCGCTGCGTGGAAGTTCATGCTACCGTCGAGCGCTTTTTGAAGAAGTGCATTGATTCTGGTGTTCATAGTTACCTCCTGACCTATTATTCGATATTATTTAATATCATATGCCCCGGCGCAAACTATTGAATGTCCGATTATCTGCACGGCGTCCTCACTGAGAAGATACATCGCGAGCTTTGCGACCTCATCGACAGTGACGAATCTTCCGGTCGGAACCCTTTTGTGCGAGAGCGAATCGCCCTCATGCCAGTCGTTCATCTCGGTCGCGACCGGGCCGGGCGCGATGCCGTTCAGAACGATACCGGTCGGCGCGAGAACCTTGCCCCAACCGCGGGTCAGACCGAACAGTCCCGTTTTTGAAGCGCCGTAGGGTCCCTGAAGCGGTTCGTTCGCCGCAACCGACGAGATGTTCAGGATATTTCCTCGAATCTCATGCGCGAGCATATATTTCGCCGCGGTCTGCATGATGAAAAACGCCGCTTTGAGATTTATGTCCATTACCCTGTCCCAGTCTTCCTCGGTGACATTCAGCATTCCCATGCCCCAGCCGACCTTGTCGAAAACGCCGGCGTTGTTCACGAGAATGTCAAATCCGCCGAGCAGACCGACACATTCATCGAATTTCTGCTGCATCTGCGAAATGTCCGAGATATCCCAGACAACCGGTATGGCGCCCGATTCCTTTGCGGCTTCGGCGAGCGTTTTTTCGTTCCGGCCGGTTATGACGACCGAAACGCCGTTTTGGACGAGCTCTTTTGCGATTTCAAGACCTATACTGCGGCTTGCGCCGGTCACGATAGCTTTGTTTCCTCTGATCTTAATAATAATCGCCTCCATATTGTTGGTGTCATTATTATAGCTTATAATCGGTGCTATGTAAATGTCAGAGACGATAATTATTTGTCTCATACATTCAATATCGCTAATATTCTGTAAATATATTCATATGATCCGCAAGTGGCTTGAATGTCATGGTGCGGTATGGTATAATGATTTTGAAGTGAGGCGAAAGTTATGCCTGAAAATGATATTATTGTGAAAAAAATCGTTGATATAAAAACCGACACGCTTTATCCCGGGAAGCCTTATATTCCGATTAACCCGAGAGAATTATGTACGGTAGCATATATGACCGACGGACAGCTGAAATATACGGTCGGTGAGTCCTCGCACGTCGTGCGCAAGGGCGAGATAATCTTCATACACGGCGGGAATATTGATATTTCCGAGGCGTTTGAATGCAGTCAGGTGTCGTATATTTTAGCGGATTTTTCACCGCTTGACGATCATTTTGAATTTCCGACGCGGATTTCAGTCTCGTCCGCGGTCGGTGCGCGGATATCCGAGCTGTTTTCCGAAATGTATTCGATCTGGCGTTCGGGCGCGATCAGCCGTAAGACGAAATGTATGGCAAGGCTCTATTCGATCCTGTCGATCCTCGCCGACGAAATATTTGAAAAAAGCCGCGACAGTTACCGCTTCCGTAAGCTGTTGCCGGCTATTGAATATATTAACAAATATTGTCTCGAGCCGGGATTCAACCGCGCAAGACTCGCAGAACTCTCGAACATGAGCGCGGTCAATCTGAATCGGCTGTTCAAGGAATATTTCGGCGTCACGGTAGGCGAGTATATCAATAACAGGCAAATGGATGAGGCGAAAACGCTCTTGATGAACTCGTCGAATACAATCAGCGAAATCGCGATTAAATGCGGATTCGCGGATATTTATTCATTCAGTCATTCATTTCACCGAAATACGGGTCTTTCACCAACCGAGTGGCGGAAAATGTGAGGTTCCCGTGCCGCACTTTTGGAGCATTAAATACTATATCTGCGATGCTCCAGAACCATTATGAACAAGGTCAGCATATTCCAGAGGCTTGCTATATATCAGCCAGTCAAGTTCAGCACGCTGGCTGATAGTATCCGCCAGTTCCTTTTCAACGGCAGTACAATTGATGGATATCATCGTTCCATCGGAATCTTTCAATTCAACACATCGGTGTCGATATTGAATTCACAGGTGAGCAGTTGGTTCATGGTGTTACCTCGTTTTATAAATTCTCCTGATATGTACAATATACACAGCACTTAAACACCTTTTATCAAAATTTAGGTGAGGAGGGCATACGCAACGGGGCTACAAAAGCAGTTGCTCATATTGACATAAGAGCCTGGATAAAAAACAACGGTACCTCTATAACAAAATTGGCAGCAAAAGCCGGCACAGCGGCCGCCACTCTTTCCGCAGCTATTAACGGGAAAAGATAAGCGGCGAAAGAGCGGCCGCGATTTCGTCTGCTATGGGTTTAGGCACTGAGGCGGTGTTTTCACTTGAGTGTGATACTACACCGTTGTCAAGCAAAACAATTCTTGAGCATCACCGTATAATATCGAGTGTACTTGCCCAAGCCGAAAAAAGAAATGCTAATTCAATTTAACCCTGCATCCAAAGCAACGCCGCCAAAAGTGCAGAGAAAAGCACCGGATTACTACCAACCGGAAACAATATCACAGATATTGGATGCTCTGGATAATGCACCGCTGAAATGGCGCACTGCTACATATCTTTTAATAAATACGGGTTGCCGCCGTGGCGAGGCTATG
This sequence comes from Clostridiaceae bacterium, assembly GCA_016295355.1. Classification (GTDB taxonomy): domain Bacteria; phylum Bacillota; class Clostridia; order Oscillospirales; family Acutalibacteraceae; genus SIG607. The sequence goes on from JAEDLK010000010.1 coordinate 6,459, forward strand.
GGGCTTAAATGGGAAAGCCTGGACCTTGCGGACGGTATTATGACAATCGAAAGAGCATTATTATACAGTCCTAAAAAGGCGTATATGAAAGCACGCCAAAGACCGGTAAAAGCCGTGTGCTAAAACGGGCACCGGAAACATTACAGCTCCTTTGCAAGTGGAAAACAGCCCAGGAGGAGCTGCGTAACGGCTATGCGGATGCCTGGATTGATACAGGGTATGTGTTTACACAAGATAACGGCGATAGAATGAACCCGGACAGCCTTACTGACTGGCTTAATAAATTCAGCAAGGCAAATGCCTTACCGCATATACATCCGCACGCTTTCCGGCACACAGCTGCATCCACAATGATTGCCAACGGCGTTGATATTGTTACAGCTGCCAACGAATTAGGCCACGCAAGTGCAACCACAACAGCCACTATTTATGCCCACCAAATAGCCGAGGCGAAAGCGAGGGCAGAGGATGTGCGCGCCGGAGTATTCAAAAGACAGTAAGGATGTACGCTATATGGATCCTATCAAGCTCGGCTTATCGCAGATGAGCCAAATAGATAGGTGCTTGCTTTCAAGTACACTATGTGATGCAATAACAAAGTACTTTGAAAACCCGGTAAATAGGAAACGCTTTGAGGAATGGCAAAGGAAAAGGGCAAACAGCTCAAATTTTGAGCCATTCACCCCAAATTCACCCAAAAAGTGATTTTAAGCACTGCAAGCACAATGTTATAAGAAACATAAAAACACCCGAAAAGCCTTTATTTATGCGGCTTTTCGGGTATTTTCGTTTGGTTGCGGGGACAGGACTTGAACCTGCGACCTCCGGGTTATGAGCCCGACGAGCTACCAACTGCTCTACCCCGCGATATAGGTGCAATCTCTTGATCGCCTTGATAGTATACCACATTGGAAGGCGGAATGCAAGTCTTTTTTGTCGGCGATAGAAAGAAATATTTTGGCAGGAAAAGGCGCCGCCAATCGTGTATAGAGGTGGACAAGGCAACGATTATGGTGAAAAAGGGGAATCCCGAAGGCGATTGCCTTCGGGATTCTGGTGACCCGGACGAGATTCGAACTCGTGTTACCGCCGTGAAAGGGCGGTGTCTTAGGCCTCTTGACCACCGGGCCGGGTGGTAGCGGTAGCAGGATTTGAACCGGCGACACCACGGGTATGAACCGTGTGCTCTAGCCAACTGAGCTATACCGCCACATATTTCACCAAACGTGACTATGCTATTATAGCAACAGAAGCCGGGCTTGTCAAGTGTTTTTTCTATGAACCGACCGGTTTCTTTTGTTTGATTATTTATTTGACTTCTTTTTGGGCAAAGGTATACAACTCAAGGGAATCCCGAAAACACACTGCCGTAATAGTTTGAGTGTGGTCGGCCGGTTGCTTTGGGTGCCGGAAAAGACGATTTGACCGCCTGTCGTATTGCCGACCGTGACCGACCGAACCGCATCAAGAAACGGTTCGATCACAATTGTTCGGGCAAGGGTTGAGCATAATATACTTTTGCTTAATAGGCAAGGCTATGAAAATCGCCGTATTTACGCCTCGCTTGGCGTAACGCCAATAGATATAGCAGTGCAGACAACCATCACTGCACGTATAGCACTCACGCCGCGGGTTCCGCATTGCCAACAGCGTCGCCTCCTTTTCTGTTTTGTCTTGAGTCTTTCTTTCATGATACCACAGATGATGAAAACAGCAAAACCGTAAAAACAAAAGGGACTGTAAAAAAACGATGTTTCTTTACAGCCCCTTTTCTATGTTAACAGGGTTTATTTCGTGCCGAAGATACGGTCGCCGGCGTCGCCCAGACCGGGAACAATGTAGCAATGCTCATTCAAATGGTCATCCAGCCCGGCACAGTAAACCTCAACATCGGGATGCGCTTCTGTCAAGGTTTTCAGACCTTCCGGAGCAGCAATGATGCACATGAATTTAATGCGTTTCGGATGGAATTCCTTGATACGGGCAATGGCATCGACAGCACTGCCGCCGGTAGCCAACATGGGATCGAGAACATACACATCCCGTTCGCCCAAATCGGACGGCAATTTACAATAATAATCCACCGGTTTGTGAGTTTCCGGGTCACGGTACATACCGATATGGCCGATTCTCACGGAGGGGATCAAATTAACCATACCGTCTACCATGCCTAAGCCGGCACGCAGAATCGGCACAATGGCCATTTTCTTGCCGGCTAAAACCTTGGTGGTTGCCGTGGCAATGGGGGTTTCGATTTGCACATCCATCAGGGGCAAATCGCGGGTGGATTCATAGCACATTAGCAAAGCGATTTCGCTGACCAGTTCGCGGAATTGCTTGCTGCCGGTATTTTTGTCACGCAAGATTGTCAGCTTGTGCTGTACCAGAGGGTGGTTGATGATGTGTACCATTTTGTTTTCCATGTTTCTATTCCTCCGTTTTTATGATCAGTCAAAGAGATTCAAACGCCACACGGTTTCGCCTGACACCTTTTGGGCACGGCTTTGCGTTCGTTTTGACAAGGCCCAGCCTTGCTGCCAACTCACGGCTTCGCCCTGTACAGAAAAAGCGGTGCGAACATTTTTTGAACCTTACAAACAGAAAAATTTTTACTTTCACAAAACCGCAAAGTGCCGTTATACCGGCGCATGACCGGCGACAAGGTAAAGTGAAACGAAAAAACTTCATTTGTAGGGCGTGTGGGGGTCGATTCCCTTCGCCTTAAGGCCGAAAGGAGTCCGTCGCCTTTTGTTGATATTGTTACGGCTCTTGGACTTCAATAGCGGTGATTTTCTCAATGCGCTTGCTGTGACGACCACCCTCAAAGGCGGTGTCCATAAACAAATCAACCAATTCCAGTGCCGTGCCGATACCGATGACTCGCCCTCCCAAGCACAGAATGTTGGCATCATTGTGCAACCGGGTATACTTGGCCGAGAAATGGTCACTGCAGGCTGCCGCACGGATTCCCTTGACCTTGTTAGCCGCTAAGGACATCCCGATGCCGGTGCCGCAAACCAGAATACCCCGTTCGTTTTCGCCGGCCGCCACACTCTTGGCTACGGGATAGGCAATGTCGGGATAATCAACCGAATGGGCTTCATAGATACCGAAATCCTTTACCGTAAAGCCTCGTTCCTTCAAATGCTCGACAATGGCGTTTTTGTGCTCCAGGCCTCCGTGGTCGCAACCGATGGCTATTTTGTTCATATCAAGACTCCTTTTTTGCTTGTAAATCACGCTCTGCCTGAGGCAAGCGCAGATAAACCGGTAATAGTGACTCTGCCGTTACGGTACGACCCTCTTTGACGGCCTTTTCGGCTAACAAAGCACAGCAGGCAGCTGATTGATACCGTCTGGATTCGCCGGCCTTGCGGATGTTTTTTAACTCTTTTACATAGGGGAAGAAAACATCAGTTCCGTCGCCGGTCACGATCAGCTCAACGGGCCGACGCATATGAGCGATTTCGCCGGCCAGTGCTTCACAGCTGATGGCACGGTCATCGCACAGGCGATGAGCCAGACCGTTTTCAATGCGAAACAGGGCGTTGTAAACCTGATTGCGTCGGGCATCCATTACCGCACATACCACACAATCGGTGTCTAAAAAGGCCTCGGCCATGACCGCCAGCGTTGAAAGACCCACGCAGGGCAACGAATAAGGAGCAGCCAAGCCTTTAAGCGCTGCTAAACCGATTCTGACTCCGGTAAAGGAGCCGGGGCCGGCGGTAACGGCCAGTGCATCCAAATCACCGACCGACAAGCCGGTGTTTTCGAGAGCGGCCTTGACCATGGGGAGTAAAGTAACCGAATGGGTCTGTTTAACATGACAGTAAAAGGAGGCCAACAAACGGGAATCGTCTGTAATGGCACAAGAAGCCGGACCGGCTGTACAGTCCAAAGCCAGGATTCTCATTGACCTGCCTCCTCACACTTACGACGGATGATAAACTGCCGGGTGGTGTCATTTTTGCGCCGGATGCTGACCATAACGGTGTCATCGGTGAGCGCACCGGTAATCTGCTCGCTCCATTCCACCGCTACCACACCGCCGGCTTCAACATAATCGAAATAACCGCTGGAATCTAAATCATCCCAGGTGTTGATGCGGTACATATCAAAATGATACAACGGCAGCCTGCCGCCGATATATTCGTTCATTAAGGCAAAAGTCGGGCTTGTTACCGTGCCGTGATAGCCGAGCCCTTGCGCCAAACCTTTCACAAAGCAGGTTTTTCCCATGCCCAAATCGCCGTTAAAGGCCACAACGGTGCCCGGAGTCAGCGTACTTGCAAAACGGGCGGCGAAGGCCATGGTTTCTTCGGGACTGTGGGATACATATTCGGTCATGAACGGCTCCGGCTGTCGGCCGGCTTCACCTCGCTTTGATGGGTGGTGTTGCCAAACGGCACATCGTTGTAAACAGTATACCATAAATTTTTGCTTGTTGCATTACTTTTTTTCTTTTTTTTTTGACTTTTTTTGGCCTTTTTGGTTGTTCTTCCTTTTTCACAAACTCAAAAGGCTGTGTTTTTGTGTTATGGGGCTCTTTTACGGCGGGCGGCACAAAGCCGCCTCTCCCGGCAAGGCGTTGACAACGCCGATAAGGAAATGAATAAAAAACTCGACTGTCAAAAAGCGAAGGAGAGGTCCCTTCGCTTTTTGACAGTATCAAGATGTGAGAGCGACCCTGCCGGGTAACAAGGAATGCCCGTTCCCCGTCAAGAGAAGTAGGCTTTATTATCCATGCCCAAGAAGGTTTGGTTATAGTACTCAGAGCTTTTTTGCAGTTCTTCGTTAAGGGTTGTGTAGCCGTATTCCTCGGTCAGCGTTTTACTGGCAGAAAACAGATCGGTGCCCAATCCCAAACGATCGCCCTGAATGCGCACACCCATAGCGGCCAAGGTGGTGGGGAACATATCAAAGGTGCCGAATTGCCGGTTGGTCTCTTTAATGGGATTCACGGCTGATCCAATGAAGCAGTTATACACGGTACGGACATACTCGGGGGAAATGTCCTTCAAAAAGGACGGATCCATAGTCAAATGGTCGCCGCTGATAATGAGGGTGGTGTTTTCAAAAAACGGTTGTGAACGCAGCCACTCAACAAATTCGTATACCCGAGAAGAGGAGCAGGACAGCACATTGGCGTACTGCTGCTCAAACCGATTGGGGCAATCTTCACATAGGTAACCATCCGGAAAATGGGTGTCAGCGGTCAGCATGGTGAAGTTGAACGGAGCATCTTCATTTGCCAGACGGGTGATTTCCTGCTTGGCGTATTCAAATAGCTTGGCGTCCTCAAAGCCCCACCATTCGTGGTAATCCTTTTCCAACCGTCCGTCGGATTTTAGGCTGTTGACATCCAAAATTTGATAATGGCCGTGCTCGGTAAAATAGGAATCGCGTCCGGCAAATGCCGCATCGGAGCCGATCAACAAGGTCTGTTGATAACCTTGCTTTTGAAGCACCTCGCCCAAGGATATAAGGCCGGGAATAAAGCTGTTTTCACCGCCGTAGGTTTCGGCGCTTAAGGGAACCTTGACCGGAATACCGGCGGTTTGGGACACCATGGCGGCCGCTGTCCATGTGGTGCCGCTGTAGCTGACAGCGCCGCCCAGGCGGTCGGTGTTGGAAAAATGAACATTCTCTTCAGCCAAGGCCGTGAGCTCAGGAATGGCATTGACTTCCATAGCGCCGCCCGAGGCTGTGTCTGCAAAGGTGGCCTCCATAGATTCCAAGTACAGGTAAATAAGATTGCGTTTTTCTTCGGGGAAGGTCAGCACCGAGTCGTCCGGCTTGACATAATGCTCCTTAATAAAATCGGACGGCTTTGCGGCGGTGGCCAAATAGGAAAAAACCTTCAGTTTGGCACAGAACAGTGAGGCGGCGACAAGCGTCACGCACAGAGACAAGGGCAATACGGCCTTGCGGAAAAAAAGGCAGATCTTTGAGCTGCAATAAGCCTTGTACCGCTCACCGACCGTTTGCCGTTTGAACGGATAACCGGCCGCAAGACGGTAGAAAAGGACGTCCAATGCCGTTAATACAACGCCCAATAACCCTACCCGAACATAGGCACTGCCAAGCAGGCTTTTGTTGGTGCCGACGGCCGGCGCTTTGAGTTGATACAGAATTTCATCCAAGTAAATATGATCGTACCGTTGCAATAACCAAATGGTTAACAAGAGCAACAGGTTGGATACGGTTACAATGATAAAAGCGGCAATATGTCGCTTTTTTTGAGCAGACATCTTGGGTTTCATCTTGTCATCCCCTTTGTGTTTTGCAAAACCCGCATCTTTGCCGGCGTGCCGAAAAAAGCAAACGGGCCGAATACAATCGACCCGTTTATTGTACCTTCTTTTTGTGAAAAGGTCAAGCGTCATGCCACGGCGATTACATCAATGAAACGCCGACTCATGGTGTTGAGCCCCTTCGTGCGCCGAAAAAAAGAAATGAGAAAGCAATTACTCATCGGTGGTTTGGGCGGCCGACTGTTTGTTGGGAAGCAGATGGTCGGCAATCCAGAGTAGGATGAAAAGGCCTAAAAACAGATCGGCGGTCATGAGTGGATACTCGCCGTGCAACACGCCGCCGTGACCCGACAGACGAACAACCAAACGGGTGAAAAAGCCGGACAGGCACAGCACAAAGGAGGCAAGGCCGGTGGGAATCAGATAGGGCAACGGGCGGTTCTTGTCGGGCGAGGAAATGAATTTTCCGAGTCCCAAAAAGAACAGCATCAGCACGCACATCTGCAAAAGATCAAACAGATGCTCACCGATTAAGGCCAGGGTGGCGTACGAGGTAAATACGGCGATGGTCTGGAAAATCAAGTACAGCAAAACAAAGACAAAGAGAAGATTTGGCACACGAAAAGAAAGGAAGGACGAAAGCCCGTAGACAAGGAAGGTGACACAGGCGGCCAGCCCGAACAACTGCTTAAACCAAAACTGCCAACCGGTTGTCGGAAGACTGCCGGGGGTGTTAAACAGGGCCACGGCCAATGCAACGGCGGTTGCAACGGAAGCAAGCCCCAAAAGCAGAGAGGGGCGTTGCCTATGAGCAAAGGTGTCCTTGACAAAAAAGCCGAACGCAGCACAAATCAGGGCACACAGCAGTGAAAAACCGATGAGCAACAAGCCTGTCAAACGCATTCTTTGGTCCAAAAAGCCGGTCGATTCGGTCACGGTGAAAAACAAATAGCACACACGGGACACCGTAGCCCCCAGCGCGGCCGCTAAAGTGAGAAACAGCAGGTTTTTAAGACGCAGCATTTCGTCATGATCCTTTCAAATACAGTCAGCCCGACCGGTGAGTATAGGCGATGAATAAACCGGCAGACAAGCACATACTAATAACTATATTCTACCCTCCCGGTTGCTAAAAGTCAAGTTGCGAGAAGCGAAAGGAAGACAAAAGTATGAAAAATCTGTATGGCTGGCAGGCGTTGCTATTAGCACTTTGTTTGCTACTGGTACCACTCATCGGCTCTTCTCGAACCACCGCTTCGGCAGACAGCACGCCTGTCAGTTTGCCGGTGATGGCACAGGGTGAAAACAGTGTGCGGGATTTGCGGGTTAAGAACACCGAAACAGGACAAATCAGCACCTTGTCTCTCAAAGAGTATTTATTCGGCGTACTGTCTGCCGAAATGCCCGCCCTGTACCATACCGAGGCACTCAAGGCACAAACGGTGGCGGCACACAGCTTTTTGCTTTACCGCATGGCCGGGAACAAAGAGGACTATGACATCACCGATGATTTTCGTACAGATCAGGCCTTTATGACCAGGGAACAGGCCAGAGCGCGGTGGGGAGAACAGGCCGATGAGTATGAGCAAAAGCTGGATGCGGTCATTGAGGCTGTCGGACGGCAGGTTCTATATTACGACGACAAACCGGCACTTTGCGCCTACACCGCCATTTCGGGCGGCAGAACCGAAAGCAGTGAGGTGGTGTGGGGTTCGGCCTTACCTTATTTGACGCCGGTGGAGAGCATCGGCGACCTTTTGTGCCCCGACTATTTGAGTGCCGTGGCAATCCCGGCCGAACAGGTGGCGGCCTCTCTGGTTACACCGAATGGGGGCAGCACAGATATGAGCAGTTGGTTTTCCTCGCCCGTTTACAGCGATTCCGGTACGGTCGTTTCCATGAATTTCGGAGAAAAAACGCTATCGGGTGGGCAGATTCGGGATGCTCTGGGTCTAAGAAGTGCCAACTTTGATGTGACGGCCAAAGACGGGGTGTTTCACTTTTCGGTAAGAGGTTACGGGCATCTGTGCGGCATGAGCCAGTATGGGGCACAGTATATGGCCTTGCAGGGAAGCACATATACCGAAATCCTCTCTTGGTATTACCCCGGCTGTACCCTTTACGAAAGAACCGCATAAGGCTTTTGGCCAAAAGCATCACACAGGTCGGGTGCGGCAAAGACTAAAAAGTCCGCCAAAAGGCCGACAAAGAACCGTCTGTTCGGTCGGCCTTCGCGGCGACACAGGAAAAGGTTGACTTTTCCGGACAATATCTATATAATATGACTATTATGGGCTTAGTAGCTTATAGCGTGTCGCCAAGGCGATACGGATAAAAGAAAAAGGTGGATGAAGTCGTGGCAAAGAGTATTAAACTGACTGACGATGGTCTGAAAAAATTGCAGGACGAGCTTGAACATCTCAAGACGGTCGGGCGTACCGATATTGCCGAAAAGATCAAGACCGCCCGCGGTTACGGTGATCTCTCCGAGAACAGCGAATATGATGAGGCTAAAAACGAACAGGCCAAAATCGAGGCTCGTATCATTGAGCTGGAGGCCATGTTAAAAAATGTTGAAATTATCGAGGAGAAAAAAGGCGCCACCAAAACGGTTATCATTGGCTCCAGGGTTTCGGTGTTGGATGTTGAATTTGACGAAACCATGGAATTTAAGGTGGTTGGATCGGCCGAGGCCGATCCCGACAAGGGCTATATTTCTGATGAATCGCCGGTCGGGAAGGCGCTGCTCGGCGCTAAGGTCGGCCAAATTGTCAAGGCTGACGCTCCCGATGGGGAAATTGAACTGAAGATTCTCACCATATCCAAGTAAGCAAACCATTAGGAGGTTTATAATGGCTGAAAACCGGGAAGTTCTTAATGAGGAAGAACAATTAAACGATATTCTCAAGGTGCGCCGTGAAAAATTGGCGACATTGGTTGCCGAAGGTCACGACCCCTTCACCCTGACCAAATACAAGGTGACGGACTATGCGGCCGGCATCAAGGAAAAGCATACCGACGAAAATCCGTTGCAGGCGGCCGTGGCCGGCCGGATCATGAGCCGTCGTATTATGGGCAAGGCAAGCTTTTTTCATTTGCAGGATTCCACCGGCACCATCCAGTGCTATATCCGTCGGGATGATGTGGGCGAGGATGCCTATGCCGGCTTTAAGAAAATGGACATCGGCGATATTGTCGGTCTGTCCGGCTTTTCGTTTGTGACCAAAACCGGCGAGATTTCTCTGCACTGCCAAAGCATCACGCTGTTGGCAAAATCGCTGTTGCCGTTGCCGGAGAAATTTCATGGGCTGAAAGACAACGATCTGCGTTACCGTCAGCGGTATGTGGATTTAATTATGAATCCCGATGTGCGGGACACCTTTGTCAAGCGTTCCCGTATTCTAAAAGAAATCCGTGCTTATTTGGACGGCAAGGGCTTTTTGGAGGTCGACACCCCGATTTTGGTGCCGTTGGAAATCGGTTCTGCCGCCCGTCCGTTCAAAACACATCACAACACGCTGGATATGGATATGTACCTGCGTGTGGAGACCGAGCTGTACTTAAAGCGGTTGATCGTCGGCGGTCTGCATCGGGTTTACGAGGTGGGACGGATCTTCCGAAACGAGGGGATGGATCCCAAGCATAATCCCGAGTTTACGTCTATTGAGCTGTATCAGGCTTTCACCGATTATTACGGTATGATGGATTTGGTGGAAGAGCTGTACGGGATGTTGGCCGTGAAGATTTGCGGCAGTAGTGTGATTACCTATCAGGGTCAGCAGATCGACTTGGGTCACTTTGAACGGTTGACCATGGTAGAAGCTGTGAAGAAGTATGCCGGTTGTGATTATAACGAGTGGGCCGACGATGCGGCCGCCAGAGCCTGTGCTGCACAAAAGCATGTCGAGGTTCCGGTCGATGCAACAAAGGGCACGGTGCTTTTGGAGCTGTTTGATGCCTTTGTAGAGGACAAGCTGATTCAGCCGACGTTTATCTATGATTACCCGGTGGAAAACAGCCCGCTGGCCAAGCGCAAGCCGGACAATCCTGCCTTTACCGAGCGGTTTGAGTATTTCATCAACTGTACCGAGTACGGCAATGCCTTCAGCGAGTTGAATGATCCAATCGACCAAAAACAGCGTTTTGAACGGCAAATTGCTGCCAAACGTGCTGAAGAGCCCGATACAGGTGCCGAGGTGGATTACGATTATATCACCGCTTTGGAGTACGGACTGCCGCCCACCGGCGGTTTGGGCTTTGGTGTTGACCGCTTGGTCATGCTCTTGACCGACAGCCCCTCCATTCGGGATGTTTTGTTGTTCCCCACGATGAAGCCGATTGATTGATAAAATCGTTAGTACACAAGGATTTTTCGGGTATGCAAAAGCCGAAAACGGACGGTTTACCAAAAAGTTTACCAATTTTACTAATCAAAGAGACACGATATAGCGATGGAAAACGGACTATTCACCACGAATAGTCCGTTTTCTATGTCCGCATTACGGCATTTAATCGTTGCCGCTGAAGGCCTCCGATACCAACTGCTCTGCAAGACGGCATATATCTGCTGCCGCTGCTTTGTTGATCGTATTTTTCTGGCAGGTCATCATTTCTGCACTTTTATCCGTATTCTGCAGCACCTCATCCACGATACGCGGCAGTTCATGCGTCAGATTTTCCGAAATACTCATGCCATGGCCGGCAAAATAATCCGCATTACAGCTTTCGCAGCCCGGTATTGCGGATGTATGCAGAATCGGGACATGACATACTGCTGCCTCCGTTGAGGAAAGACCGCCCGGCTTCGTAATGAATAAATGGCTTGCTCTCATATAGGAAGCCATCCGATCCGTGTGCTCCAAAACAGTTACGCCCGGGGAATTCTTTTCCTGCAATTTTTGATACAGCTTTTGGTTGCTTCCGCAGATGACAATGAGTTCTACATCTTCGCGATCGGAGGAAAAATTTTGCAGCTCTTCAATCGTTTTTTCTATTTTTCCTCCACCCATGCTTCCGCCGGTTATCAGGATATATTTTTTATCCGTTTTCAGTCCCAGCAACTGCTTTTCCTGTTCCCTCGTCCGTTCCTCCAAAAAGCTGCTGTTTGTGGGGATCCCCAAAGGATAGAGCTTTTCGCGGGGAATCCCTTTTCCGACAAACTCTTCTGTCAAGTCTGCGGCAGGGATCACATAGGCATCGCAATCCGTCTCTTCGGTAAAGGGCGTGCATACATAATCCGTTGCAATGAACATGGTTTTGGGGATCTGTATGCCGTGATGCTTCATGTTGGTCATAATTTCCGCCGGAAAAAGGTGGGGCATGATAACGATGTCCACAGGATGCTCGGCAAAATACTTCTGCATCACATTCGTCATTCCGCGATTGACAAAATAGATCGGAGAACGGAATGGCAGCCTGCGGTAAATATTTCCGATCTTGTATACCACGCCAAATGCTCGCGGCACATGCTGCACGGTGGATATATAAGTCCGGTCGATCCTCCCGGAAAGCTTTGTGCTTTTTAAGGTGTAGGGATTCAGCATTGTAACCTGATGTCCCCGCTTTTTCATTTCCTCATATACTGCTTTTCCGGCAGCGTCATGGCCTCCTCCGGTTCCGCAGGAAAGTATCAATGCATTCATAACAGTTTTATCCTCAATTTCTCCTTTTCTTCCTCACTGAGAAGCATACGGCTTGAAACCACTGCTGTAATAATCGCAAACCCCAAACGGATCATCGTCCATTTCACCCAAAGCAGCATTCCGATCAACGCACACAAATATGCTGCCAGTGTCCGGTAATAATGCGGATTTATCCGAAGAACACACGAAAAGAAGATAAAGCAGACCGCCAATATTGCAACGGGCTGTAAAAGCGGGAAAAGCCCCAGCAGACATCCAAAGGAAACGGCGATTCCCTTTCCTCCCTTTCCCTTAAAAAAGAGCGGGTATGCATGACCCAAAACGGGTGCTGCCATAACAAACGCGATCGAATTCATATCCGTCGCATACCGCATAAACAGAAATACCGGGAAAAATCCCTTCAAAATATCGCAGGTCAGCGTCAATACACCGCACCAGAAGCCGCCATACATAAAGGCATTTCCGGCTCCCGGATTGCGATCCTTGCTTTTCTCGATCATATCTTCCTTTCGGAACAGCTTTGCAAAAATCCGTGCATACAATATGCTTCCGGATAGGTATCCAAACAAAATCCATGCAACTTTTGACATTTTTCTATCCTTCTCTGTTCAATCAAAAACTTCGTTATCTGCCACCGGAGAAATATCACCGTCGGCATAATTCATGTGTACCGCAATTCCCGAAGGTGGCAGGGAAGGCGATTTGCCCTGCCACTATCGTGATATATTTTAGCAAAACGGAGTTTTGAAATCAACATTTTTTGCTGCTTTCCTTTTGGACAATCCATGCCCGGTGTCCAAAAAGCAATGTGTCCTGTGAAAGCGAATTCGACATTCGATATGTCGCTAAAGAACAATACAAGGATAGCTATTATGACAGCACACCATATGCCAATTCCTTTGATGCCGGGTCTGTGAAGCGCAAAAATGCCCGTACATCTTGAAATTTCGGGATTTCTGTTCTATAATAATTTGTCGGCAAAGAAAGCTTCTCGCTTTCAAAACAATGAAACCCTTTCGCCGAAGTCTCCAATTTAGTCTCCATTAAGCCGATACATCATGGTAAATTATAATTCAATATGGGAAATGCTAAAAAAGAGATATGACGGAATGGTAAGGTTTAAGGCGTTTTGGGACGAAAATATGAAAGCTCTTTTTGTTTCCCCACAATGAAGCCGATTGATTAAATCACTTATAAGAAACCCGGTAGTTATGCGGGTTCGCAGTGGTTTTAACCTTGAAAAAACCACGCCACTACGCCAACTACTACGCCAATTTTCACTAAGATTTTGCAGCGAAAAGTCACTATGATATATTAAACACCAAAAGCACCGTGTGGTTTGTACGGCGCTTTTGATTAGCTATAGCAGATGATACGAATTTGTCAATATTGATTGTATTTTGTGTGTTTATATAATTCATAACTTAATATCATGGTTATAGATGGTCGAAATAGTGGTTGAATACACTGTTTCGATACCATTGCCATGAAGACAGAGCCAATTCAAAAACTTGCGTATTTGAATTTGCAAAAGCTGATAAAATCGGCTTATCGAAACGCTTTTTAGCGTTTCGATATTCTATAGTCATTATTGTGATAAGGTGAAGAATTATTTGCATATTCAGATGGACTTGTTCCGGTATATTGTTTGAACATTTTGGAAAAGTGAAAAATGCTGTTATATCCTACGCTTAAGGCAACTTGTTCTATTGTTTCAAAATCACTTCTTAAAATGGCTTTTGCTTTTTCTATACGTAAATTATGAAGATATTTTATCGGTGAGGTACCATACACGGACGCAAAGATTTTTCGAAAATATACGTTACTCATCCCGCAAAGTTCGGATAGCAATTCGTCGGTAATACGACTGTCAGAATAGTTTTCGGTTATATACTTTATTGCAGGTTTTAAGGCAAAATATTTTTTAGAGTGTGGATGCTCTTGTTTAAGAGATTTAAGTAAAAACAATAAAATCTCATAAAGATAATAATTACATTCAAGTCTGTGGCACATTTTCTTTGTGCTCAGGCTTTTTTCAATTTTTGAAAAATTATTCACCAAAAGACTGTTATCGTTTATTTCAAATGATGCAAAGGTCGTTTCTGTGTTTTCGGCTTCAAATTCAATAATGATACATTCACCCGGCTCTATACATTTCCATGAGTAAGAGCATCCCTTTGGTAAGATAACGGGATGTAAACTGTCGGACAAAACAATTTCATCGCCGACAGTATATATTGTTTTCCCTTTAACCTTTAATACTATAGCCCATCCTTCACGGTTATAACGATGTGTAGTAATTCCAATGGGGGAATTTAATAAACGGTTAGCAGAGAAGACTTTATTTATAGCTAAATTAGTAACAGAATGAATAAACACAAAATTTCACCTCATACCATATTCTAACACAAAATCTTGTTTTTGCAATTTTTTGTGTATCATAATCGATAAAAATATCGCAATTGACATTTACAAGAAAATCTAAAGTCGTTATATTATGCTTGAGGTGAACACTAAATGAAAAAATTATCGAAAATAACAGCTCCGGCTATAATGACTATAGAATATCGAAACGCTGGAAAGCGTTTCGAAAAGCCGATTTTATCGGCTTTTGCAAATTCAAATACGCACTGTTTTGAATTTGCTCTATATCCATTGCAATGGTATCGACAAATTTTCTTTGAAAATTTGCTACCAAATCGAAGATTTGGTGTCGAAATAGTGTATTTAACCACTATTTCGACTATCTATAACCATTATAGCGGGAGTTGTTCGTGAACGAACAATGAGGTCTGCTATTGCAGAAATTAAAAACTGTATGTATGACGGTGCGGATATGATAGACTTACATTTATCTTGTCTTGAAAAAAATGATGTTAGCACCTTGCGTACGATAGTTGATTCTTCAAAATTGCCCATATTAGCGCTTAATGACAACAGAACGGTAAATTGGGAAGATTGCGGTCTTACCGAAGAAGAGCGTGCCGAGAGCTTTTTAAGAGCTGTAGAAGCAGGTGCGTCAGGTGTAGATATGCAAGGCTATACATTCCATGCACCCTCAAGAGATGGCTTTTGCGGTGAAGATAAGTATTCTTTTACAAAAGGAAATCCTAAAGAAATTGTCACAGATGAAGCAATTATTACTAAACAGTGTGAATTTATTGAAAATGTTCACAGTAAAGGCGCAGAGGTTTTGCTGTCTTGCCATCCGGGTATCGCGATGAACAGCACACAAGTAGTAGAACTGGCTCTATTTTTAGAAAAGCGAAATCCTGATATTATAAAAATCGTAACGAGTGCAACTAACGAGGATGAAATGCTTGAAAGTATAAAAACAATGCTACTTCTTAAAAAAAGGTAAAAATCCCCGTAAGTTACCACGCTAACGGAAAATTCGGCGGACTAACCCGAATTTTGAATCCTGCTTTAGGCGGTCAAATTGCTTTTTGCGTAGACAGATTTTCTGAAAGCTCAACAATGGAACAACTCGATTTAAAGACTGCAAAAACAGTTATCGAAAATATAAAGAAAATTATATAGGGGTGTTATTATAATGAAATCAAAAACAATTGTATTTACAAAACCGCAAGCTGCCGAACTCATTGAAAAAGAAATTGGCACTGCCACTGGCGATCGTATCAAAGTCAAAATGGAATATACCGTTGTTTCAGGCGGTACAGAGCGTGCTTGTATTATGGGAATGAATAATACATCACAAAAGTTTCCTATGTCTTTAGGTTATTGCGGTGTCGGATATGTAACTGAAATCGGTGAAAAGGTTAAGAAAATTAAAATCGGTGACAGAGTTCTCGTTTATCACGGAATACATACCGAATATAATATTGTGCCTGAAAGCGATGTAACAAAGGTTGAAAATGATGAAATTGATTCTTTGGATGCGGCGTTTGTAATAATCGCGTCAATGGGTTTGGGCGGTGTAAGAAAGCTTGAACTTGAACTTGGTGAATCAGCGATGGTTATGGGTTTAGGTTTACTCGGAATATTTTCTGTTCAGTTTTGCAGACTTAGCGGTGCTAACCCTGTAATTGCGGTTGATTTGAATGAGGAACGCAGAGCCCTGGCGTTAAAATTAGGTGCAGACTATGCTTTAGATCCATCGGATAAAGATTTTGCAAAAAAAGTTAAGGAGATAACAAAGGGTAAGGGTGTTAACGCCTGCGTAGAGGTTACAGGCGTATCGGTTGCAATGAAACAGGCGTTAGAGTGCGCTTCTTGGCAGGGCAGAATTTCATTGCTTGGATGTACCCGTGTTTCAGACTGCGGAATTGATTATTATACACAAGTACACAGACCGGGTGTTAAGCTTATAGGTGCACATAATTTTGTTAGACCGAAGGTTGAATCGTATCCGCATCATTGGACACATCACGATGATTGCAGAGCAATTTTAGATATGATTGAAACTGACAGAATTGATGTAAAATTAATTGTTTCAAGAGTTGTAAAACCCGAAAAAGCTCCAGAGATTTATACAGAACTTTGCAACAATAAAGACTTCCCTATGGGAACAGTTTTTGATTGGAGATAGTAACTTGAATAAAAAAGCAAAAACAATATTATTTTCCTTGCTTGTTATGGCTCTCTAGGGAAGTCTTTTTCCTTGCGTAAAGATTGGTTATATCGCATTTGGTATTGATTCAAACTCGGTTGCGAATATTCTGATGTTTGCGGCAATGCGGTTTACTCTTTGCGGCGCTTTGGTTTGTTTTTTTGTTTTTTCAAGCGAAAAACGATGTCTGTGCCGTCGGTTAAATCGGCACTCAACATAGTATGGATAGGTGTCTTTGCTATTGTTTTGCATTATGCTTGTACTTATATAGGACTTTCAATGACCGACAGTTCCAAAACCGCACTTCTTAAGCAAGCGGGAGCACATATCTATGTTTGCTTGCTTGTTCTTAGCAATTCTTTTAGGTAATGAGTCCTTCAAATTACAAAATTTATTGGCATTTATTTTGATATCTTTAGGAATAGCTATAGGCCATACGTCTAATGAAAAGAGGTTTGCAAATGATTAAGATAGGACAAATCGGCATCGGTCATAACCACGGTGAAGAAAAAATGAAGGCTGTTAGAAAATTTCCAGAACTTTTTGAGGTAATTGGCTTTGCTGAAGAAAATGAGGAAAGAATAAAACAGCGGGGTAATTTACAGGGTTACAAAGGCTTGCAACGGTATTCAGTTGATGAATTGATAGAAAAATGTGATGCTATTCTTATTGAAACGGATGTTTGGGATTTAACAGCCACTGCACAAAAATGTGTTGCTGCGGGTAAGCATATACATATGGATAAGCCCGGTAGCGGAACTTTGGCAGAATACAAGTGTATGCTTGATACTGCCCAGGAGAAAAATGTTATTGTTCAGCTTGCATATATGTATCGTTATAACCCTGCAGTTCAAAAAACTTTTGAACTGATAAAATCAGGGAAAATTGGCGAAATCTATTCTATAAATGCTGAAATGAGTACCTATCATCCTAAGGAATATAAAAGGTGGCTTACCAATTTCGGTGGAGGAATAATGTATATTTTGGGTTGCCATTTGATTGACCTGATAGTTTATATAATGGGTAAACCCGATAAGATTACAACATTCTTAAAACACACCAATCTTGATGGCGTTGATTTTGCAGACAACAACTTGGCGGTTTTGGAATATCAGAAGGCGCTTGCACGAGTTTTTGTTTCTTCGGTTGAGGTGAATGGTTTTGGCAGACGGCAGTTTATGGTTTCAGGCAGTAAGGGCACGGTTAATATTTGCCCTATAGAGCGTCCGCTTACGATGACCTATTCTGATACCCAAATAGCAGATGCCACTTATGAGGACAGAAAAATATTTATTCCGTTTGAAGACAATACTGCAACCGGCAGATACGATGAAATGATGAAAGATTTTTATGCATATATTAAGGGAACAAAAGAAAATCCTTTTACTTACGAACACGAATATGCTCTTCAAGAGGTATTAAGCGAAATTATAGGTGGTGTGAAAATTTATAGCAAGAATATTGATTAAAAACGGCAGAGTTTTGGGACGGTGAAAAAATTTTGCCGATGTGCCGCCCGAAGGAAAAGCAATGATTACGATTGAAAAAATATATCAGATTATGCAGATTTTGCAGTTACAGAAAACGGCTTGAAAAGTACGCAATAAAGCAATAGGAATTAAAGTGTTTTTTAGAGATTAGAGGTTGATTTATGAAGAACCTTTACTTATTGGTAATTCTATTTGGTGCAAATATATTAGCGGAAAAAATTATCGAAAGGTTAGATTTAGAATGAAAAAGGTAGCGTTTATTACAGGAGCCGGTGGATATATCGGAAGCGAAACCGCTTTAACACTCGCCAAAGCAGGCATTCGTGTTGCGGTATGTGATATAAATGAGGAAACAATCAAACAAACGCTTGGTTGTATCGCCGAGATTGGCGGAATAGCAAGAGGATACGTTATCGACGTAACCGATTCCAAAAATGTAGATAGTGTTGTCGACGCTATCGTAAACGATTTTGGACGATTGGATATTATGGTACATATTGCCGGCGGCAGTGCAAGAATTGCAGGACCGAATGCAAAATATCTTCCGCTTGTGGAGCAGGAGGATTATGTAATTGACCGCGTTTTGAAGGTTAATTTATACGGAGCTTTTTATGCCAGCCGAGCCGCTGCAAGAGTTATGATTAAGCAGGGTGAAGGCGGTAAAATTATCAATTTTTCCTCTGCGGTTGGTATCAACGGCTTGGTTGGTTGTTGCGACTATGCGGCATCAAAAGGAGGGATTATTTCCCTCACAAAATCACTTGCAAAGGAACTCGGACCTTACAAAATCAATGTAAACAGCGTAGCACCTGGCATTGTAATGCGTCCGGAAGAAAACGGTAATACCGACCGAGCATTAAAAACCAATTTTCTCGGAGAGAAATGCACTGCAGAGGATATTGCCAATTTAGTTGAGTTTTTAGTTTCCGATAAAGCAAAATTTATTACCGGACAAACCTATGTTATTGATGGCGGCAGAACACTATCTATGAAAGGAACAGATTGACATGAAAGCAATGCTTGCAGATGAAAATAAAAATCTTGTATGGTCGGATGTGGCGGATCCGATTATTAAAGAGGACGAGGTTCTTGTTAAAATTTACGCCGCTGCATTAAATAGAGCAGATTTATTACAAAGACAGGGGAAATATCCGTCGCCAAAAGGCTGTCCTGAATGGATGGGACTTGAAATTTCGGGTGAAATTGCAGAGCTTGGCGAAAACGTTACCAATTGGAAGATTGGTGATAAAGTTTGCGCTTTGCTTGGCGGCGGTGGTTATGCAGAATATGTTGCGGTAAAATATGATATGCTTATGCCCGTGCCAAAAGGTCTTTCAATGGAAGAGGCTTCGGCATTACCCGAAGCCTATGCAACCTCTTATCTTAACCTTTTTATAGAAGGGCATTTAGAAAAAGGACAAACTGCGTTTATTCCTGCGGGTGCAAGCGGTCTGGCTTCTGTTGCAATACCTATGGCAAAGGCATTTGGTGCGAGGGTTATAACCTCTGTTTTATCAGATGAAATTGCAGAAAAAATCGCCCCATTGGGAGCGGATATTATTATAAACTCAACCACACAGTCGGTTGAAGAAATCCTTAAAGCAGAGGAAGAAAACGGCACACCTGTTAATGTTTCAATGGACTGCCTAAGTGGAGAAACACTTGGTAAAAGTCTGCCTTTTATGGCAAGAGGGGGATATTGGATTGTAATTTCAACCCTTGCAGGGATTGAAACCAATGTGCCATTAAGACCATTGCTTACTAAGGGTTTGCATTTAGTAGGCTCAATGCTTCGAAACCGCACACCCGAATTCAAGGCATATATTTTGGCAGAGCTTGTTGAAAAGGTATGGCCTAAAATTGAAAGCGGTGCAATAAAACCCTCCATTTATAAAGTTTTGCCTATTGAGCAAGCAGAAGAAGCACACGCAATTTTAGAACGCGGAGAAAACATCGGCAAGGTGGTACTTAAAATAAATCACAACAAATAAAGTACTGATTTCGCCTTGCTAAGTAAACAATCTATTAAAAAATTCATAGAACTCTTTACTGTTGCCACATAACCCTACATAACGCTACACAGTGAGGGTTTACGAAAAATTTTTAGAAATGTTGAAAGACTGTAAGGCAATAAGCAAATTCGAGATTTTTGCTTATTGCCTTATGGGTAATTATGTTCATTTATTGCTAAAAGGGGTTAAACAACCAATAGATCAGATCATAAAAAGGATTACAACTCGATTAGTATACCGGTATAGTATTTAGTATCATAGAGTAGGTCATTTGTTTCAAGACCGATTTAACAGTGAGCCGGCGGAAATGATGATTGTTTTTTAACGGTTATGAGGGACATACATCAAAATCCCGCCAAAAAGGAATATGTAAAAACCACAGGATTATACTTTCGGCAGTTATCATGAATTCTTCAAAAAGCAGACCTTTGTTGATGGCAAGTTTATTTGCGGTATAATCCGCGGAAACGAATTGATCAAGTTAAATAACGGATAATTGTTGGAGCAATGCTTGGATATTGAAGAAAAACCGACAATCAGGGCCACAGATGAGCAAGCCAAAAAGATTATTATGAAATATTGCCGACAGATTCGAAAGAAAAGTATATAAAAAATTTTCACGCAAAGGGCATTTCAATTTGCCAAAATTCCAAGGTTGTACGGTGAAACAAAAGGACTTGTGGGAAAGTATTTAAGCTAACTTCATTTATGACAGAGAATCGGCCTCTGTCCTAAACAATCATATCTCTCAGCCGCAACATTATATACAAGAACTAAATTATTCTACGGAATATCATCTTTTACGCTTCATCCATTTCGCCTGACCATTTGAATGCGTATTTTGCAACAATCACCGCTATGATCTCATTGATAATCGCTGCCGCAACGATTGTTCCCGATACAATCGCCGCAAGGGACGGATCGAAGGCGGACAGGGTAGTCGCTGCGATCCCTGTAAATACTAAGGAAACTCCCGAATGAGGAAGTAAAGTGAAGCCGAGATATTTTGTAACAACCGGCTGGGCTTTCGTCAGTTTTCCACCAATATACGCACCACCGATTTTTCCGATAGCTCTAGACAAAATATAAACGAATGTAAAAGCTCCTGCACCGGCAATCAGCCTATAGTCCAACGGCATACCGAGGTTTACGATCACAACAACAAGAGACAGATTAAGAATCGGACGATACAGTTTTAGCGGTTCCTCTAACTCTTTTTCAGGTACAAGATTTGCCACAGTGGCACTAAACGCCATTCCCATCAGTAAATAATTTAATGTGAAGGAATGAAACACATAAAAGTCAATCAGCAATCCGATGATTGCCGACAGTACAAGAAACAAGATCAAAAGGCAAAATCGAACACGGTTTCTTTTCACGCTTTTCATCAAAATTGAAACGAAAAAGCCGAAAGCAATTCCGATCACAAACGGAAGCAGAACCATGCCGATAACGGTAAACGGTGAAGCACCAACACCTCCGTGTGTGCCGCTGACAATCGAAATAACGGTAAAGAACACAACCACACCGATGACATCGTCAATCGCTGCAAGCGGCAGCAGTGTTTTTGTGACCGGTCCGGTTGTGTGGTATTCATGAACAATGGATAAAGCAGGAGCCGGAGCGGTTGCCAACGCAATGCCTCCGAATACAAACGCTAAATAAACAGGCACGTGTGTTATGAAAAAGACTACCGAGAATGCTGCACTGACAAACAGGAATGTTCCAATCGACTGAACAAACGTGATCCCGATCATCTGCTTTCCCGACTTGGCAATTTTTTTGATGATAATTTCACGACCAATCATCACCCCGGCAAAGCACTCAAATGCTTTTATCATAATCTTGTACCATACAGAGTTTGTGATATCCAAAGTAACTACTTCGGCAAGATACGGACCAAACACAATCCCCGCAATTAACCAACCGAGAATAGCAGGCAGTTTTAATTTTGAAACCAACTTTCCACAGGTGAAAGCGGCACAGAGAACGGCAAAAATACGAAGCAGGCCTATTACCATAGCTTATTCAACATCCAATCTATAACTCCATCCGGAGCGTTTTTTTCATGACAGAGTTTTTCAAAAGAGCCGTTTATGATGATACGAAGGGACCTTTTGTCCTGCTTTGAAAGGCTGTCGTCTAAAGACGACAGGATGATCTCCAACAGATGATTGTTTTGTTCTGCTGTGTATGAGCATAGCGTTTTGTTCAGCTTGTATTTGTTGAAAATATCACAACTGGTCATTGACATGGCGTCAAAGTAGAGAAACAGTAGTTTTGAATGAGCGAAAACGGAATGATCTGTCATCAGTTGATCTGCCTGTTTCATGATATCGGCATAATATCTTTGATACAGTGCAAAGGCGAGAGCCTCTTTGGTTGGAAAATATTTATAAATGGTTTTCTTTGAAATATTAAGCCTTTTGGCTAATGTGTCTACCGAAAACCGCAAGCCTTCCCGTCGAAGGCTCTCGATGGATTCGCCAATGATACGATCTTTCACGAGGAAACAAAATCTCCTTTTTTGTTTTCGTGATATCTCATGAAGGATTTTATGTCAATAGTCAACATAAATTTGATATCCCTATCGGTCAACGGCAAACGGTCCTTTTGAGTCCATGGCCACAGCTTGAATGGTCTGCTCATGGCTGCTTAGCGTAAACGCAGTTTGCGTAAGAGCAGGTGCCTTGACCGTGATATAACCGAAAGAACGATCCATAAAAAGCCTAACCAAACCCTTCAAACATAAATTGGGTTTGAAGGGTTCGGCTATCTAAACGGTAAAACGGTTGGTTTCGCTTGACAAACCGCAGACGATCGCATATAATAAAAACAAATAGTGATGCAATCGTCGGGAATCAGTAGCGACTGCTTACGCCGTCAGGGAGTCGGCCTCATAGACTGAGAGGGCCGGTCGAAACGAGGCTGTCAGTGAATTGCACCCGCCGGCACTTCCGGGGAAATCAAGCAGAGTATCCGGATAGCGTACACGCTGCGTTAAAGCGTTATTGAGTGATAAATCGGAGTGGAACCGCGAACTTTCGCCTCCGGCACCTTTTTGGTGCCGGAGTTTTTTTGTAACCAACCAAGGGAGGAACGGTATGTTTCAGCGATTAAAAGAAGATTTGCACGCCTTTATGGATCGGGACCCGGCGGCACGAAGCGCATGGGAGGTCTTTTTTCTGTATCCCGGCTTTAAGGCGGTAAGAATGCACCGACGGGCGCACCGTCTATATCAGAAGGGACATTTTTTCAGGGCACGCTTGATTTCTCAACGCTGTGCGAGAAAAACCGGCATTGAGATTCATCCGGGGGCGACCATCGGTCGGCGGCTTGTGATTGATCACGGCATGGGCATTGTCATCGGCGAGACGGCCGAAATCGGGGACGATGTGCTGTTGTACCAAGGTGTGACACTGGGCGGTACCGGCAAGGATGTTGGAAAACGGCATCCCACTATCGGCAACAATGTCATGATCAGTGCCGGTGCCAAGGTGTTGGGTCCCTTTAAGGTTGGGGACAACGCACGGGTGGCTGCCGGTGCCGTGGTGCTTAAGGAGGTGCCGCCCGATTGTACTGTGGTCGGCGTGCCGGCCAAGGTTGTCCGGCGTGGCGGTGAAAAGGTGGTCGAACTGGATCAGGTGAACATTCCCGATCCGGTGGCACAGGAGTTAAGCCGATTGGAAAGCAAGATTTACGCTTTGGAGGAAGGACAGAAGGACTGGCTGGAATAAAGGAACACCCGTCTGCCGTCAGATCACGGACGACGGTCTGTATCGGATGCGAAGGAAATCGCAGAGCCTTGTTACAACAGGAACACGGTCGAGGGGATCGGTACGGTGGAAAGCACTTGATTCTTATGCCTGAACAGGCACGGCAGACCGAAATCAAATACAGCCCATTATGGGATAAGAGAGGAAAACAGCATGAAAGTATTTAACACATTAACCAGAAAAAAAGAAGAATTTGTGCCCATTACACCGGGCAAGGTTAAGATTTACGCCTGCGGCCCGACCGTTTATAACTATATTCACATCGGTAACGCCCGTCCGCTGTGCGTTTTCGATGTGCTTCGTCGGTACTTGGAATGGCGTGGCATGGATGTGACCTTTGTGCAGAACTTTACCGACATCGACGACAAGCTGATCAACAAGGCCAATGAGGAGGGCATAACCGTGCCACAGGTGGCCGAACGGTTTATCGGGGAGTTTTGGACCGACGCCAAGGGACTGAATGTCCGTCCGGCTACGGTGCATCCCCGTGCCACCGAAAACATTGATCAGATTCAGCATATCATCTCGGCGCTGATTGAAAAGGGCTATGCCTATGCCTCGGGCGGGGATGTTTATTACCGTGCCAAAAAGTTTGGGGATTACGGCAAGCTGTCGCATCAGCCGTTGGAGGATTTGGAATCCGGTGCCCGCATTGCCGTCGGCGAAGCGAAAGAAGACCCGATGGATTTCTGCTTGTGGAAGGGTGCCAAACCCGGCGAGCCGTTTTGGCCGTCTCCCTGGGGTGACGGGCGCCCCGGCTGGCACATTGAATGTTCGGCGATGTCCGGCCGTTACTTAGGAAAGACCATTGATATTCACTGCGGCGGACAGGATTTGATTTTCCCGCATCATGAAAACGAAATCGCCCAAAGCGAGGCTGCCAACGGTTGTGCATTCTCCCATTATTGGATGCACAACGGGTTTATCAATGTTGATAACCACAAAATGAGTAAATCGCTTCACAACTTCTTTACGGTGCGCGAGGTGGCAGAGCGGTTTGGCTATGAACCCATTCGGTTTTTCTTAATCTCCTCTCAGTATCGCAGTCCCATCAATTATTCTGTGGAGATTATTGAGCAGGGCAAGAATGCGCTCGAACGGCTGTATAGCTGTCGGGATCGGTTGGATTTTGCTTTAGCTCATGCCGTAGAGGGACATGACGGGGTGGATTTTCCGGCCAAACGGCGTCAGGAATTCATTGACGCTATGGAGGACGATTTGAATACGGCCGATGCTTTGGCGGCCTTGTTCTCCTTGGCCAAGGATATCAATCTGGCCATTGATGCCGGTGCCAAACGGGATGATCTGACCGAAATGGCCGAGGTTATGGACGAAATGACGCAGGTGCTTGGACTGCTTTATAATCGCAAGACCGAAACGCTCAACAGCGAGATTGAAGCCTTGATTGAGAAGCGGACGCAGGCGCGCAAAAACCGTGACTTTGCCACGGCCGACGCCATTCGTGATGAACTCAAGGCCAAGGGTATTGTTTTGGAGGATACTCCTCAGGGTGTTAAATGGTCACGGGCATAAACGGCTATCACACCGAGCCGCTTGATTCGGGTGATTTTTGTGTGTCGGTTTCTAAAAATCATACCTTTGGGACAGACGCTGTGTTACTGGCACATTTTGCCTCCCCGAGTAAAAGAGATCGGGCGGTGGATTTGGGCACCGGCTGTGGGATCATACCGTTTCTGTTTTTACGGGACGGGCTGACCGCCGGGTGCACGGGTCTTGATATCAGCGAAGAAGCCATCGCACTTTGTCGGGACACGGCCGATCGGTTGGCGCTCGGCGAGCGGTTTAGGCCGATTTGTGCCGATTTAAGCGATTTGTCCGGCATTTTGCCGGCGGGCTGTGCCACACTGGTCACCTGTAATCCGCCTTATACAGCAGAGGGGCGTGGCCGGATAAACCCCAATTCTTCGGCGGCTATGGCCAGACACGAAACAGCCTGCACATTAAAACAGGTTGTGGCGGCCACGGCCAGATTGTTAAATTCGGCCGGGCGAGCCTGTTTTTGTCTGCGCCCCGAACGCCTGTGCGAACTCATGGTGTTGATGCATACCTACCGACTGGAACCCAAACGGTTGCGTTTTGTGGCCAAGGATCCCACCTGTGAACCATGGCTGTTTTTAGCAGAGGGACGCAAGGACGGACATACGGGACTTAGGGTGATGCCTACCTTATATACTCAAAACGCCGACTCAACCATGACAGACGAGCTCAAAATGATTTACGGAATTTATAAAACAGAGGCAGCGGAATGAACAGCCGGCCTTTACGGTATAGGATTTTTGAAAAACAGCACCTTGTGAACGGAAGAACCGAAGCACAGGGTGTTGCTTTATTAAGGGATTTCTTATATGGGTTGAACCGTGACAATGTATTGGGTTTTTGAACAGAAAGTGCCGATTCATGTCGGCTTGATGGGCCTCTCTAAAGTTTGCCAAAATAAATTTGGCATAAACGCCCTCGCTTAGTGCCGCCGAGAAATCGAACAGATAGCGATACTGCCCGACCGGCAATCGCCGTAACAGCTCGGCACTTTCACGAAAATGCTCTTTTTTGGGGAAATCTAAATCGGCATCGCACAAGCCGGGGAACAGATCGGTATATAAGGTTGTTCAGAGGTGTGACCGGCAGAGTTGCGAAGCTCGCCGTAGCAGTTGGGATATTACAGCTTCATAAAATCATCAAAGTCAACATCGGTGATGGTCTTGAACTGCGTCTTGATTCTCCCAAGGTCATAGCCTATTGCGTTGAAACGGAAAGAGACGATAGACGGCAATACCGGAAAAAGGCCGACCTCGGATCCGATCGGTACTGCTCGGGGTTAAGAGAACTGTATTTCCGGCAGAGAAGCTCTCTATTTTCGGGCAGTCGGGGATAAACCTCATCGGGGATTTCAACCTCAGGCGGATATCTCGTTACCATAAGTGCAGAACTTTTCTTTAAGAGCACACAGGATGTAGTGTTTGTTTGCCCAAGCGGGTACAAGGCACTCCGGGCATGGAACAAAAAGTCATAAAAAAGTCGCAAAAACGCAAAAACGTTGTTGACTTTCCACAATAGTTGTTGTATGATAAAGTCACATAAGTATGGTGACGGGGTGTCCCCTTTGACACCGAAACTACAAAAAAGGAGTCAAAACTATGAAGAAAATCATCAGCTTGGTCAGCCTTTTGTTAACAGCGGTTCTTCTGTTGACAATGGTGACCGTGTCTCCTCTTGCTACGTCCGGCAGCAGCGATGAAACATTGCTGAAAGACGGACTGGGGCGCTGTTATAAGTTCTCTTACGGCGCTGACGGCGACCGCTATGCGTACGAGATGAACGCGTCGGCCACTTACAAGGGAAACACATTCTATCCGATGTGGGGCTATACCGACCGGAATGCACAGGCCAATGTGGAATACAAGGCTATGTCTGATGGTGGCGAGGGCAGCACCGACGTGTTGCGCTTTACCGCTACCGGTTCCACCTACTTCACCCCGTTAACGGCTGATGGTAAACCGTTTGAGGTTGAACCGGGCAAGGAATATGTGGTGAGAATGGATGCCTATATCGAGGTCGAGACAGACTGGTCTCATGTGATGGCAATGCTGGGCTCTCCGAATGTGCGCTGCGACAGCTGGAGCGAAAGTTACGCCAATAACAGCAAGGCTCTTGTTAAAGGTATCGAGGGTGCCGCCAAGGCGGAGGATCTTGTCTACGGTTCGCCCATGGACGCTAACCGTCCGTTCAGCTGCCGGGGATTCGGCCGCAATAACGGAAACACGTGGGCTACCGGCGTCATCGGTGACACCACCTCTTCGGCCTATCACCTGCAGATGAGCCGTGTGTTTGCTGTTCCGGATCCGGATGACACCGGTGTTGAGATGACCGCTGAATACAATTCTCAAACCGACAGTTTGTCTTTCGGTCTGCCGATGTATAAGAATAGCGATTTGACCTCCATTAAGGACAGCGACGGCGACGGCGTGCAGGATGTCCGCACGCTGAACAACTATTTGTGCCTGTTCTTCTCCGGCGGCACTACTAAAGATGAGGAGGGCAACACTGTTCCGTTTACATACAGCATTAAGTCCATTGAAATCTGGGAAAACAATTACCAGCCGGACATTGAGTTGATCGTTAACGGACAGGTCGAGAGCACCATTCTCGGTGCAGACCGCAGTGTGTTGAAGCTTCATGTTCCGAGCTATTGTCCGGAAGGACAAATCTTCACCGGTTGGTATACCGACAGTGCTTGCACCGATCCGGTTGATCGCGGGATGACCTTGGGTGCCACCGTCACCAAGCTGTATGCCGGGTATAAAACGCCCGAAAGAAGCAACCTGGTTATGACACCGGCGGATTGTATGTCCGCCAAAGTGTATTATCCGCTGACCAAAGATATTACCACCACCAAGAAGGATGAAGCCGGTAATGTCATCAGCAAGGAGACCGAAAAGGATGTCTATAAAGGCATTCTCAGACAGCACGGTTGGAGCTTTTCCTCAAATGACGGCCAGGTTATAAAGTACGACGGTCAGGCTTCTTGGGGACAGGTGGGTACAACCATCGTCGCCGACAAGCGCGGTGTTCCGTTCATCGTTAACCCGAAGTCCTACTACACCATTACCATTGAATACAAGATCGACGATATCATCCGTGCCGACGAGGTGACTTTGCCTGAAAACCGCAAAGACAAAGAGGATATTTACGGTATTGACGAAAAGACAGGCAAGCAGGTTTTGAAGCAAGCTGCGTATAACTATACCGGCGGTTCTATTCAGTTGTCTGTCGGTGTAGGCTTCAGCGTTAATAATGTCTACTCCATCGACGGCAACCGTCCGAATTCCTTGGCACAAGAGGGAACTTTAACCTTTAAGGACGATTCTAACACCGATTGGCAGACTGCCACATTCACCATTTACACGGGTGAAATGGAAGGCGAAGTGCCGTTCATGTCCTACACGGTTAACTGCGGTGCGTTGCCGAAGAAGTACAATGCTGATGGTTCCTATGCGAGCGATCAGTATCATAACTATGACTTCGGTCACAACGCTTTATCTGTTCGCAAGGTGACGGTTGAAGAATATCCTACTCCGTTCATCATTTTTGATGCCGGTACCCGTAAGACTATCGCCGGCGGTTCGGTTGGTGCAAGGATCAATCAGCCCAACAACGCTGCCTTCGGTGCTTCCGACATCACCTGGTATGCCGATAAGGAGTTCAAAAAGACCTTCAATTTCAACAATACTTTTGCTGCCGGCGATCGGTTGACCGCTTACTCCGGCACCAGCGTATATGACTTTGAGGATGAGCCCACTCTGAAGCACAACCAAGGTTGGTTTGAATACAGCTTTACTTCTGATGCGGTGGTTGAAGACGGCATTCAAACCTCCGGTACACATTCCTTTAGAATAGACAGAGATCCGGACAAAAATAAGAACGACGCGTATGTTGTTTTGCAGTATGGCGGCGTTAAGGATCGCACCCACTTCCGGGATTACTGCTACAAGTTGGATAACAACCGCAAGTACATCATGACCTTTATGTACTATGTTGCTAAGCAGGGTAAGGTGGATGCAAAATTCAGCGCCCATGCATGTCATCAAACTAGCTTCTGGGGCAACTCTACCACCGTCAGCGACCAGTTTATTGTTCCCATCACCGATCCGACAGGTGTGTGGAGAAGAGGCGCTTTTGTCGTGGACGGCACCAAGATAAAGGACGCTAATTATGAAAGTGGCAATAATGTTTTGTACTTAAAAATGCAGAAAGGTACCGGCGCTGTCATCTATGTTGATGATATTACCGTGACCGTTCTGCCGGAGGGCCAGACAGGTTACTATGTTGATAACGGCGGCTGCAGTGCGATCCCGCAGTATGTAACCGGTTCTCTCGGTGCCAGCTTTGCCAACCAGTTGCCGGAGGCTCCGTCCCTGGATAACTACTTCTTCAAAGGCTATTACGCTTACGATGCCGGCGGTAACAAGAAAGAATTGCCCCGCAGCGAGATGGTCTTCAGTGAAGAGAAGATGCGTATTCAGGCCGGCTTTGTTCGGTTGATGACGAACCAGGACTTTGAAAATGACAGTTACCGGATGCAGTTAAGCGCTAACGGTGACTACGGTGTTATGGACTTTGACTATGAATTGTATGATTCTACTGCCGAGGGGAACTCGCCCGATAATGTCACTTCCGGTAAATACTCGTTACACCGAAAGGGCAATACCTGCTACTTTGAGAATGCGCAGGTTCTCTCTCAGGACTTGATGTTGACCAACAGCGACCGTTACACCTTGACCATGAAGGTGAAGCTGGGCAAACATTTCCAGACCGACGGTGCTGTGAAGTTTGTTAACTGCCGAAGCCCGTATTACGGTTGGGGCACCACCGGTGAATACTACGCCATTGCCCCCATTAAGGATCTTTTGGACGGTCAGTGGCATGAAGTCAGTTACACATTTAACTCGGTTGAGGCCTTTATTGCTATCCAGACACCGGGTTATTGCGAGATCTTTGTTGACGATATTGTGATTGAGCGTGTGGACGAAAACACACCGTTGTCCGTTAAGCCGAAGTACACCGAATATGTTCAGGCTCAGCGTGACGCCAACGGCAATCTCATTAAGAAAAACGTTTCCGATATTGATATCACATCGATCATCGATGCTTCCCTGTATATGAAAAACGGGGGCGTGAACTGGTTGTTGATCGGTTTGATCGGCGGCGGCGCTTTGGTTGTTATCGGTGCCGGTTTGGCTGTGTTCTTCATCCTGCGTGGTCGAAAACGCAAGACCGCTTAAGAAAGGAAGGTAAACTGATATGAAAATGAAAAGAATTTTTTCACTTATCATGGCAGTGGCCATGGTCGTTACCGTTCTTTCTGCATGTTCCTTGGGCAACAGCAAGGTGTCGGTACCCGGCACTATCGATGAGGAAGGACGTTTCATCTTTACGGTTATCCGCGGTGATGCTTCCGGCCAAACCGTTGAGTCGGCGGCAAAGGATGTCCGTGCCGCTATTAAAGAAAACTTCGATTGCAAGGTGACTATTTCCAAGGATTCCGCTGTTGAAAACTTGGAGGGCAGTTACGAGATTTTGGTTGGCGATACCGACCGCCCTGAATCTGATCAAGCTCGTCAGGTTCTCAAGGATAACCGTGATGCTAACGCCTACGATTTTGTCGTCAAGGTTATCGGTACCAAGATTTGCATTCAGGCCACAACCGATGACATGGTTGCCGTGGCTTGCAAATGGTTCATTGATACATTCTGCGACGATCTGAACGCTTGGGCGTTGTTAAAGGAAGACTATCAGTTTTTGTATGCTCCGTCTGCCGATACCATTAGTAATAAGGTTGGCGGTGTTGACCTGGGTCTATACACCATCGTTAAGCCGTTGGAGTACTCGTATGTTATTGGCAAGCAGGTTGATGAGTTGAGAGATTTCTACAAGCTCTATGGTTTCTCTATGGCTTATCTTGAAGACATTGATCCTGAAACTTCTTACGAAATTTTGGTTGGTAATACCGATCGTGCTGCCAGCAAGGCAGTTTCGGTTGAGGGCGACAACTATGTGATCAAGGTTGTCGGCACCAAGCTGGTTGTTAAGGGCGGTACTGATTTGGCTACCTACCGCGGTATGAAGGCTGTGGTTGACGCTGTTAAAGCCAGCAAGGACGGAAATTACTTTGATTGGTCTGACGGCTATGTTCAAAACGGTAAGTATGATCCGACCGAAGAACATGTCTACACCTTAAACTTCTATGATGACTTTGATGCGCCGTTGAACACCACCATTTGGGGCGACTACAACTATGCACACATTAATGGTAATGGTGCTTCCTGCTTGGGTGGTACCCAGTACCATGTTGACCCCATGAACAATTGTCAATTTCCCGGTGGTTTGACCCACCAGTACATTTACACCTCGGACGGTTCCTTGGTAATGACTACTGAAAAGGTCAGCGATGTTGACTTTGTTGCCTCTGCTGTGTCCACCTTTATGTCTATGCTGTACAAGTACGGTATTTACGAAGTGCGCGGTATGCAGGGTAAGAACCCCGGCGCTATGTCTTACTGGTTGAATGGTACCGGCGAACAGAACTTGCGTACCCGCTACGGAGATATTACCAGAAGCTGTATGACCGAGGTTGACTTGATTGAAACCTACGGTAGTCAGAATTCTTTCGGTTCCAATGTTCACCGTTGGTGGGTTGACTACAGCGCTGATATGCAATCCTCTCAGAACGGACACAACTCTATGGGCGGCAGCTCGATCTACCACACCAATGACAACAACATGGACTTTAAGTTCGATTCCAAGCGTTACGGCGGAGACCTGTCCACGGATTACCACACCTACACCTACTATTGGGACGACGAGTGCATGAAGTTCGGCTTTGACGGCAAGATCTTCTGCGACTATCAGTATGTTGATGAGCAGTCTGTTTCGGTTCACTGCTTACTGAATTACCTGATCTTCGGTTACGGTATGGGCAGCGCTTCCTACGGCGCCACTTGGAAGAAGGATGTCAGCCCCGAGCTGTGCGAGGCTCGCATTGACAGCGTTAAGATTTACCAGACGGATGCGATTAACAGCCAGATGGTTCAAAGCGTCAGTGAGTATGTCAAAACGCTTCCTGAAACCAAGATTCAGTATCCGAACATCCCGATCAAGGGCACTTATTGATACAAAAAACGGCAGACCAAACGGTCTGCCGTTTTTTTGATGATTATTTCATGGTTGGTTGTGCGGTCACTTCCGGTTATGAACAATCTCTCAGTCAGCATGGCAGACAGGATCTTTTGCAAAATGATCTCACGGCAAAAGACAACCTCATAATGATATAAATTCCCGTTTTCACGATTTTGCCGACGCTTTCAATCTTTGTTGTAGGAGATTGCCGGAAGGAAAGATTTGAGCAAATGAGATGACAAAAATTCGAAGGAAAAGGCACTGTCAGCCATGGTGTGTCAATGTATGAAAATGCCTTCAGCTGGCATATAATATATTCAAGGCGGTAAGGCGGGCACACGGGAAAGCAAATGTATTTTGACTTTCCGATTGAATTTATACCGCCGGTATGGTATACTGAAAAAAAGAATTTTTGGAGGTATAGAATGGTCATTCAAGTGAAACGACTGGTTGAAGAGGCCACTCTTCCCACCCGAGGATCTTCTGCCGCGGCCGGCTATGATTTGCACGCCTGTCTGCCTGATGGCGATGTAGCCATTCCACCGAATAAAACCGTTAAGATTGGCACCGGCTTGGCTTTTGCGCTACCACAGGGATACTTCGGTGCGATTTTTGCCCGTAGCGGATTGGCCTGTAAACAGGGCATTCGCCCGGCAAACTGTGTCGGCGTTGGTGACGCAGATTATCGGGGCGAGTATATTGTGGCGTTGCACAACGACAGTGACAGGGTCTTTACGGTGCATCACGGAGATCGCATTGCCCAGTTGGTGATTCTGCCGTTTCTGCCTGCGGAATTTACGGAAGTCAGTTCATTAGATGAAACCGAACGGGGCGCAGGCGGTTTCGGATCAACGGGACGGTGAGTGCATGAATATTTGTGTCTTCGGCGCAGCTAACAACTGTATCGATGCGATTTATCTTCAAACAGCGGAGGCCTTAGGCGAGGAGCTGGCTCGCAGAGGGCATACCCTGGTATTCGGCGGCGGAAAAAACGGGGTGATGGGTGGCACGGCACGGGGCGCCAGTCGACTGGGTGGTCACATCATCGGTGTAGCACCGGAATTTTTCCGTCCGGACGGCGTTTTGTATGAGGATTGTGCTGAATTTATCTATACCGGTGACATGAGAACTCGTAAGGCCGCCCTCGAGGATCATGCCGACGCATTTATTGTGGCACCGGGTGGCGTGGGTACTTACGATGAGCTATTTGAGGTGCTGACGCTGATTAAACTCGGACAGATGCACAAGCCGGTGGTTCTGTATAATGTGAACGGTTACTACGACCCGCTTATGGCGTTGCTTGAGCATACGCATCATGAGGGTTTTTTGACCGAATCGGCTGACACGCTCCTATATGCAACAGACAATCTGACGGAAGTGATGGACTTTTTGGAACATTCGGTCGAATAACCGGCAAAAAATGATCGTCAACGGGCAGGTTAGTCAAGCCGATGTAACGGCAAGAGACAAACCGTCTGCCGGCGGACGGCATAGAAAGCCCGGTAAGACAACACCTTTAGCGAAGCAAGGCTACATACAGGATGCCCTCCATGTTGGGCAAGTGGTTTTTTATCCAAATAATAATCTCGGCAATACTTGTGTATTGCCGAGATTATTTGTTGCAACATGAGCGAAAAAGCGCCGTTGGAAACCGGCTTTTTGGTGTGTCGTGCCGCCCAAATGCAGACCGTGTTGCTTTTTTAACTAAGCCATCAATACTTAAGCGGTGTTTCCAAGTTGACCGTTTCCGGCGGCGTTTCCAACAGATGCGGATCGGCCAAATACCTGCGCATGCTACGAAATGCCATAGCATAATAACTGCCCGAACAGATACGCTCATCCATCACAACGCCGAACGGAATACAACGTTCCAGTTCAATACCGCCGTCCTTGGTGCGACGGGGAATATCCCGCATATTGCCCATGGTCATCAGCACGCTGGTTGTGCCGAAATTGTAGACATGATGGAAAATATGGTTGGTGCGAATACTGGCCAAATTAGAGATGGTCATACTGGCATGGAAGGGGCTGGCTTCAATAATCGAACGGGGTAGCAGACCGTGCTTATCCAGCCACTTGAGCGTGTTTACGCCGAACCGAAGCAACCCGGGGAAAGACAGAAGTCCTTTGGCCAGCTTATCGGTTTTATTATCACCTTCGGCGTTCTTATTCTTTTCAATATATTCGTTGAGCTTGCGGTTGACATCAAAGATCGTGTCGTGGGGGTCAAGATTTACCTTGGACATCGTGCCGTTATCCATCTGCCCGCCTTTGAGCACCACCATGCCTACCACAAATTCATTACGGGCATAGATGTTTTTATTCACAACAAAGCGGTTCAACAGCGGAAATTCACCAATGACACGGGTGTAGGCGGCAATGACCACCGACAAATGGCTGATGCGAACGCCTTCCTTACGCTTTTCGTTTAGGTAGGCGCGAATGGGGGCCTCGGGAATGTCCAACTCCACCGCATTCAGTGCATCGCAACGCTGATTCATAATATGGGGAACCACCGCATATTCAACATCGGTGCATTTTACACGGACTCCGTCTTTTCTCATGGCACAAGCTCCTCTACAGCAATATATTACAAGAATACACGGATTTTTGGCGATTGTCAATGTTTTTGTACAAACCATGACGGCCAAAAATAACCTTGACTTGCCGTAGGCACAATGGTAAAATAAAAGCAGAATTGATTGGGAGGTGTGCCGTTTGGAAGGCAAGAGTTTGACCGACATTGTGGCAGCAAACATCACCGCTTTACGTAAGGAACACAAAATGACACAGCTTGCCTTGGCAGAACAACTGAACTATTCCGACAAGGCCGTTTCCAAGTGGGAACGGGGAGAAAGCCTGCCGGAATTGGCTGCGTTAAAGGAAATCGCCCGAATTATGGGTGTGACGGTGGACTATCTTTTGAGCGAGGATCACAGGGATTACACCGACACGCACCAGCAATATACAACTCATCAAAAACGAAATCGGTTGATTATTTCGCTGATCTCGGTGATGCTGGTTTGGTTTATTGCCACCTTCGTTTATATTAACTTTTCGGCTTTTTCTTTGCCGAATTTCGCCCAGTGGCTGGTGTTTGTTTGTGCCGTGCCGGTGTCCAGCATTGTGGCATTGGTTTTTAACAGCATTTGGGGTAAACGACGGTATAATTTTTTGATTATTTCGATCTTGGTGTGGAGCGTATTGGTTACCTTTTATTTGATAGCCCACAATTATTCACTGGATCTTTGGCGGGTCTTTTATTTAGGCGTTCCGGCGCAGATTATTATTATTCTTTGGTCAAGAATCAAAAAATAGAGGGAACAGCTATGGTTGCTATTGGCACCTCAACACTTTCCGTTGCGATCAACGATGAATTGCTTGGTTCCATGGAAGCCGCAGGACTTAAGGTTATGGAAATTTCTTGGGGTTGATATGAAACCTTCAAAAACCATTGTCCGTCGGGATCTCACCTATGCCGATTTGACCAATAACGCAAAGGAAATCTTCGAAGGAAAAGTCCCGTCGGCCATCGGAAAACGGGTCGAAAATCCCGGGTTTTAAGCCGTTTACGATAAGTTGTTCAAATAAAGAAATAATGAAAAAGACATAAAGGAGACGATGAATCATGAAACAGTTTTCAACAACCGAAAAAGTGCTGATGGGCGTGGGAGCCGCCGTGCTACTGTCGGCTGCCGCTTATGGCGTTGTCACACTGGTGCGTCGCCGCAAGGCCTCTCTTGAGGTTCTGGAGTTCCAAGCAGACGATCAAAACGAGGAAGAGACTTTTGTCGGCACAAATGCGCCGGCGGAGGCGCAGGCTGAGGAGTCGCCCGAACAGAAAACGGTCGATACAAGCGAGGCCTGACAGAGCCGACACCCCGATTGGGAACACAAAGCAAGAAGTTGCCGCCCGAAACATGGTTTTGGGCGGTACTCTTTTTCAGTCATACCGACAAATTGACTTGACTTTACTTCACAACTTTTGTATAATTACAATGTATAAG
This sequence comes from Clostridiaceae bacterium, assembly GCA_016295355.1. GTDB lineage: Bacteria > Bacillota > Clostridia > Oscillospirales > Acutalibacteraceae > SIG607. The sequence continues at coordinate 42,907 of JAEDLK010000010.1, forward strand.
GGTATGATTCGGCTTTTTCGCCGTTTTGCGAAGCCATCGGCTATCAAAACGGGATGTGGTTGTGTTATGCTATCTGTAACGGACAAAACGGCGCCGTTCAAGTTCAGGGAGGAAAGACCCAATGAAAAAATTCTTAAGCGTGCTTCTTTGTTTAACCATGGTTCTTTCGGTTGTTTCCATGGCCGGAATCACAGCCAATGCGTACAGCTTCGAGGAGTTGGACACCGACCGAGATATGCGGGTGGCCTTTACCTTTGAAAACGATTGCCAAACAAAGTTTATTCACAATTCTTCGCCGAGCGTTTGGTCGGTGGACAAAACGCATTCGTTGTCATATTATCCGACTTCATGGGTGAGCGGCAGCGTGGAAAACAACCCGGTTACCGGCAACACCGGTGTGAACGGCAGTGTGGTGAATGCCAGTGGCAAGGCGTGGTTTTGCTGTGTGCAGGATCGTCAGAGTTGGCGTACACAAGGCGGTACGGTGGTTCATGTACTGAAGGAGGACGGCACCACAGAACCGTTGGTTTTGGAGAACGGCGTTACCTACACCGTATCGTTGGATTACCTCGTATATAAAACCCACAGAACGGATGATTTTACCAACCTCAGCGGCAATACATCCCATATCAGTGTAACAGAACCGGATTCGGGATCCATTGGATACGGCTATCAGCTGACAAGCAACTCAAATTACCATCCGCTGACTAAACCAAAGACCACATTGGGAACTTTCTATAGCTATACCGAGAAGGCAAACGGTGCTGACGGTAAGACCTATACCGGATTCTCAGGTACTGAGCAAACCGGCTCCTGGTATCATTGCTCCTATACCTTTACGCCTACCGGAATGAATGAGCTTGACTTTTCCAGTGAGGGTGTTACAACTGCTAAAGACGGCGACCCATTCCTTATTATTTTCCGAAACTTTGCCGGTGGCGGCGGACAAACGTATATTGATAATATTGTTGTGACCCGTGAGGTGGAGGCCACCTTCAACGGTATGGGCGGTACTCCGACAGCCTCCACGGTGAAAGGTTTTGTGGGTGATCCCATCACCCTACCTTCGGCCGGTCGCTTTGGTTATGAATTCGACGGTTGGTATGAAGACGGTGCGTGCACCAAGCTCTTCACAGGCAATCAATTTACCGCCGAAATGCACTACAGCCCGTTGTATGCAGGATGGAGCAACCAAAAAATCGGCTTTGAAAGCTACAAACCGGCCGCCGATAACGGCAAGGCCCTGGGTAGCCTTTTCGCCGTCAGCGCTTACCGCGCTTTCAGCGGAAACCGTTCTATGCGGTATGAATACACGGCCAATCAGTTGACCGATGCAAAGCGAACCGATGCTTCGAACCTTATCAGTTTGAAGCCCCTCGAGAGGAATCAGGGGTATCGAGTACAGTTTAAGTATTATATTCCGTCCGGTAAGGGCGGCGTTACGGTGTATCCTGTTACCATGGGAACAGCCTATGACAGCAGCTCTACTTATAAAGCCTATTCCGACAAGGCTAATACCCTTACTGATATAGGTGTATGGCGTACTTGCGTGTTATATTTTACATCTGACTTTGCCGGTGACGGAAAGAATCTGGCCTTGCATGTTCATGCCACCGATAATGTGGATACCGTCGTTTACATTGATGATGTCATTGTTAAAGAAAGCATGGGCGGCAGAACGCTGGTAGTGAACGCCGGACCAGGATTGATTGACAATCAGTCTGAAGCAACCGTTGCGATGGACTTTGGCTCACGTCTGGTCTTTGAAGATCTTCACTATGATAACCATGCGGTAGCCGGGTATTATTATGATGCGGCTTTTACTCGTCCCTGCAATGATCAAATTTTTACGGAAAAATTGGCCGACAGCAAGTTATATGTAAAATGGTCCGAATTGGATGATTTAGAGCATTATCGCTTTGCCAAGCAGGAGGGCGCTCTGCAGAATGGCTTTGCTTTGAGCCGTGTGTATGCACAAAGCGGTGTCTTTTCCTTGGCTTTGACCAGTGACGGCACAGCCGAAGAACCCGGTATTGCTATGGTCGGCGAGGCGACCAACGACACACAGTATGTCATCAGCTTCCGCTATTACACCACCACGCCCGGCACCTTTACGGTAGGGCCGGCTACGATGAATGCCGATTTTGCCAAGACGGTAAATACTGACTATACCAAGAGCACTATTCAGGGTGGTGCAAGAGAGTGGAAAACCGCTATCATTGCCTTTAAGGCTCAAATCACCGGCAGCAAAGGTCGTTTGGCTTTGGCCATTCAAGCGCCGGCTGGTGTTGCTTCTGTTTTGTATGTGGACGATGTGACCGTAACACCGTTGGGATCGAACGAACGATATGTTTTATTTGATACCACAGCCTATGGCGGTGATCGTACCGTTTCCATCGGCACCGTCGGTTCTGCCATTCAGTTCCCGAATGAGCCGGCCGCATTCGGCTATCGTTTTGACGGCTGGTACACCAACAAGACCTTTGTGACAGCCTTTAGTGAGAAAAACTTTTCGACCAGCAGGGTCGTTTACGCCAAGGAAACGGCCGTAACTCTGTCAGAGGTGACGGGTGATGTTGACGGTAACGGAAAGATTGATACCGCTGACTTGGTACGATTAAAGCAATATCTTGCCGGATACAATGTACAGGTCACCGAAACCGGTGCCGATGCTAATGGCGACGGAGTTATCAATGCCATGGACTTGGTGCGGTTGTATAAAAAATTGGCCGGATTGGTTTAATCGTGACTCAATAAAAGACCACCTTCGGGTGGTCTTTTTTGTACAAAGTCAGACGGTTTTGTGTGGCGTCTGGTTCATAAACGGTGGGTATACCTGCACATCTTTTATCGAGGCAATGAAATGGTCTAATGATTTATAAATCGGTCATTTGGCGGGAACACAAAATTTTCTGCCCTTTGTGGGATTGGAGCCTTAACAACAAACAATCATCGGGCTTTGTGACGAAGGATTCAAAAGGAAAAAAGGCTTTACACACAGGGCAAGGATTTATTGTTTTCCGTGCTGTCATATAGCCGGAACGAAATACTCCATATTATCATGGGAGCACAAACCCGCCTTCAAAGTCACATAAATGGTAAAACATCGGCATGAACTGTCCACATTGCATAATAATCGGTTTACACATTTTGGTGGTATAAATGCCCAAACGCAAAGAGAATTTGACAAATAGGGCGGGACAAGGTATACTGGTATATCATGAGATAAGTTTGCTACATTTACACGGGGAGGCCGTTGTCAATGGAAAAGGTTACCGAGATGTTCGGTTGTGATGTTTTCAGCGATAAGGAAATGCAAAAGCGGTTGCCGGAGCCGATTTATCAAGTTCTTAAGAAGACCATTGAGCAGGGGACCGATTTAGACAGCAGCATTGCCAATACGGTTGCCGCTGCCATGAAGGAATGGGCGATTGAAAAAGGTGCCACTCATTTTACCCATTGGTTCCAGCCCATGACCGGCATTACGGCTGAAAAACACGACAGCTTTATTACACCTCAGGGCGACGGCGTTCTGATGGAGTTTTCCGGCAAAGAGTTAATCAAGGGCGAGGCGGACGGTTCTTCCTTTCCGTCAGGCGGTTTGCGAGCCACCTTTGAGGCCAGGGGCTATACGGCGTGGGATCCGTCCTCCTATGCCTTTGTCAAGGACGGCTCTTTATGTATTCCCACAGCGTTTTGCTCTTACGGCGGCGAATCGTTGGATAAAAAGACTCCGTTGCTGCGCTCTATGCGCGCGATTAGTCAGTCGGCCTATCGGTTGATTCGGCTGTTTGGCAATGACGATGTCAATAGCGTGTATCCCACCGTGGGCGCCGAGCAGGAATACTTTCTTATTGATAAAAGGCTGTATGAACAACGAGAGGATTTGCGTTTTTGCGGTCGTACTTTATTCGGCAGTATGCCGCCCAAGGGTCAGGAGTTAAGCGACCACTATTACGGCAGTATCAAGCCCCGTATTTCTGCCTTTATGAAGGATTTGGACGTGGAGCTGTGGCGAAAGGGTATTTTGGCTAAAACAGAGCACAACGAGGCCGCACCGGCACAGCATGAAATGGCGCCGATCTTTACCACCGTTAACATTGCCACCGATCACAACCAGTTGACGATGGAGATTATGAAGAATGTCGCCGAGCGACACGGCATGGTTTGCCTATTGCACGAAAAGCCGTTCCGTGGCGTGAACGGAAGCGGTAAGCACAACAACTGGTCGCTTTCGACCGATCGTGGCACAAATCTGTTTAACCCCGGCAAAACACCCAGCGAAAACACCCAGTTTTTGCTGTTGCTTTGTGCGGTGATTCAAGCTGTGGATGAAAACCAGGATTTGTTACGGATTTCGATTGCATCGGCCGGAAATGATCACCGTTTGGGGGCTTTGGAAGCGCCTCCGGCAATCATTTCTATGTTCTTGGGCGATGAACTGACCGAAATTTTGGATTCGATTGAAAGCAGTACCGTCTACAAGGAAAAGGGACGCACGCAAATGGAACTGATGAACGGCGTATTGCCCTGCATCTTCCGAGATAACACGGATCGCAACCGTACCAGTCCCTTTGCCTTTACCGGCAACAAATTTGAATTCCGTATGCCCGGTTCATCCGATTCCATTGCCTGTACCAACACCATTCTTAACACCATTGTGGCATCGGTGTTTGACCGATACTGCGACCGTTTGGATAGGGCCGAGGACTTTGAGCAGGAAGTTTATAACCTGATCCGGGAATCCTACAGTGCGCATAAACGCATTATTTTCAACGGGGATGGTTATTCCGAGGAATGGAAGCAAGAGGCGGCTCGCCGTGGATTGCTGAATTTGCCCGACACTGTGACGGCTTTTTCGCATTACTGCGACGAAAAGAATGTTGCAATGTTTGCCAAGTACGGCATTTTTTCGCAGACTGAACTGCGCTCTCGGACAGCGGTTCTGGTGGACAACTACAGCAAGACCTTGCTGATTGAAGCCAAAACCGCTCTGTCGATGATTAGGGGACAGATTCTTCCGGCCTTTTCGGCTTATGCCGTGACGCTGTGTCAATCGGCTGCCTGCAAGCAAAGTGCCGGACTTTCCCACTCCTATGAAACCGAAACAGCCGAAAAGTTGGCAAGTCTTTCGGATGAGTTGTATAAGGGTGTGGGTGAGTTAGAGCAGAAAATCGGTATGGCGGCCTCTTTGAACGAAACCTTCGAGAAGGCTATTTGCTGTCGGGACATGCTGATTCCGGCGCTGGAGCATTTAAGGGAATCGGTCGATGCCGGCGAGATTTTGCTGGCCGAGGATTATTTGCCGTATCCATCGTATAAAGATTTATTATTTGGCATCTAACCGGCGAGAATACACAACAGGGATGTAAAAAAACATCGTTTTTTTACATCCCTGTTGTTTTCTTTATCAACCATCATGACTATAGAATATCGAAACACTAAAAAGCGTTTCGATAAGCCGATTTTATCGGCTTTTGCAAATTCAAATACGCACTGT
>JAEDLK010000035.1 GCA_016295355.1 Clostridiaceae bacterium
TTGGTGTCGAAATAGTGTATTTAACCACTATTTCGACTATCGATAACCATTATAAACCTATATGTGCCGAATAATTGTTTTTTTATTATAACAACAAGGTTTGACTAAATCATGAAATTACTTTTAATTTTGTATACCCGGCCATTAGCTTTTTAAGGCCGATTCTCTCGAACTGCACCTCTAACAACGTATCACTGCCCATCGGCACCATCTTCTCAATGACGCCCTGTCCAAAAGTTGCGTGCTCCACAGTTTGACCGACTTTGTAAGGCAAAGCCTGCGCCGGCTTGGCGGCAGAACGGGTATCCAAATAAGACGAAAAGCCGCCGGCAGAGCGTGTATAGGACTGTGTCGAGTCCCGTTGAGGCGCAGACCGCAAAATATCGGTGATAAAAGAGTCGGCAGGCGACGCGGTTCGTCCCAAATGCACGCAAAGTTCGTCAGGAATCTCCTTTAGAAACCGCGACGGCAGGTTACGGTTGGTAGCACCATATAACATACGGATGTAGGTATTGGAAATCACCAGTTGTTTTTTGGCACGGGTAATAGCCACATAAGCCAAACGCCGTTCCTCCTCCAACTCCTCGGGACCGCTGTAAATCGACTGGTTGCCCGGAAAGACGCCTTCCTCCCAACCAACCAAATACACATGATCAAATTCCAGTCCCTTGGCACTGTGGATGGTCATCATGATCACACGGTCGCTGTCGGCATCCATAGCATCCAAATCACTGACCAAAGCAACCTCCTCTAAAAATCCGCTGAGAGTCGGCTCATCGTTTTCAAGTTCATACTGAACGATGCTCGAGGACAATTCCTTGACATTTTCAATACGGTCGATGCCCTCCTTCCCCTCCAGCATCAGGGCGGTCAAGTAGCCCGAACGATCACTAACGGTTTCGGCTAACTCATGCACCGACATCACACCGGCCGATTCTCTTATGTCGGTAATCAGTCGGGTAAATTCCATCAGTCTTGAGGCACTGCGGGACAAGGCAGCATATTCATCGGCATGGCAAAACACCTCAAACAGCGACAGACCCAAATGCTCGGCAATTTCCGTCGCCTTGGTCACGGTGGTATCCCCAATGCCCCGTTTCGGCTCATTGATAATGCGCTTTAAGCGAACATCATCCTGTGGATTATCAATCACATGAAGATAGGATAGAATATCCTTAACCTCTTTACGGTCGAAAAAACGCAGTCCGCCGATCACCTGATACGGTATACCACTGCGTGAGAAAACATTCTCAATGACATTTGATTGGGCGTTCATGCGGTACAAAACAGCATGATCGGCAAACCGACCGCCATGTTGGACATCCTCCAAGATTCGATCACTGACGAAACGAGCCTCATCCTGCTGGTCGTTGGCGGCATACACCGTAATAGCCTCACCCTGACCGTTGTCCGTCCAAAGCGTTTTGCCTTTACGGCCCTTATTATGGGCTATCACCGCATTGGCGGCATCCAAAATGTACGAAGTCGAGCGGTAATTCTGCTCTAAACGGATCACCTTGGCATTCGCGTAATGTTTTTCAAAGTTGAGAATGTTTTCAATCGTTGCCCCACGGAAGCGGTAAATACTTTGGTCATCATCGCCCACAACACAAATATTGCCGTGTTTTGCGGCCAACAGCTTCACCAGCATATACTGGGCATAGTTGGTATCCTGATACTCATCCACCATAATGTAGTGAAACTTTTCGCCGTAATAATCAAGAATATCGGGATTCTCTTTGAGCAACCTCACGGTATTGACGATCATATCATCAAAATCCATGGCATCGGCGTCACGAAGGCGCTTGGTATACAGCTTATACAACATGGCCACCGTCTTTTTGCGGTAGTCGTCCCCGGCCTGCTGTTCATACGCCAAAGCATCTATCAGCTTGTCTTTAGCCGAAGAAATCTCCGACAGCACCGCTTTGGGAGAAAAGACCTTATCATCGACTCCTTGCGCCTTGACCAGCTCTTTCATGAGACGACGCTGATCATCGGTATCATACACCGTAAAATGAGAAGAATAACCGATTCGATCGGCAAAGCGACGCAACATCTTTCCGCAAACGGAATGAAAGGTGCCGGCCCAAATATCCGTACCGTCCTCGCCCAAGCGAGCTGCAATACGGCTTTTCAGTTCCCCGGCCGCCTTATTGGTAAAGGTGATGGCCAAAATATGATACGGATTCACGGGATGATCGGCAAACACCCCCTGCGGTAAAAAAGCACTGTCCCCACGCAAAAAGGCCTTTGCATCGGCAGCCTCTTGCTCACTGCACGCATGGACGGACTCGCTTTCAAAGGCGTTACCATATTTCACAAGATACGAAATTCGATTAACCAAAACGGTTGTTTTTCCGCTGCCGGCCCCGGCCAGTACCAACAACGGCCCGTTGACGGTGGTAACAGCCTCAAATTGGCGGTCATTCATCCCGCCATAATCTTTTTTGATAATGTCTCTTCGAAGTGTCAGATATTCCCGATCGGTCATGTGTTTTTTCATTCTCCTTAAAACCGGCGAAATGCTTGCCTATACCACCATATTTTAACTGATTTTGCAAAATAGTTCAATATTAAAATTGACCTTTCGGCAAAATAAGTGTATAATGGGGTATATTTGTGTAGGAGATGTTAACATGAAACGGATTGAAATTACCGCCTTGTACCGTTCGCCGGGCGAATACACCGGCAAAGAGGCCATCACCGTCTGCGGCTGGATGAGAACCTCCCGGCAATCCAAAAATATTTCGTTTATGGAATTAAACGACGGCAGTTGCTTTAAGAATTTGCAGGTTGTGTATGATAACACCCTGAAGAATTTCGATGACATTACAGCTTTGAATGTCGGTTCGGCCGTTCGGGTACACGGTCTGTTGGTAGCCACTCCCGATATGAAACAGCCTTTTGAATTGCGTGCCGACGCCATTGAAGTGGAAGGCACCTCTACTCCGACCTATCCGCTTCAAAAAAAGCGCCATTCTTTGGAATATTTACGCACGGTACAGCATTTGCGTCCGCGCACCAACACCTTCTCTGCCGCCTTCCGTGTTCGTTCCGCCGCCGCCTATGCCATCCACCGTTTCTTTGTTGACCGTGGCTTTATATATGTTCACACGCCGCTCATTACCACCAGCGACGCCGAAGGTGCCGGTGAGATGTTCCGTGTCACCACCCTGCCTTTTGACGAAACACCCCGTACCGAAGCCGGTGAAGTAGATTTCAGCAAGGACTTCTTCGGAAAATCCACCTCGCTGACTGTTTCCGGCCAGTTGCAGGCCGAGGCTATGGCCATGGCATTCGGCAAGGTGTACACCTTCGGGCCGACCTTCCGCGCTGAAAAGTCCTATACCGCCCGTCACGCCGCCGAGTTTTGGATGATTGAACCGGAAATGGCCTTTGCAGATTTAGAAGATGACATGGAGCTTGCCTCTTCCATGCTAAAGTATGTTTTACGCTATGTGATGGAGCAATGCCCCGATGAAATGGACTTCTTTGAGGCTCATTTTGAAGCCGGCTTAAAGGATAAATTGACCCATGTCATTGAATCCGACTTTGCCACCGTCACCTATACCGAAGCGGTTGAACTGTTGCAAAAGAGCGGTCACAAGTTCGACTATCCCGTTGCCTGGGGTTGCGATTTACAAAGCGAACATGAGCGGTATCTGACAGAGGAAATCTTTAAGCGTCCGCTGTTCGTGACCGATTATCCCAAGGAAATCAAAGCCTTTTATATGCGTTTGAACGATGACGGTAAGACCGTAGCGGCCGTGGACTGCTTGGTACCGGGCATCGGCGAAATCATCGGCGGCAGTCAGCGTGAAGAACGACTGGAACTGCTTGAAAAACGGATTGCCGAAATGGGCGGCAATGCCGAAGATTACAGCTGGTATGTTGATCTGCGTCGCTTCGGCGGCACCCGTCATGCCGGTTTCGGTTTAGGGTTTGAGCGGCTCATCATGTACATCACCGGCATTGCCAACATCCGTGATGTCCTACCCTTCCCCCGCACCACCGGCTCGGCTGAATTTTAATGGATCGCTATACATAAAGTGACTGTAAGACTAACAGCCTTACAGTCACTTTTTCTAATAAACACCCGGCTGTGTGCTGTTCAAGCCGAAGCTGACCGATAAAGCCTGATCAACCAATCCCATGGAATCTTTATCCAGCACGCCCATCTTCTCACGCAAACGCCGCTTGTCAATGGTCCGCACCTGTTCAAGCAACACAATGGAATCCTTGGCCAGCCCGCAATCCGACGCCTCAACCTTGATGTGCGTCGGCAAATCGGCCTTGTCGTGCTGACTGGTGATAGCTGCCGCAATAACGGTGGGACTGAACCGATTGCCAACATCGTTCTGCACAATCAGTACAGGCCTTGTTCCACCCTGTTCGCTGCCAACCACCGGGCTTAAATCGGCATAAAAAATATCACCGCGTTTGACGATCATGTTCGTTTCACACTCCGTAAATATTTGTACTGCTATTTTGACCAAAGTGATCAAAGTTTAATCAAATGTACAAATATTTATTACATCCTATTCGGTGTTGGTGCGATATGTTCGTCCTGTTGAAAGCATATAAATAAACGACCCGAAGAATGTGTTCTTCGGGTTTTGTATTTATTGGTTGTGTTTTAGAAAACGACAAAACAGTTTCCAAGAAAACCTCACAGGATAGGCAAGTTTCCAAGCAAAACACCTGAATCGGTAGCCTCTTGATGCGCAATCTATGTGACGGCCGTGGTGTTCATAAGAAAGCATCACACCAAGCACCTGTTGCGGCTTGATGGTGTATTCACCTCTCACACAGGCATCGCCCCGCGTCAAAAAGCCGTCCGGTAGCACACGCAAAATACGGTGTAGTACCAGTACGCCGTCATCCCGTCGGTACAAGATGACCTGTCCCTTTTTAGGGGCTGACTCGCACCGTTGAATCACCACCGGGTCGATGCGTTCCGTCATAAAAGGACGCATACTGCTGCCGCCAAGCACCGTAACAACATAGCCGTCCGTTATAAGGCGTTCTTCAATCGTTGTATTCATTCTTCTAATAAACCGTTTTCCCTTAATTGTCGTATAAAGGCTTCCGTGGACGCCAAAGCCTCCTGTCGTCCCACCGCAAAGTCGGCTGTCAAACAATCGACAAGTTTCTCCTCGTTTGTGTCCTCTCTTAAAGCTTCAAACAAACAGCGAGCCGTTTGATTGAGCCTAATCATACCGTTAAACCGCACGGCATCGTCACCAACAGCAATCGCCACAGTATCTCCGGCGACCTCACAAATGGAAAAATGATACTTTAGCTTCATTAAACAAACCACTTACCTGCGTTGGCGTCATCCTCAAAGAAATCAACCGGCAACCCAATACTGGCCGTCACATAATCCTCACGGTCGTATCGATAAACTTCTATACAGGGAATTTCAAATACTTTTTTTTCGTCCATTATGATGCCCCCTTACAGTAACGTCTTGTACAAAGCTGCAGAATCACCGTAACGCATCATGGCCGAAAGCAGCTCGCAAAGCGGCGCATCGGTTCCTTCCGCCAGTTTGGCGGCGGCGTAAGATTCAATGTTATACTGCAAAGTATGGCTGACAGCCACACCGTCACGGTAGGCCGTCACATAAACCAACGTCCGCATCTGTCCGGCATCCAGTTTGTCATAGATTAGGCAATAGCCGTCACCCAAGACCGTCAAATCTTCTGCCGTATAAGTGTAAATCTGATTATCGCTGTTTTGCACCGTAAAGGTCAGATCTGTCACATCGTCGGTTTTGAACAAGAACTGAATATTGACCGCCTTTTGTAAATCCAGTTGAGCGCCGGTAAAGGAAACAGTCGGGTTTTCAATCGTTTGCTGTTCCGGGTTCAAATAATCTGTCAGGGTTAAGGGAAGATTTGTATCGGTTCCCCAAGCAGATTGTTCTGACGTTAAGGCTCCGTCTGCCGCCGGTAACGCACTGCCGACATACATTTGAGCCGCCGTACCGTAACGCAACATATCCACCACTAATGTCTTTAAGGCTGCATACTCATCGTCGCTGTAGCGAGCTAAGGTATTGGCGGCATAGTGTCCGACGCTGTATGACAACAACGGCCCGTAGGTCACATGGCCTGTCGAATCGGTTGCGCTAACACGGGCCGTCAACAGTTGCGTCATCATATCCGGCGAAATATCATCAAAACGGAAGATGTAATATACACCTTTTTCACGATAATTCGTCACATTGTACTCGGTGTCGCCAAAGGCAAAATGAATGAGCGGATTGCTGTATCCACCCTCAGAGAAGGTGCTTTTCTTGACATAGAAATCCATGGCAAGATCGTTTTGCAAGGTAAGGCCTGCACCGACGATTTTTAAGGCGTCCGCAACACCCAAGGTCAAGGTATAAGAAGTATCGTAACCGTAAACGGGTTGTGTTGCAAAGCAGGAAACATCCAATACCTGACCGGCGGCCTTGTCTACGCAGGTAAGAGAGCACCGGGCGCCGTCAAACGACACAAAGCTAACCGACGCTTCCTCTTCAACCTCCGAACTGATGTTCATAAACCGAACACGGAACAATTCGCCGTCGTTTGCATCCAACAAGGAGCAGCCGATGTCCTGCTCATCGGCAGCCGCCATATAAACAAACCGACCGTTATCAACAAAAGCGTCACCGCTAAAATCTATATGATCATACAAATTGATAATGGAATCGCTGCCCTCAACCGGCGTGATTTTATTGTTATCAAAATGGAATACCGCCAAATAGGCATCCAACGTATGATCGTAAATGATCGGCGAATCACCGCTTTCTGCCGAAGACATATTCCCGATAATGTTATGATAATTCTTGAGCCCCACCGAGATCCAGAAGGTACCGCCCTCCGGCACATAACGAATGCTATTACCCTTATCGTCAAAATAACGCAAGGTCCATTGCAATGCGTCGGGTTCCGTCGGCTCATTGGAGATTTCGGCCACATAAACACGAATGGTATCAATCAGGTCATTATAGTGCACGGTAACGGTTTTCGGTCCGGCGGTGATAGAGTCAAAACCTGTGAAGGTATAGCCGTATGTCACGGTTTCCTGACCGCCGTCGCTGTATTCAAGCAACAGTTCTGTTCCGTCACCGCAAAAGGCATCTCCCACACGGTAGCTGGTTTGATTCGGCAATTTAGACACCTTCATAGCCACCGGGACGGCATCCGCCTCCATAAACGGCATGGAGTAAATTGACACGGTCGAATCATCTTTGCCGCTTGTAATAGCCAAAGCCGGCATACAAGAAAACAACAAAAGCACCATTGCCAAAAAGACGGCCAGGTATCTTTTTTTCATAAAACCGCACTCCTTCATAAAAACCTGAAAAGTCAAATATATTATACGATAACAGTTTACCAAAATATATCGAGAAAGTCAAGGAACACACGCTTAGCAATGCACAAAACCTTGAAAATTTTTTTGCAAAAATTCTATTGCACTCATTCTTTGATTATGCTATACTTTAGACATTGTGAAACGGAGGTCATAATGTATGCTACAAGAAGCTATTCAACGCTTTGATGATATGGTTTTATTACCGAAAGAGGCAAAAAAAGCCCTCTTGGATGAAGCCGAACGCATTGAAAAGAACAAAGAATTTTATCAATATTTCGAAAGTCTTGTAGAAGCCTATGACAGAGAGGAAACACGTTTCGATTTTTCGGCCATGCTTAAGGAACAGCCTGCCCATCTTGAGGGTACCGATTTAACCCTTTATATAACCCAGTTTTTGCTGTATCTGTGCTTTATGCCCACGCTGAAGCGACTGTATCGGGAACATCACTATTCTGACGAAATGTATGAAGGCGTCTTCAAGGATTTGTACTGCAAAATGATCGAATGTCATGATGTCAAGAAGGTCTGGGGTTCCTTTGTCTGTGCTTGGTTCAACCTTCACCTTAGCTTAAAGCTGTTTCCCATTGGACGACTGCAGTACCAACCGGGCGACACCGTGGACAAACGGGTACCGTCTCCCATAGGCGGAAAGCCAGCCATTCATATTCATATTCCCAGCTCCGGACCGCTGATTAAGGAAGAAATTGAGGATTCCTTAAAGCGTGCCACGGCTTTCTTTGCTGATTCATTTGAGGGCGACAGCGTGTTGTTCACCACGACTACCTGGCTGTTAGCACCCTATCACCGAGAAATGCTCAAGGAAAGCAGCGGTATCATCACCTTTATGAATTGTTTTGACGAGATTTGGCCGATCGATAACGACGGCGAAGATACCCTGTGGCGTGTCTTTTCGACCGATCAATTTGACGATCTCTTGGCTTTACCGGCCGACACAACCCTACGACGCGGCTACTTAAAGCTGTTAAAAGAGCATACACCCTTCCAGGCCGGTATCGGCATTATTACGATGAAAAAACCGTAACCGACAAATATCCCTTTGGGTATTAACCGTCTGAATAACCGATGATCAATCCTTCAAAAGCAACACCCCGAAAAGCGACTTGCTCTTCGGGGTGATTTTGTTATGATTAAATGCTTTACTTTACACCAACACTTTGGAAAGGAAATCCTTAAGACGAGGAGACTGCGGATTGCCGAAGAACTCTTTTGGTGTCCCCTGCTCCATGATCACGCCCTCATCAATGAAGATGACCCGATCGGCGACCTCTTTGGCAAAGCCCATTTCATGGGTCACACAAACCATGGTCATCCCGCTTTTGGCCAGCTCTTTCATAACCTCTAACACTTCGCCAACCATTTCAGGATCCAAGGCACTGGTCGGCTCGTCAAACAACATCACATCGGGATCCATACATAAGGCTCGTACAATGGCAATTCGCTGCTTTTGACCGCCCGACAACTGCGACGGATAGGCGTTGGCCCGATCGGCAAGGCCGACACGCGCTAACAGATTCATCGCCTTCCCTTCGGCTTCCTCTTTTTTCATGCCCAACAGCTTCATGGGAGCCAACGTCATATTTTTCAACACGGTCATATGCGGAAACAGATTAAACTGCTGAAACACCATGCCCATCTTCTGCCGATGCAGATTGATGTTCACTTTGCTATCCGTAATATCTGTATTTTCAAAAAAAATGTGGCCGCCTGTGGGTTGTTCTAATAAGTTAAGGCAACGCAGGAATGTCGATTTGCCGGAGCCGGACGGACCGACAACCACGACTACCTCGCCCCTGTGAATGTCGGTGTCAATGCCCTTAAGAACATCTATATCGCCAAAAGCTTTTTTCAATCCATCTACCTTAATGAGGGTCTCCGCTTCCTTACTGATCACTCTTACGCAGCCTCCTTTCCAAGACAGACAGTAATTTTGACAAGACCATAACCAGCACAAGATAAATCAAAGCCAGGCTGATATACGGAACATAGGCCTGATAGGTCTTGCTGACAAGATTCTGTGCCTGCTTGGTCACATCACGCAACGCAATAACCGAAACAAGAGAGGTATCCTTCAGCAGTGTGATCATTTCATTGCCCAAAGCCGGTAAAATATTCTTAACGGCCTGCGGAATGACAACATACCACATGGTTTGCACATAATTAAAACCCAAACTGCGGCCGGCCTCAGTTTGTCCCGCGCTGATGGACATGATGCCGGAGCGTACTATCTCAGCCACATAAGCCCCCGAATTGATTCCCAGCGTAACAACACCGCAAAGAATCATTCCCGTATCGCTTTTGGGCACCATAACAACAAAGCCCATGATCAGTAGCTGCACCATCATGGGTGTGCCGCGAATGACCGTTAAATAAACCTTGCAAAGACCGTTGAGCAACGTGAACAAAAACGACTTATGCTTCTTTGAGCCCGTTTCATAGGAGGTTCTAATCACCCCGACAATTAAACCGATAAGTACGCCCAACGCAAGCGCACCAACGGTAACAATGCAGGTAATTTTCAATCCGTCGACAAAAAACTTCCAACGGTTTTGATATACAAAGGTCTGATACAATTGGAACAGGATGTTTTGTAGCCATTCAGGCAAACCGGCGATCCATGCCGGTGCCTCGGCTAACCAGCCTGCAAAAGTTAAAATACCCAAAACAATCCCCCGACATAATATGAGAATGAAGGGACGGCTGAGCCGTCCCTTGAGACAGATGCGTTATGAGTTTTAATCGGCCTTGATGTACTTGGAGACAATCTCCTTAATCTTGCCTTCCTCTTTGAGTTCAGCCAAAGCCTTATTGATCTTGGTCATCAGCTCGGTCTTTTCCTTGGATACGGCGATGGCATAATCCTCATCGGCATAAACGGTTTCCAAAATCTTCAAACCTTTGTTGGCCGCCACATAGTTCTTGGCCGGTTCGTTATCAATGACCACGCAATCAACCTGACCGTTGGTCAAAGCGGCTACAGCCAACGCACCATTGGCAAACTGCTTGACATGATCCTGTCCAAAGTCATCTGTGCAGTAGGTATCACCGGTAGTGCCGGCCTGAACACCGATCATCTTGCCGTCTAAATCATCATTGGTTTTGATATCGGAATTTTCGGCAACAATGATTACCTGAACGCCTTTAGCATAAGATTCCGAAAAGTCCACCGACAACTTTCTTTCTTCGTTTACGGTCATACCTGCCAAAACCATGTCCACTGTACCGGCCTTTGCGGCGGGGATTAAAGAATCAAATTCCATGTCTTTGATTTCCAGTTCCATGTTCAGCTTTTCGGCAATGGCCTTGGCAATCTCAGCGTCAATGCCGACGATGTTGCCGTTGTCATCAACGAATTCATACGGCGGGAAAGAAGCGTTGGTACCCATGACCAGCTTTTCCTTCTCTTTAGTTCCGCAACCGGCCGTGCAAAGGCAAATACCCAAAACGGCCACAATGGCTAACAAAATTGCAAGTGTTTTTTTCATCATTTATTCCTCCATTTGTTCTTTGCTTTTTTGTATGAGCCTATGATAACACCAAATCAATATAATTGCAAGTGTTATTTGAAAATTTATGCGAATATCGTTATATTACATCCAATTAGCTCAATATTTTTGCGTTTTTTGTGCATTTTTATCATAACATTGACGCTTAATGCGAATATATATGCATACATTTGCTGCATAATATTCATATGCAAACTTTTGGAAGCCGACAGAATCTGTCCGTTTTCACTTGATTTAGTTCTGACGGTATGCTATACTGATGGTACTGCCGTGAATGGAAAGGAGGACATCGGATGGCCGAGAAGACAAAAAACATTGCCAGCAATAAAAAGGCCTTTCACGACTACTTCGTCGAAGAGTCATTGGAAGCCGGCATTGTTCTGACCGGCACCGAGATCAAGTCCATTCGGGCCGGCGGTGTGAATTTGAAGGATGCCTGGTGCAGCATTGACGACGGCGAAATGTTCGTCAAGCAAATGCACATCAGTCCGTATGAGTACGGCAATCGATTCAATCCGGAGGCCATGCGTCCGAGAAAGCTTTTGTTGCACAAACGGGAAATCCTGCGCTTATTTGGTTTGATCAAACAACAAGGGCTGACACTCATTCCCCTTTCGCTTTACTTTAAGGGTTCTCGGGTTAAGGTTCAACTGGGTGTTTGCAAAGGTAAAAAGCTATATGATAAGCGCGCCGTTGCCGCCGGTAAGGATGCCGATCGTAACATTCAGCGCGCCTTGAAGGAGCAACATCGCGGCGTTTTTTCCGATTAAGGCGGACGCCTTATATTTATATGTATATATGGGGGCGTAAAGGTTTCGACAGGGATTTTGAAACAGAGGAAGCGAGCGGCGGTGCGGGACCGCCATAAAATCCGCAATTGATAAAGAATAAAAGACAACAATACTGTTGCTCTTGCTGCTTAATTAAGCAGCCGTCCGATTCCGGAGTACCGCGACCGGAAAAGGGCGTCGATTAGCGGTGCACATGAACGGAGGGTTGCCCTTCCTTCCGTCACGACCCGGGGCTACTGAGACCGCAAGGCCGGCAACTGCCGTGCGGACGAGGGAATGCAAACAGTTGCCTGCGCTCGGAGATGCTTCTGTGGATTGATTTTTGGACAGGGGTTCGATTCCCCTCGCCTCCACCAAAGAATAACCGTCATTCTGATACAACAGAATGACGGTTATTTTATGC
>JAEDLK010000036.1 GCA_016295355.1 Clostridiaceae bacterium
GACACGCTTTCCAGCGTTTCGATATTCTATAGTCATTATAGCGGATTTGTCGGCGGTTTTCAACAATAAAAATATGTCAAGAAAAAAACTTGACAGGAAACCTGTCATGTGATACAATGACCGTTGTAAAGAAAATAACTTGACAGCGGTAGGGTGTATGGCATGAAGGATTTATCGGTATGCTGGCTGTTGGATACATACGGTTGTTTGTTTAGCGAAAAGCATCAGCGTATGATGAATGATTACTATAATGAGGACCTCTCGCTGTCGGAGATTTCCGAGAATGAGAATATGACCAGACAGGCCGCTTATGATGCTATTCGTCGTTGTGAACAGCAGCTGCGGATTTATGAAGAAAAGTTGCATTACAACCGCACGGTTGCCGAGTTGAAAGAGGCGGCCGGGAAACACGATATAGAGAGGCTGTTGGCCCTGATTGATGCGTTATAGGCCATTGTGCCGGAAAGGGAAGGTGCCGCATGGCGTTTGACAGTTTATCCGATAAGTTAGCCGGTGTTTTTAAGCGTTTGCGTTCCCGCGGCAAGGTGACTGAATCCGATGTAAAGGAAGCCATGCGTGAGGTTCGTCTGGCTTTATTAGAGGCCGATGTAAATTATAAGGTGGCTAAGGATTTCACTGCCGGCGTGGCCGAAAGGTGTATCGGCGCCAATGTGATGGAATCGCTGACCGCCGCTCAAATGATTATCAAGATTGTGCGGGATGAGTTGACCGAGCTAATGGGCAGTGAACAGGCTCGCCTTTGCGTCAGCTCCAAAATTCCCACGGTTATTATGATGTGTGGCTTGCAGGGTGCCGGTAAAACAACGCATTGTGCCAAGTTGGCCCGCTATTTGAAGGAAAAAGGGCACCGCCCTTTGCTGGTCGGTTGCGACATTTACCGTCCGGCCGCTATCAAGCAGTTGCAGGTTGTAGGCGAAGCGGTGGGTGTGCCTGTTTTTGAAAAGGGCACGCAAAAGCCGGAGTTGACCGCCGTACAAGCCGTGGCGCACGCTAAGGATTACGGTCATGATTATGTTATTTTGGATACCGCCGGTCGGTTGCATATCGACGAGGAGTTGATGGAGGAACTGCAACGCATCACGCAGGCGGTTGAGGTTCACAACATTCTGTTGGTCATTGATGCCATGGTCGGTCAGGATGCCGTCAATGTGGCTAAGACCTTTAACGAAACACTGGAAATTACCGGTGTGATTTTGACCAAGTTGGACGGCGACACCAGAGGCGGTGCGGCACTTTCGGTCAAGGCCGTTACCGGAAAACCGATTCTGTTTGCCGGTGTAGGTGAAAAGCTGGATGCACTGGAGGAATTCCATCCCGACCGTATGGCCTCCCGTATCTTGGGCATGGGCGATGTGTTGTCCTTGATTGAAAAGGCCGAGGCACAGATTGATGAGGCACAGGCCGAGGAAGCGGCGCGTAAGATGGCCGATAACACCTTTGATTTGGATGATTTGTTGTCCCAGTTCCGTCAAATCAGAAAAATGGGACCCTTAAAAAATGTACTGTCTATGCTTCCGGGCATGGATAAGCAGTTGAAGGACGTGGATGTGGACGATAAGGCGATGTTGCGCATTGAAGCGGTGATTACCTCTATGACTAAGCAGGAACGCCGTAAGCCGGACATCATCAACGCCTCCCGAAAACGCCGCATTGCCGCCGGTTCGGGCACCAAGGTGGAGGATGTTAATCGACTGCTGAATCAGTATGGGCAAATGAAGAAGATGTTTAAGGGCTTTTCTTCTAAAAAGGGCAAAAAAAGAAAAATGTCCGGCAATTTTCCGGGCGGCGGTTTTCCGGGTATGCCCGGCGGTTTCGGGCTTTAAGTACGGTTGTTAAAAAGAATTTTTCTTTTAACGATATATTCTGTTACAGGAGGTGCTTACAATGGCAGTGAAAATCAGACTGCGTCGTTTGGGCGCAAAGAAGGCTCCCTTCTATCGTGTGGTCGTAGCGGATTCCCGTTTTCCGAGAAACGGTCGTTTCATTGAAGAGATCGGTTATTTCGATCCCACCAAGGATCCGGCTGTGGTCAGCATTGATGCTGAAAAGGCCAAGCAGTGGATTGCCAACGGCGCTCAGCCGACCGATACCGTCAAGGCATTGCTGAAGAAGAACAATGTTCTGTAAAGGTTAAAGGAGCAAGTATGAAAGAACTTCTGATTGCCATCGCAGCGGGTCTTGTGGAAGATCCATCGGCGGTCACTGCCGATGTGGATGAAATCAACGAAGAAGGGGTTATCGTTTATCATCTCCATGTTGCCGAGGGCGATATGGGACGGGTGATCGGCAAGCAGGGACGGATTGCCAAGGCAATCCGTACGCTGATGCGTGCCGCCGCCAATCGCGATAACCAAAAAATCATGGTTGAAATCGATTGATTCGCTGTCAGACTGCGGTGAATACCGCTAATCGGCCCCCATTGTTTCAGTGGGGGCTGTTCTT
Source organism: Clostridiaceae bacterium (assembly GCA_016295355.1). Classification (GTDB taxonomy): domain Bacteria; phylum Bacillota; class Clostridia; order Oscillospirales; family Acutalibacteraceae; genus SIG607. The sequence goes on from JAEDLK010000036.1 coordinate 2,464, forward strand.
TAAGGGTGAAACATGAAAGTAAAGTATTTGCAGGTTGGAAAAATTGTTGGAGTCCATGGCATAAAGGGACTCATAAAGGTACAGCATTGGTGCGATACGCCGGCGGATCTTTGTCGCTATAAACGGCTGTATTTGGCAGAGGATAAACCGATTGCCGTGGAAAGAGCCGTGCCGCACGGCAATATGGTGCTTTTAAAGCTCAAAGGCATTGACACCCCACAGCAGGCGCAGGCTTTACGGGGAATCGTGTTACGGCTGTCCCGTGAGGATGCTGTTTTGCCTGAGGGGCGCTACTTTATTGAGGAATTGATCGGCTGTCAGGTTACAGATGCCGATACCGGTCTTGTGCTCGGCACGGTGCAGGATGTGTCGGCGACCGGGGCCAACGATGTATGGCACATAGAAAAGGACGGTCGCACGTATTTATTGCCGGCCATTGATGAGTGTATTGTTTCGGTGGATGTTGAAAAAGGATCAGCGGTTGTTCGACCGCTTAAGGGGATTTTTGATGATGAAGATTGATCTGATGACCCTGTTTCCCGAAATGTGTGAAACGGTGCTAAATGAAAGTATCATCGGTCGTGCCAGAAAAACGGGAAAAGTGGATATTCGTTGTGTGAATATCCGAGATTATGCCAATAATAAGCATAGCAAGGTGGACGATACGCCGTTTGGCGGCGGCATGGGGATGGTGATGATGGCCGACCCGATTGACCGCTGCTTTCATTCGCTATACGAGAAGGAGGCAAATCGTCCGTATTTGATTTATTGCTCACCGAAAGGGCAGGTGTTTGACCAACAAAAAGCTCTGGAACTGTCAAAAATGGAGCATATTGTGTTCTTGTGTGGGCATTATGAAGGTGTGGATCAGCGCGTGCTGGACGAATTGGTGGATGAGGAATTGTCCCTGGGCGATTTTGTGTTGACGGGCGGCGAATTGCCTGCCGTTGTGTTTACCGATGCTGTATGTCGGATGTTACCGGGGGTTTTAGCCGATGATCTTTGCTTTACCGAGGAAAGCCATTTTGCCGGATTACTTGAGTATCCGCAATATACCCGTCCATCCCGTTGGCACAACAGGGATGTCCCACCGGTGCTTTTATCGGGTGACCATGCGGCGGTGGACCGTTGGCGTCATGAGCAAGCTCTGACGATTACCAAGCAACGGCGGCCGGATATGCTGAAAAAGGCCGTTTTAAGTGAAAAGGACAAACGCTTTTTGAAACAGTCAGAGGCCGAACGCATTGAAGAGAAATAGACTGTGCTTTCTGTACAAAAGATATAAAACAATCCGGGAATATGGGCGAAACTGCACAAATTACGGCCGGAAAGAACAGAGAGATTGGTCAAAAAATGGAAGTTTTTCAAGGCTGATTGACTATTGAATAGAATGTGGTATAATGCACTTGTAAAGTGAAAATGCCTTAAGGAGAAATCAAATATGTTCGTTAAAGATGTAGTTATTCAGAATCAAGTCGGTTTGCACGCTCGTCCGGCTACCTTCTTTATCCAAAAGGCCAATGAGTATAAGTCCTCTATTTGGGTGGAAAAGGAAGATCGTCGTGTTAACGCCAAGAGCTTGTTGGGCGTTTTGTCACTGGGCATTGTGGGAGGTACCGCTATTCGCATTATCGCGGACGGCTCGGATGAAAAGGATGCGGTCAACGGTTTGGTTACACTGGTTGAATCCGGCTTTAACGAATAACGGCTTTTGTTTTTTTGCCGGTTGCGAGAAATCGTAACCGGCTTTTTTATCAGTACCTGCTGACGGTCAATTGTGACCGACGGACGCTAAAAGGAGGGTTATCTGTTGAAACGCCTGACTGATGCCATACGATATCGCAAGGATTTGCTATTGTTGCTGTATATTCCGTTTTATCTATTGTGGTTTTTTCTTGTAGAACGGATGATTCCCTCAAGCAGTACATATTATGTGTCCTATTTGCCCATTGATGATAGCATTCCGTTTTTAGAGGGCTTTGTGGTTTTTTATGTGCTGTGGTATCCGTTTTTGGCTTTGCCGGGCCTGTTGGCTCTGTTTAAGGATGACCGTGCCTATCGACATTACCTAATCTATTTGATAATCGGCTTCAGCATCTGTTTGCTGATTTTCTCGGTCTTTCCAAACGGACAGAATTTGCGGCCGGCCGTGATGGAACGGAATAATCTGTGCACTAAATTGGTAGAGGCCTTGTATCGGGTGGATACCAATACCAATGTTTTGCCCAGTATGCATGTGGTCGGCTGCATCGGTACGGCGGCACTCTTCTTCGATATGCCCATTTTGCGACGTTTTCGGTGGCCGGCGGTGGTTTTGGCGTTGCTGATCTGCGCATCCACCGTTTTCATTAAACAGCATTCCCTGTTGGATTGTCTGTGGGGCTTGGCGGTTGGGGCGGTGGCTTGTTGGTTCGCCTATGTGCTTCCTGCCGTAAAAAACCGACGAAAAAAAGAATCACAACACTAAGAGTAGGGGCTTTCCGATGAGGAAGGCCCTGCTTTTTTGCCTCGAAACAGACCGAAAAAAGGAAGAAAGTCCTTTTTTTTCAAAAAAAGCCAAGAATATGCTTGACTTACCGAATTGTTTGTAATATAATAAGTATTCACTGAATGATGGGGTATTGTGGCTCTGTGCCCGCATTTTTCGGAGCGTGTCTCATGAAATTCCGAGAAATTCCCATTTTGGTTTTTTCTTACGGAAGGACCGTAAAATATTTGGAGGAGTGAAGCAAACCTATGGAGTCAACAGTGAATGTCAAACCTGTTCAACTGGGTAAAAACACTCGTATGACGTTCTCTAAGATCAATGAAGTGATCGATATGCCCAACCTCATTGAGATCCAGAAGGATTCATACAAATGGTTCGTGGAAGAAGGTCTGAAGGAAGTCTTTAGGGATATGTCTTCCATAACCGATTACACCGGTAATTTGGTGTTGGATTTCATTGATTATCGACTGGATGATAAGCAGAAATACACTGTGGCCGAATGTAAGGCGCGGGATACCACCTATGCCGCCCCATTGCGTGTGACAGCTCGTCTGCTGAATAAGGAAACCGGCGAAATCAAAGAAAGCGAAGTGTTCATGGGCGATTTTCCCCTGATGACCGAATCCGGCACCTTTGTTATCAACGGTGCCGAGCGTGCCGTTGTGTCGCAGTTGGTTCGTTCGCCCGGTGCTTATTATGATGTGACAGCCGATATTAAGACCGGCAAAAAGCTGTTCTCCTCCACCATTATCCCCAACCGAGGGGCTTGGATTGAATACGAAACAGCCATGAATGATGTGCTGTATGTACGAATTGATAAAAACCGCAAATTGCCGCTAACCGTCTTTTTGCGTTCTTTGGGTTTGGCGACCAATCAGCAGATTAACAGTCTGTTCGGCAGTGACGAGTGCCTGACAGCTACCATGGCTGCCGACGAGCTGTCCACAAAGGACGAGGCTTTGATTGAACTTTATAAAAAGCTGCGTCCCAGTGAGCCTGTCACCGTCGAGGGTGCCGAAACTTACTTGAACCAGTTGTTCTTCGATCCCCGCCGTTATGATATTTCCCGCGTGGGTCGTTATAAATACAACAAGAAGCTATCTTTGGCTCCCCGTATCACCGGCCATAAGTTGGCAAAGGCAGTTGTCGATCCGATGACGGGGGAACTGTTGGCAGAGGCGGAAACGACTTTGTCTCGCGAATTGGCACAGTCCATTCAGCGCAAGGGTGTCAACAGCGTTGATGTGTATGTGATTGACTCCGAGGGCAATCGTCATGATGTGCGTGTGCTGTCCAACGGTATGGTGGATATTCACGATTTCATCGATTTTGATGTGGCTGACTTGGGCGTCAACGAGAATGTGTCGTTTGCTTGCTTAAAGAGCATTTTAGAACAGAACACCGAAAAGGATGACATCCGTGCCGCTATTGCCGAAAACATTGATGTATTGATTCCCAAGCATATCACCATTGATGATATTTTTGCATCCGTCAGCTATTTCATCGGCTTGCACCACGGCATCGGCAACGTGGATGATATTGACCATTTGGGCAACCGTCGTATTCGCTCGGTGGGTGAATTGTTGCAGAACCAGTTCCGTATCGGCTTTTCCCGTATGGAGCGTGTGGTTCGTGAAAAGATGACCTTGCAGGCACAGGATGTCGATAACACCACACCGCAGTCGCTCATCAATATTCGTCCGGTTGTGGCGGCAATTAAAGAATTCTTCGGCTCTTCGCCGTTGTCTCAGTTCATGGATCAGACAAACCCGTTGTCTGAGCTGACTCATAAGCGTCGTTTGTCGGCTTTGGGTCCCGGCGGTTTATCAAGAGATCGTGCTTCCTTCGAGGTTCGAGATGTTCACTATACCCATTACGGTCGTATGTGCCCGATTGAAACCCCTGAAGGCCCCAACATCGGTTTGATTTCTTATCTGGCTACCTATGCCAGGATTAACGAATACGGCTTTGCCGAGGCTCCCTTCCGTAAGGTGGACAAGGCGACCGGCCGTGTGTTGGATGAAGTCGTTTATATGACGGCCGATGAAGAAGACGAGTATTATGTCGCACAGGCCAATGAACCGTTGGATGAAAACGGCTATTTTGTCAGAAACAAGGTCAATGCTCGGTATCGTGACGGCTTTGTGGAAATCGAAACCGCTCGCGCCGATTATATAGATGTCTCTCCGAAGATGGTGGTTTCGGTCGCTACGGCCATGATTCCCTTCTTGGAAAACGATGATACCAACCGTGCTTTGATGGGTTCGAACATGCAGAAGCAGGCTGTACCGCTTCTGAAAACTGAAAGCCCCATCGTGGCAACAGGTATGGAATACAGAGCCGCAGTGGACTCCGGCGTTGTGGTGTTGGCCAAACGCCCCGGCACGGTCACCTATGTGGATGCCAATCGCATCTGTATTGGGACCGAGGACGGCGAAACGGATGAGTATGAGCTCATTAAGTTCTTGCGCTCCAACCACGGCACCTGTATCAATCAGCGTCCGATTGTTTCGGTGGGCCAGAAGGTTATCGAGAAAGAGGTGATCGCCGACGGTCCGGCTACGGATAACGGAGAGATCAGCTTGGGACGCAATGCGTTGATCGGCTTTATGACTTGGGAAGGCTACAATTACGAGGATGCCGTTCTCATCAATGAAAAGCTGGTTCGTGACGATATGTATACCTCCGTTCATATTGAAGAATATGAATTGGAAGCCCGTGATACCAAACTGGGTGCCGAGGAAATCACCCGTGAAATTCCGAATGTCGGCGAGGATGCCTTGCGGAATTTGGATGAACGGGGCATTATCCGTATTGGTGCCGAGGTTATTGCCGGTGATATTTTGGTCGGTAAGGTCACCCCGAAGGGCGAAACCGAGCTGACTGCCGAAGAAAGACTGTTGAGAGCTATTTTCGGCGAAAAAGCCCGCGAAGTCAGAGACACCTCCCTGCGTGTGCCGCACGGTGAGTACGGAACCATCGTGGATGTTAAGGTCTTTGACCGTGAGAATTCTTCCGAGTTAAGCCCCGGTGTTAACCTGGTGGTTCGTTGTTACATCGCCCAAAAGAGAAAGATTTCGGTCGGCGATAAGATGGCGGGCCGTCACGGTAATAAGGGCGTTGTGTCCCGGATTCTGCCGAGCGAGGATATGCCGTTCTTGCCGGATGGTACACCGCTTGACATCGTGTTGAATCCGTTGGGCGTTCCTTCCCGTATGAACATCGGACAGGTGTTGGAGGTTCATTTGGGTTATGCCGCCAGCAAGCTGGGGTGGAAGGTTTGCACCCCCGTCTTTGACGGCGCTCACGAGTCAGATATCATCAATGCCTTTATGGATGCCGGTATCTGCCGTGATATTATGTTTAATAAAGATAACGGTAAGTTCCTTGAACCGTTGGGCGGTAAACTGCTGGTTGAAGAAGTGGTGACCGAGGACGGCCGTAAGGATATTCGCCGTTTGGATGATGAGGTTCGTAACGATGAGGCGGCCTTGGTAGCCTTAGCTATGGAGGATAAGCTCAAGGTTGTTGACGGTAAGACCTTCTTAAACGACGGCCGTACCGGTGAACGTTTTGATAATCCCGTTACCGTCGGTTATATGTATTACCTCAAGTTGCACCACTTGGTTGACGATAAGATTCACGCCCGCTCTACCGGTCCGTACTCCTTGGTTACCCAGCAACCGTTGGGTGGTAAGGCGCAGTTCGGCGGTCAGCGTTTCGGCGAAATGGAAGTTTGGGCCTTGGAGGCTTACGGTGCCGCTTACACCTTGCAGGAAATCCTGACGGTTAAGTCGGATGATGTGGTGGGCCGTGTCAAGACCTATGAGGCCATCGTCAAGGGTCAAAATGTGCCGCAGCCGGGTGTTCCGGAGTCCTTCAAAGTTCTTATTAAGGAACTGCAGTCCTTGGCATTGGATATTAAGGTATTGGATGCCGACAGCAATGAGATTGACCTGAAGCAGACCTATGATGAGGACGAGGACATCGGTTTGCCCTTTGTGCCGCCGGCTCCCGATGAAACCCTCGAGCAGGAAACTGTCCTGGACGGTGAACCGGAGGGCTTCACGCTCCAGGATGAAAACGGCGAGGATATCATCGAAGAATCGGATGTTGATGATATCGAAGACGATACCGAATTTTAAGGGAGGCAGAGCAGATGGATAATAATATTGAATTTGAATCTATTAAGATCGGCATTGCGTCTCCTGAACAAATCCGCAGCTGGTCATACGGTGAGGTTACCAAGCCGGAAACCATCAACTACCGGACACTGAAGCCGGAACAGCACGGCCTTTTCTGCGAGCGCATTTTCGGGCCGACCAAGGACTGGGAGTGCCATTGCGGCAAGTATAAGAGAATCCGTTATAAGGGCAAAATCTGCGAACGCTGCGGCGTGGAGGTTACCCGCTCTAAGGTGCGTCGTGAACGCATGGGCACCATCGAATTGGCCGCCCCGGTTTCTCACATTTGGTATTTTAAGACCATTCCGTCACGCATGGGCTTGGCGTTGGATATTTCTCCGAAGGCTTTGGAGCAGGTGCTTTACTTTTCCCAGTATATTGTGACCGATCCCGGCAACACGCCCTTGGAAAAGAAGCAACTGTTAAATGAAAAGCAGTATCGTGATATGCGAGAAAAATACGAGGATGACTTTACGGCTGAGATGGGTGCCGAAGCCATCAAGAAACTGCTTTGCGAGATTGATTTGGATGAGGTTTGTACCGAACTGCGTACCGAATTGGAAACGACTAACGGTCAAAAGCGCATCCGTATTCTCAAGAGGTTGGAGGTTTTAGAGGCCTTCCGTTTGTCGGGCAACCGTCCCGAGTGGATGATTTTGGATGTTCTGCCGGTTATTCCGCCCGACATTCGTCCGATGGTGCAGTTGGACGGCGGTCGTTTTGCGACGTCCGACTTAAACGACTTGTACCGTCGTGTCATCAACCGCAACAACCGCTTAAAACGGTTGTTGGAGTTGCGGGCTCCCGATATCATTGTTCGTAATGAAAAGCGGATGTTGCAGGAGGCTGTGGACGCACTCATTGATAACGGCCGTCGTGGCAAACCGGTCACCGGCCCGAACAACCGTGCCCTTAAGTCGTTGTCCGATATGCTCAAAGGTAAGCAGGGACGTTTCCGTCAGAACCTGCTGGGTAAGCGTGTTGACTATTCAGGCCGTTCGGTTATCGTTGTCGGCCCTGAATTGAAGATGTATCAGTGCGGTCTGCCGAAAGAGATGGCTCTTGAGCTGTTCAAGCCCTTTGTGATGAAACGCTTGGTTGAGGATAAAAAGGTTCCCAACATTAAGGCCGCCCGTAAGGCTGTTGAGCGTGCCAGCGGTGATATTTGGGATGCTTTGGAAATTGTCATTAAGGAGCATCCGGTTTTGTTGAACCGTGCCCCGACCTTGCACCGCTTAGGCATCCAGGCTTTTGAACCGATTCTGGTCGAGGGTAAGGCACTTAAGTTGCATCCGTTGGTCTGTACGGCTTACAATGCCGACTTCGACGGCGACCAGATGGCGGTCCACGTACCGCTGTCCGCTGAGGCACAGGCAGAAGCTCGTTTCTTAATGTTGGCTGCCAATAACCTGTTGAAACCGTCTGACGGTAAGCCGGTGGTTGTTCCCACACAGGATATGGTGCTCGGTTCTTACTACTTGACCATCGTCAAGGCCGAAGAAAACGGCACCAATAAGCTCTTCCGCGATAAGAATGAGGCCATCATGGCCTATACAGACGGTCAAATCGGGCTGCACGCTCCGATTCGTGTCCGTTATGAAAAGAACGGCTTCCGCCGTTTGGTGTGGTGCACCGTCGGTTTCATCATCTTCAACGAATCCATTCCGCAGGATCTCGGCTTTGCCGATCGTACCCGTGAGGGTCATGAGCTGGATTTGGAGTGGACCTTTGCACTGAAGGATGAATCCAAACATTTCGTTGAGAGCAATGATGACATCATTCAGAATAAGGTCGGCAAGAAGCAGCTTGGTAAAATTATTGACCGTTGCATTGCGGCCAAGGGCACCAGTGCTTCGGCCATCGTGTTGGATAAGATCAAGGCCACCGGCTTTAAGTATTCCACCAAGGGTGCTATCACCGTTGCTGTCTTTGATGCGGTTATTCCGCCGACCAAAAAGGAAATCATGACCAACGCCGAAGCGGAAATCGATAAGATTACCAAGAAGTATCGTCGTGGCTTCATGAACAACGAGGAAAGAAGCCGTAAGGTTATCGAAATTTGGAACAAGGCCACCGAGGATGTCGCCGATGCTCTGAAGGATAATTTGGATGAGTTCAACCCCATCTTCATGATGGCTGACTCCGGTGCTCGTGGTTCCATGAGCCAGATTCGTCAGTTGGCCGGTATGCGTGGTTTGATTGCCAACACCGCCGGTAAGGTTATCGAAGTTCCCATTCGTGCTAACTATCGTGAAGGCTTGAATGTTTTGGAATACTTCATTTCCTCCCGTGGTGCCCGTAAGGGTTTGGCCGATACCGCTTTGCGTACGGCTGACTCGGGTTACCTGACCCGCCGTTTGGTTGATGTTTCCCAAGAGGTCATTATCCGTGAGGATGATTGCGGCACCGACGAGGGCCTGACCATTGCCGAAATTAAGGACGGCAACCATTCGATTGAACCGTTGTCCGAGCGTCTGTGCGGTCGTTATCTGTTGCATGACTTCGTGGATCCGGCTACCGGCGAAGTGCTGGTTGATTCGGACACTTTGATGACCGGCAAGGAAGCCAAGGCTATTTGTGATTGCTTGGCCGCACAACACGAAAAAGATCCGTCAGTTAAGGAAGAGGTCACCATCCGTTCGATTCTGACCTGCCGCTCCAGTCACGGTGTCTGCAAGAAGTGCTACGGCGCAAACTTGGCAACCGGTAGGCCGGTTAATACCGGTGAGGCTGTCGGTATTGTGGCCGCTCAGTCCATCGGTGAACCGGGTACTCAGTTGACCATGAGAACCTTCCACACCGGTGGTATCGCCAGTACGGAGGATATTACTCAGGGTCTGCCTCGTGTTGAAGAGCTGTTTGAGGCTCGTCGTCCGAAGCATTACGGTTTAATTGCTAAAATCAGTGGTCA